>JASJDS010000158.1 GCA_030065055.1 Calothrix sp. MO_192.B10
TAATCGTTGAGAGTCAGTTTTTTTAATGTCTGGGAAATTCCATGATTGGGTCAGTAGGTCAAGACCAAAATTATACACAAAGCGAGAAAACCCAGCACAACCATTGAGAAAAGAACGTTGCTGATTATTTAGTTTTAGTTCTAGTTTCAAGGAGTACATGATTTGGGGCAGAGATTGTGTATATCGTATAGTATACAATCAACCAGTATTCAACAGTCAATGATTTCTAGTCTAGGTAATTTTTGTGCGATTTGTTAAGATTTGTGCGGAAATAGTTAGAGAATTAGCTATCTAGTAACACGTCCTCCCACAGCCTTGTTCGTTCACCCAATAAAAAACCCCCAGCCAGGAGCTGAGGGAGATAATTAGGGTGCATCTAACTGAAATCTGTATTCGTCAAGCAAATACCCACATCAGGAAGAAATTGAATTTATATTTTATTTTTTTGCGAAAAGCCCTTGAGGTGAAATCAAGCTTGATGATGGTGGGTAGTTCCCGCGTCACCTAAGTGAATTTGTTTCTTCTCCGTCATTCTGTTGATAACTTCCACAACATCCATACCAGTAGTTTGACGGAACTGCTCTACAAAAGCTGCCATTTTAGTAGCATTACTACCACTCTGAGCATCAATCATAGTCACATTTTTCACATCAACCTCAGGAATGCTAGAAGACATCGCCTTCAGCAATACATCTAACTTTTGTAAGAGAAAGATTTCCCTGGCACTAGTACCAGCAGCTTGCCAAGATTCTGCCAAACTCTTGGTACCTTCGACTTGTGCTTTTCCATCTTCAATAATACTAGCAGCATTACCCTTAGCTTTAGCGATGGCTCTTTCACATTCAGCTTCAGCAGGAGCCACCACATCTGCTACTAGCTGTTGTTCCACTTGCTTAATTCTTTCTTGCTGCACAGCAACTTCCGCTTGAGTCTTGGCAATTTTCGCCCCCACTTCTGATTCTGCTTCAGCTACCATAGCTACCCGTTTGGTAAGGGCATCTCTCACCCTCCTTTCTGCGTCAGCTTTGGAAACCTCTAAATCCCGTTCAATCCGTCGTAATGCCACCAGTTTACTATTTTCCGATTCCCGAATCACAGATTCCGCTTTAGCATGGGCTTCTGCAATCCGAGCATCCCGCAACATATCAGCTTGTTGTTTGCGCCCAATGGAATCTAAATATTTGACATCATCAGAGATATTTTGGATTTGCAAACTATCTAAAACCAAACCCAGTTTTTCTAAGTCATCTTCCGCTTCATCCAAAAGACTCTTGGCAAAGGCAATTTTATCTTCATTCACCTGCTCCGGTGTCAAAGAAGCCAACACACCCCGGAGATTTCCTTCCAGTGTTTCCTTGGCTAATTGTTCTATTTGTTTTTGACTTTTACCCAAAAGACGCTCAATGGCGTTGTGAATTGTGGGTTCTTCCCCAGCAATTTTGATATTTGCCACCCCATCTACTTTTAAAGGAATCCCACCTTTAGAATAAGCATTTGATACCTTCAGCTCGATAATCATATTACTTAAATCCATGCGGAAGGTGCGTTCTAACAGGGGTGTCTGGATACTACTCCCGCCTTTCACCAGACGATAGCCAACCTGTTTATCATCTGAAGTTCTGCTTCTACTACCAGCAAAAATTAATACTTCACTAGGCTGGCATATGTGGTAAAAATTACGGATTACCCAATAACCAGCCGCCGAACCAAAGCCAAAAACGCCTAATAATAAACCAATTATTTCCATTTTATTTATTCGTTATTAATTATGAGTTATTTACGATCACCCGGAAGAGGAGGGAAGGAGGGAAGGAGGGAAGGAGGGAAGGAGGGAAGGAGTGAAAGAGGGAAAGAGTGAAAGAGGGAAGGAGGGAAGGAGTGAAAGAGGGAAGGAGGGAAAGAAAATTGAGGATAGTTTTCAGTTTTTCGGTTATTTATTCTCAAAGCTGTAGACGCGTAGCGTTTACACTCCCTCACTCCCTCACTCCCTCACTCCCTCACTCCCTCTACTCCCCGTCAGAGTGCCTACAACATCAATTCCCAAGGTTTTATGGATACTGGTAAGGTACTCAGACAAAATTTCTGGATACACTTTCACTAAACTTGCCAGAGACTTACCATCACCGTTATCCACCACATTGATTTTGTCTAAAGACAATCTGCTGGGAATCTTGACTGCATCTTGTAAGATAGTCTCAATTTGCTGAATCAAGAACAATTGAGAAGCATCTGTACCAGTTTCTTGCCAAACCTGTGCCAACATCTCATTCACTAAGGCTGCCGCTTTAGCATTTTCCGCTAAGGTAGAAGCTTCTCCCCTGGCTTGTAATTCTTTAGCTTTTTGTCCAGCTTTAGCGGGTAGTACCTCATCCGCTTCTAAACGCAAACGCTCCAACTCTGCCCGCAGTGCTTGCAATTTTTGCTCAAACTTAGCTCGCTTTTCATTGGCAGTAGCAATGGTAATTTCTTCCTCGGAACGAGCCTGTTGTTCTAATTTGGCTTTAATTTCCCGCAGTTCGTTTTCTTTCTCTAAAATAGCAATTTTATTCTGAGTTTTAGCAACCTCTGCTTGTTGTTCGCATTCCGCTTCTATCCTTTCTGCTTCTCCCAAAGCATCAGACTCGGCAATTTCTGCATCCCGAACAATCATAGCAATCCGCTTGCGTCCAATGGAACTGAGATACTCTACATTATCAGATACACTTTGGATTTTCAGGGTATCGAGTTGCAAACCCAATTTCATTAAATCTCGACTTACATCTGAGGTAATGCGTTCAGCAAATTGCAGGCGATCCTCATTTACCTGCTCCGGTGTTAAAGTTGCTACCACCCCCCGCAGATTACCTTCCAAAGTTTCCCTAGCTACACGGGTAATCTCCTTGCGATCGCTGTCTAAAAAGCGTTCAATAGCATTACCTACAATGCTACGATCACTGGATACTTTGACATTAGCAATTGCCTGAATATCTAATGGGATTCCTCCCTTAGAATAGGCATTACGTACCTCCACCGGTACGGGCATGGTAGTTACATCCATGCGCTTAGTGGTTTCGAGAATGGGAATCAGAATTGCCCTTCCTCCCGCTAATACCCGGTATCCCACCTCTTGTCCATCCTTCGTTTTCCACTTTCGGCCAGATATAACCAGGACTTCATTAGGCTTGCAGATACATAAAAAGGACTTGACAAACCAGACAAGAACAATAGCCCCAAATATCCCCAAAGCGATGGGCAGGCTAGCACCAATCAACCCTCCCAACTGTTGTTTGTGTATAAATGTAATGGGGTTGCTTGGCTGGACTTTCGCCAATTTGATAGTAGAAAGATTGTGTTTAACAAAAAGTTCTGGCATCAGTATTTATACTTTATTAACTCGTCTTATTTGTAACCATTTGTTTGCAGGCGATAAGCCGGAGTCTTGACGCTTTGCGTATCGCAAACTAAATAATTCCTTCACTCCGGGCGGGGAAACCCCGCCCCTACTCCTTTACTCTTGGGCGCAAGCCGCAGCGCCCCTACTCCGAACTCCTTCACTCCTTCACTCTTTCCTGCAAAGAATGTTCGCTCACAACCAATACCTGATTCCCCTTAGCATCAACCACGAATACTCGTTCTCCAGGTTGAAAACCTTGAGCATCATCAGTTTTGGCGACAAAATCCACCATAGAACTTTGAATTTTCACCCTGACTTTCCCTTTATGAGTAGAGTCGAAAGGTATTTCCACCGTAGCAAAAAGACCAATCGCATCGTGAGCAGAAATCATGCTATCTACCCGTTGGCGGCGACGTTGAACCACAATTAACAGAACAATTGCAGCACCACATAACATACCAACAATAATGGCGAGGAAAATAAGCAAAAGAATTTGAGCATTCATCTTTTTTATACAGTTTTATACGGTCTTATTAGCTTTGACCAATTGCTGTTATTAGAGTGATTTAATGGAGTTATCACAAGGTTTAGGGATAATATATGGAGTACATTAAGCCTCCTATATAATTCAGTATTTAAGCTCTAAAAAATACACTCACATCAGTATAAAAACTTATCTAATAATGTAGAGTGCGATTATATCCTTGCTTAGAAAGAATTTGCACCCCCGGATTCATCCGTGGAGAGTCACGACTCGCGCTACCCAGAGCGACTGTCGTCGTCGCGGGTTCTCTCGTCAAAAATGAATCTATCGTTTCATTAGCCCTTCGATACCCTACACCGAAGGCTACGCCTACATCGATGGGGTAGTAATTCTAAATTCTTCATTCTAAATTCTTCATTCTAAATTCTAAATTCGCTCATTCTCCTTGACTATACCTACAACTTCTATATTAAAGGCATCAACTCCCAACCCCAGTTTTACCCATAACTTATTAATTATCTTTATAAATCTTTACTTTTTGCCCCTTGGTTCCGAGAAGAATAGTTGCCTCTTGTAAAAGTTTTTCCTGCTCCTGGTTTAATTCGGTTAATCGCTGGGAAATCTCTGCTAGTCTTGTTTGTTTTTCGGGGGCGATTATGGGAGAATCCCCAGGCTCTAATGTGGGTAAACTATCTGTTTTCCCTGGTTGGTTGATATTGTAGATTAGCAAGCGACTGAGTTTAGTAATTGAGAACCAACTCAATTGCAAAAAGCCTAACAGCAGTTTAAAAGGTACTTGTAGGATTGACCAGCTAGCTGCTTCAATGAAACGAATAATAGCTTTAATAATGCTGGCTAAAATGGCAATGAGGAACAGTAGTAAGACGAGACTAACAATGGGGTGGTGAGCAGCCCAACCCAGGAAATGCAATAAACGAAAAACTCCTGGGTTTTCTGCTAGCCAATTATTGATAGAATAAGCGATCGCATTTTGCATGGTCAGTTGTATAGCCAATTATCAATATAATAAGCGATCGCATTTTGCATGGTCAGTTTTTTTATCCTGAAGGGGTGACAAAGGGGCTGAAGCAAAGCAGATAGAAAGGTGTAACCGTTTTTTGGGAAAAAAAGATAGGTCGGTTATTCTCAACCAGACCTATCAAATGGAAATGTTACCAAAATTCTCAAGACTTATGCCAGTTGCGTAAGTCTTGAATATTACAGATGCTATTCAAGTATTTCAAAACCTAGTTTTAAACAGCTAAAAAAGCCAGAAAAAACTAAAAATTTATGGGTATGTTGTTTGCCGTATCTATCTATTAATCTGGCATTAGGAAAATACCAAGTCTGCGTATTGATAGGTGATGCCAGAATCCGCAACAAATTTAAATTCCTCAACCTCACTGACGAATAGATCGGTGCCATTGTTACTATTTTGGATATTAACCCCAAGGTTCAAATCCAAACCAGTAAAGGTGTAATCGGTGATGCTGCCCTCTAGAATGAGCACATCATTTCCTTTTCCGCCAATTACTTCACCTGTACCACTCTGAAGTTCGAATGTATCATTGCCTCTTCCACCATTGATCAGAACATCTTGTACACCTATGTTGATACCAACACCCGTGGCACTGGCTCTGATTATGTCATTACCATTTCCTAAGTCGTATTCCCCTCCCCTAATACCAATGGCTATTGCATTGACTTCCTCAATTGCTAGTATCTCAGTAAAGATACTAAAGTTCACGTTGCTAGACGCATCAGTAAAGGCTGAAATATTTGCTGAGGCTGCTGCAATAACTTCTGTTATGCCAATGGCAGTTGCTTCTCCAACAACAAGATCCTTTGCATTACCTGTAGAGATAGTGCTTGAGTTATCAATGCCTACAGCAGCAACGTTAGCAATTGCCCTAGCAAATGCAATAGCAGCAGCACTAACATCGATATTAGAGTCGTTAATAGCTCCAATTATTGCGTCTGCTTCGGCTGAAGCTATTGCTCTGGCAATGCTTTCAGCTTTGCCGATTCCTTTAATCACATCTGCCCCATTAGCTGTTGTAATAGGTGTTGAATTATTCAAACCAACAGCTGTGCTGAAGGCAGTTGCGACTGCACCTGCAATAGCAATTACTGCCACATCAACTGTTTGGTTGTCGAATAATTGCTCAAGAAATTCAACATCACTTGCTGAGGCCACAGCCTCAAAGAAACTATTTTGTTCTTCGATAATGATATCGGAACCGTTATTACCAGGCTTCATAAAACGTAACTCCACAACTGTATTACTTTAAGTAACTATCATGAAAAAAAACTAAATAAATATAAAAACTCAGTAAATTATGATGGAATTCTTCATGCAATTAATTAAAACATTTATCACGTTTTAGGGTAAAATCACGCGGGCAAAAAATAATCAGCTCTACCACTGCTTCTAGGTTTCTAAAATACAAGTTTGGGTCAAAGAATAAGACCTAAATTTTAGTGCAATGTTAAAAAAATAACAATAAAAATCACCTTTATCACCAAAAATACTCACTTATAACCCTGTGGATGGGTCGTTTCAATCATTGTCCAACAAAATCCCAAACAACCCGTCCAGTCAACCACTGAGCGTCAGTCAAAAGTCAAATAAGTCTAGCTAATAAAATCCTGATTATGATTGACAATTCTTCTGTAACCCGGTAAAGATTGATTCCTTCACAGATAGATTTGGATTGACGATCTAAAATACCAAATTGCCAAATATTACCCGTAGTTACAGCCCCTAAAATTTCAGTTTGTGGGGAATCAATCCATTGGTCTAGGGCAATCATTTCTGTAGCTAATTGGGTAAATTCTCTATTAATATCTGCGTGTTTAGCCTCAATAACAATTAAATTAGTTGTAGAGCGTAATAGGTAATCTAATTTTCCTTGCAATCGGTTGTCAACTTGAATAGAGTATTCTATTCTTAACTGAGCATGGGAATAGTGAATTAAGTCTGAGATAATTGGTGCAATCAGCATTTCCCTACGGGTAGTTTCATTCTCTAAATCCACATAAGGTAATATCTCTTCAATACGTTGCTTTAAATCAGTTATTCGGTCTAATTTATCAGAATATTGTGGCAAAGTGATCAATTTTCGCTCAAAGGAGTAACCAAATTCAGCAACCAAATCATCTACCCTAAATCCCAACTCAAAATAATTGCTGAAAGTATAGGAACGATTAGGATCGAGTAATGGCTGACGAGTCATTATTTTTCTCCATTTTTATTCTGTAACTCCTAAACTCCTTCCTGTTCCCTCTTGAACCATGATACACCTCTCCCAATCCCTGCTTTGGCAACTCCAGCCCAACTTCTTCAATCAACTGAAATAATAAGAAAGGGTAAAAAAATTACAACTCCCCGCTCCCAACTCTGAATCAGGGTAAATTGGTAATGGAAATACTTATCATCTTATTAACTATAGTACTGATTGTAACTTGGATTTTTATCAGCCCCATTTTAACCAAACAACGCCGCAAACGGATTCAAAATCGTCCTTTTCCACCCCTCTGGAATGCAATTATTGAGAATAATCTCCCTATTTATCACCATCTTTCTCCCTCCGAACGCCGACGACTCCAGGGACATATTCAGGTATTTTTAAAAGAAAAACAATTCATCGGTTGTCAGGGTTTGCAGGTGAGGGAAGAGATAAAGGTAACTATTGCTGCTGTTGCTTGTTTGCTGTTGTTGAATGAAAGAGGTAAATACTTCCCCAAACTGCGTTCTATTCTAGTTTATCCCGGCACTTATTTTGTGAATGAAACCATAGCCACCAGTTATTATGTAGTGGAAGAGAGACGTACCGCCCGATTAGGAGAATCCTGGACTCGTGACCAAGTAGTATTATCTTGGGAGCAGGTAGAACAAGACACTCATAATTGGCACGATGGACATAATGTAGTGTTGCATGAATTTGCCCATCAATTAGACCAAGAAGATGGTAAAGCTGAGGGAGTTCCGATTTTAAACAGCAATTCAGATTATCAAATTTGGGCGCAGGTAATGGCGGCGGAATATCAACAACTTTGTCGCGACGTTGAACGACAGAGAAAGACAGTAATTGACAGTTATGGGACGACAAATCCAGCGGAGTTTTTTGCTGTAGCCACAGAGACATTTTTTGAAAAGCCACAGCAGTTATTGAAAAAACATCGAGATTTATATGAACTATTGCGGAGTTATTATCAAGTAGAACCAGGGAAATGGGTTTAGAAGGATTAAATCAGTATTAGGATAGCTCCTCTGTATGAGTCATATTTAAATATCAAACTTGCTGCGGTATTTACGTAAGTAATCTCACCATCGCTAATCTAAGATGCGATCGCATTTCAGGAAATGATAGATAGGCTGGAGCATACGGAGTCAGAATTGCAGAAGTTGAAGTTAGAAATATTACAGCGTGATATTGCGATCGCATCTGAGCGACTGAAGAATGGGGAGTATACAGAATATGATGATGAATCTTTACCTAGTTTGCTGGAAAACATCAAAGCATGGGGACAGGGAAAGCAACAATTTATCGATGGGGAAACTGTTAGCGCAGCTCCTCCGTTAGCGCAGCTCTCCCGGAGGGAGCAGGAGGCTAACTGATAACAGTAGAAATCAGTAGGGAAGTTACAGACGAAGTTCGTCAAGTAGACATTTTATTTTCTCCCACAGCTTCTGTAAACACTGACCTCCAATCTCTAGGATTACTTGGTAGAATTGCGACAACACCCTCCTTATTGGAACCTTTCCGCAATCAACCCAGTAAAACAGAAGTGCGTAACTGTTTACTAAAGCTATTTTCCATGTGTGGAGAATGGCAACGCAAAGCCAAACGTGAAAACCAATCTTTACCAGAGAATAATTTACCACGGCTCTGGATTTTGGCAACTTCAGCTTCAACAAGTTTAGTTGATAGTTTTGGCGCTAGATTAGATACAGAGAACTGGCTAACAGGGGTTTACTTTCTACCTGATTCATTCAGAACAGCGATCGTAGCAATTAACCAACTACCACTAACTCTAGAAACCCTGTGGTTGAGAATTTTAGGGAAGGGAGAAACCCAACGTCAAGCAGTCAGCGAATTACTGTCACTTCCTCAAAACCACCCCTTACGGCGAAATATCCAAGAACTGATTACTAGTTGGCGGATAACTGTAATTAATCAAGAAAACTTTACGGAAGATGAGCAAGAGGTAATTATGAATTTATCACAAGCTTATTTAGAATGGCGGGAAGCTACACTACAGGAAGGACAAAAAGATGAACGTCGTCAAGTAGTAGAAAATTTGTTGCGTGTCCGGTTTGGTTCGCTGGATGCGGAACTGGAAGGAATAATTGAGCCTTTGTTACAGTTACCACCGCAAGAGTACAGTCGTTTATTACTCGAATTATCTCGCGAGGAGTTATTAACAAGATTTGGTGGTGGTTGAGTTATTTCAGTTAGCCTCCTGCGGAGGAGCTGCGCTAACAGTTATCAGTTGTCAGAATATAACAGCATAAGATACCCGACTTTTTGGAGAAGTCGGGTTTCCCACGAGTGGGAAGTCAATTGCTACCCTACACCTAACCCCTAGGGGAAACTGGGATGTGGAAAATGGGAAATGTTTGCATATTTGTGTGGGACATCAACATCTAGTTTCTTCCGTTGTTTTTGTGGGGATGGAGAAGTTATTGCTAGTGCTTCCCAAGACCAAACCGTGAGGATTTGGGATGTGAAAACAGGGGAATGTTTGAGGGTTTTGATTGCGAAAAGGCTTTATAAAGGGATGAAATTAACGGGGGTAAAAGGGTTAACAGATGCGACGATTATGACCTTGCAAGCATTGGGTGCGGTGGTGTAGGAATAAAGTTAATATAGATTAAAAAAGAATCAAGAAATTGCCCGTTATAAAATATGAGGTAAAGATGGCAAAACCATTACCAATTATACCATAAGCAGTTAATATAATAGCACCTTTAATTACTTCAAAAAAAAATATTAATCCTATCCGAGTTAATATTAGCTCTCCCAAGCAACATCGAAAAGCTGTATTTAAAATCGCACAATTTTTCAAAAGAGAGTTTCATTATGATTTTGTCCAGTATGGTTATGATGGTGATGAAACAGATGTAAATCATGTAGCGTTCTTATGGGTTCATCCGGAAGCACAATTTTTATCTTGTGAATTTAGGATACCTTGTATTGGTGCCACTTGCTTTCGCTGGAGAGAGTATAAAGATCATCCAGCGAGTTGGGCAATGCAGTGGATATGGTTTCATCCATACTTTCGACGACAAGGACTATTAACAGAGGCATGGCCAAAATTTAAAGAAGAATTCGGCAATTTTTGCTGTGAACCACCTTTATCTGACGCAATGGAAACTTTTCTTAGTAAAATCAAAAATAATCCACCTTCTAACTAGATACCATTCATGGCATGGACTACCTGCTAACATGGAACTGTAAGCATATTGCTAATGCACAGATTCAGAAAAAACTAGCTCAAGTCAGCCTTGAGATGGGCTATGAAATGCCAACTATCTGTACACCTTATGAGTTAATGGGATGGTAAATTATGTGGCAAGATGAGATTGTCGAAGAGATTCATCGCATTCGAGAAGCCCATGCTAAATCCTTTAACTACGATTTACGGGCTATGTTTGCTGACTGGCAGAAAAAGCAAAATGCTAGTGGACGTAAGGTGGTGACACTACCACCAAAAACGATATCTAACAAAACATTAGAGCCGACCACTCCCAAAAAATAATACATGAAAACTAGATGAAGCAAAGCGTCTTGCTAATATTCGTAAGCACGGAATTGATTTTATTGATGTCCCAGTCGTATTTGATGGAGATACTTTAACAGTTGAGGACAATCGCTACAACTATGGAGAACAGCGTTTCGTCACACTTGGTTTGTTGCAAGGGCGAGTAATCACTGTTGTTCATACTGAGTGTGAGAATTGTACCTGTATAATTTATGCAAGAAAAGCAACTAAGTATGAACAGCGAATCTACTTCGAGCAACTCTCAAACTGATTGGCAAAGACTTGATGCCATGAGTGATGAAGATATCGATCTATCAGATTGCCCGGAAATTACACCAGAAATGTTTGCCAAGGCAGTAGTGCGTCGGGGTTTACCTCCTACCAAAAACAAAGCTCAAGTGACACTCCGCATTGATAGGGATGTATTGGAGTGGTTTAAGTCTCAGGGGCGGGGCTATCAAACACAGATCAATGCTTTACTACGAGCTTACATGGAGGCACATAAGTAGTAGGTTTTGTCTCTCTTTGGGTATGACTAAAGCAACATCAAAACGATTTCCTTGGCAATTTATCCTATTGGCTTATGCTTTTTCCTGGCTGTTTTGGATTCCTGGTGCTTTGGCAGCCTATGGCATGGCTTTGCCGCAAGGATTAGCCGAGTTTCTTAACAGCCCATTTAACCCTGCGGCGTTTGGTCCTTCGTTAGCGGGTATATTGCTGACGCTCAAAGAGAAGGGTTGGAGCGGTGTTGGCGGATTGTTCAGGCAGGGATTTAACCTGCACTTTCGGAAAATCTGGCTGCTACCAATCTTGCTGCTGCCCCCATTGATTTTTACAGGAGCAACACTCTTATCAGCAATCATCGGCAAAACTGCGTTGGATCTTTCAATTGTGACAAACCCTCCAGTCGCCATCGTTGCTCCTATTATGATTCTCTTTACCGCAGGACCATTACAAGAAGAGTTTGGCTGGCGTGGGTATGCCCTACCTCGCTTGCAACTGCGCTTCAATGCCCTCGTTTCTAGCATTATCCTGGGAATAGTGTGGTGGTTGTGGCATTTGCCCCTGGTGTTCATCCCTGGTAAGTTTATGGTGGATAACTTGCCACTATTCGGGATGTTGATGATTGAGATTGTTCTCACGAGCGTCTTGTTTACCTGGATTTACAACAACACAGGGGGCAGCATATTGGCTACACTGCTCTTTCATACCTCGATGAATTGGTCGATATGGGTGCTATTGCCAAGTATGCAGGTTAATGCCGTTATTATCAGTCTGACAAGTTTGTTTTTGCTTATTGTTGTGGCGGTGGTGTTGTCTACTTCTGGCACGGGTAAGTGAAAAAGACTGTGGTCAAATAATGAGTAATATTTAACACGTAATGTTTTTACTCTCAAGCTAGTCCCTCACAGGAAAATCCCATAACCTGCCCATGAAAATGCTTGCTTTGTGACTAACTCCTCAAGGGCGCACGCAATGCGCCCCTACAAACTCCGCGCTGATTAACTATTTTCAAGTTAGCCCCCCACGGGAAAATCCCACAACCAAGCCATGAAAATACTTCCTTCACTCCTACCCTACTCTACTCTACTCTTCGAGAAGCCACTGCGTGTCTACGAGAAGCCACTGCGTGTCTACGAGAAGCCACTTCGTGTCTACACTCCTTCACTCCCTATTTTCTAGCCAGTCCCTCATGTACATTTGTATGTAACCAAGCATGAAAATACCTCGACTGCGGCTCCCACACCTAAGCTGTCAACCATCAACTAACAACCATCAACTAACAACTAACAACTAACAACTAACAACCATTTTCAAGCCAGGAATATTAGCAAGAGTCTCCAGATTGCTCGCAAGCACCAATATTTACCCAACTACTAGAACCATCTTCCCAGTGCTCTTTTTTCCAAATTGGGGCATTATGCTTTAAGGTATCAATGGCATAGCGACAAGCGGCAAATGCTTCGGAACGATGGGGACAGCCTACAGCAACTAAAACACTGATTTCTCCTACCTGTAAATGTCCGATGCGGTGATGAATTACTACTCGATTCACATCAGACCATTGTTGACGAATATCTTCAGCAATTCGCTCAAATATTTGCCTAGCCATAGGCTCGTATGCCTGATACTCCAGGGAAACTACTGGTTTACCATCAGTTTGGTTGCGAACCATGCCACTCATAACTACTACTGCACCATTTGCTGGTGCATCGGCTAATTGATAAATTTCCTCTATACATAAAGGGGCGAAGCTAATAGCAAAGCTATCTTCTATTTGCGATCGCTTTGTTGAGGTAAGTTGATTATTCATAATAGATTCCATCAGATTTTGGGCTGTAGTTAACTCACTTTCTTAGTGCTATAGGAATAATATTTGATTTCTGAAATATACCTAGGGTGGACATTACTTATTACTTATTACTTATTACTTATTACTTGTAAACACACCCAGGAAACTGAAGTTTTAATGCTGGGAATACGGGACAAGGAGCTTGTTCTTGTAAGTTATCTGGTTTACTCCAAGTAAAAGGTGCTTGCTTCGCCGCAGACATCCACAACAGTCGTTTTGCCCTCGTCATCGCCACATATAATAAACGATATTCTTCTGCTGTTTTTAAGTATTTGGCTCCCTCCCAAGCCTCTGCAACATGGGGTAAGTTCGGTTCACCGTGGAGAGCTGCACGAATTTGGGCGCGGGCTACTTCTGATAAGGTAAAGTTACCCAGAAACTGACTTTGGGGCGGAACCCAAAATCTACCCGGTATTAAACTTTCATGCAGAAACGGTATAAATACATAGTCCCAGTCTAGCCCTTTGGCTTTGTGCATGGTAATTATGGTTAGCTGACCAGGATTGGTATACTTAGCCTCCATGTTACCTGTTTCCACTGGCTCAAAGCGTTCGGAACTAACTATATCGCTCAATGTATTCAGTATGGCTCCCATGGAAATACCACCAGCTATTTGCTGGTTTACCCGTTCTGCTAATTTGTCGGCGGTGGCTAGTTCGGCTTGGTCATAATTTAGTGCTAATCCCAGGAAGGAAATTAATTGATACAGGGGTAATTCCAAACGGGCGCGTAGTAAACTACGACACAAACGAGCAGCTTTTTGGATTGGTTCTGGTTGGGGTGCTGCTAAGGGGCTGGGGTATAAAAATTCTTCTGGGAGGGTAGCTAGGGCGTTGAGGTCTTGGGGTTCAATCAATCGCCGCTGTACCATGACTGTGAGGGCTGCTTTGAGATAATCGGGGGAATGGGGGCGATCGCAAAATTGTAGTAAAATTAAAATCTCTTCCGGTACGTGGGAGTGACGCTCTTGTTCTCCTACGTCATAAAGTATGATTTCATGCTGTTTACAAATAGGTCGCAGTGCTTCTGACAACCACCTTCCCTGGCGGTTCTCCCTCACTAAAATGGCTGCATTGACTTGAACTGAACCATCTTGGCTAAATAATTCCACGATTCGGCTGCTCAGTATTTCTACTGTATGATAAGTATCGCGAGGCTCATGGAGTTCTAGACCCCTACTTACTGGTTGGGGGTTAGCGTCTGGTTGAGGATCGTCTGGGGCGACAGGATGAATCTTTTGAGCGCGGAAGGGAGAAACTGGGAGAGTAGGGGAATTAGGGGAATGGGAGGGATTCTGTGTTTGTTTGCCATAGGAGTTATTTACCCATGCCAAAACAAAGTTAGCAGCGTCAATCACTATTTTAGTACTGCGACCGGCTCGATCCATAGTTGCTAATTTGCCTTGCCTATGGCAGTGTTGGCAAAATTCCCGAAAATAAATCGGATCTGCGGGGGTGAAGGTAGAGTTTATCGCCTGGTTGGGGTCGCCAACACGTACTAAGTTAATTTGGGGTTGGTAACTATTGTTGCCTTCTACTTCTGTGGCGAGAATTTCTAATAACTTAGTTTGTAGGGGGCTGGAGTCTTGAGCCTCGTCTTCAAAAACAGCAAACACCTGATTCTGCTCAATCTTCCGGGCACTAGGGTTTTCTAGCACTCGTAACGCCGCCAGAATCATGTCATCATAGTCAATGAAATCCTGCGATCGCATCAAGTTTTCATATGCTGCATATAATCCCGCAGCTATCTGTAAAATTGCGTATTCATCAGTAACATAATTACTTAATTGTTGCAAATCTGCGGGCAACATCCCAGAGCTTTTAGCTTCATGAATCACCGTAGAAGCCAAATCCGGTAATACTTCTGTCCTGAGAACCGATTGACGGCGCAAGCGTTCCGTTTCTTCCCCATCAAATTGCATCCCCGACAACAACCGGGAATATTCCCCTGGGTGCTTGCTAATCCATTGTTCTACAGCAGTGCGAATGAAGCGGTGGGATTGATTGGGTGTAATTAAGGTGACATTTTCCAATTCTAAACCCGATAAATCTGGGTGACGGTTGGCAATATTTAACGCTAAACCGTGGAGGGTATGAACAGCAAAACCCGTTTGGGGTAAAGATAAATCCTCCCGTAGATATTGGCGAATTTTTGCCTTAATGTTTGCCGCAGCAGAGCGGGTAAAAGTGACAACCACCAGCTGGCGATGCTTTTGGGGGTGAGAAGTGGTGGCGAGGTGGTAATATTGTCGAGCGATCGCAATTGCTGCACCAGCTGCCATTCCCGTAGACTTACCAGCACCGGGAACCGCAGATACGGCCAAGGGTCCAGATTGCCAATCAGCCATTTGTCGCTGTCCGGTACGCAGACTGTTGCGGATAGTTAAAATCGCCTGTTCTCGCAGCAAAGAAGCAGGGGATGGGGATTCAACTACAATGTCGTGAGATTCTGGCGGCACGTTATCTGTAAAATTGCGGTCTAATCATGATTTTAGATTTTATTTGGGGTTTGTGGGTAATTCTGAATCAAAAAAGTTAACTTGAGCATATCAATGGAACTACAACAAATATTTGTAGTCAAACATAAACGTGGGTTCCCATAATACTCGGTTAAGCATTTTGAACTCAAAATGTGGTTTGGGGAAAAATTTGCAGGGTAAGGGTTAAAGGTTTTTTCTTTCCCCTTCCCCTTTTCCCCTTAACCGACAAGTATTGACCAAACAATGAGTGGATACGAGCCGTGTAGATTTATCCGTGGAGAGAAAAATGTTTTCCTTATTTCAAGCCCCTCCGCAGTTACTCTCTCGATTCATCGATGGGGTAATAATTTTGAATTTTGTTAGCGAAGCTCCTCTGAAAGAGGCATTTTGTTAGCGTAGCTCCTCTGCAAGAGGTATTTTGAATTCCCCCGAAGGGGGTTGACGTGGGTTCTTATCATTTTGATGCACCCTGCTAAACTTCTGCGCCCCAGGTAATGTCAGAACCATTAGAAAATGATCCACTAATAAAACCTCACCCCCCCTGACGGCACCCCTCTCCTTACTAAGGAGAGGGGCTGGGGGTGAGGTTAAGTCTTACCAGATTTGGAATGCGTTCATTGGCTCAAATCTGAAATGCAGTTCCTAAGATTTGTATCTATATTTATTCCTGCTAAACATTGGATTATATCCGGTTAGGGATTTCTCATACTTACTTAAATTAGCAACTGAAGGGGAGTGTCAAGTGCTGAGGATTTTAGTTGATGCCGATTTAATTTTAGAAGCTTTAATGAATCGTCAGGGACCAATTGTTGATGACTGGGAATTATTAGAGCGAGCGCATCCATTAATTCAGATATATTTAACAGATTTAGGGTGGCAAAAAATATATAACTATACTAGCCGTTTAAGCGATCGCACAATTGCAGATATTGTAATTAACTGGTTACAACAAACAATATTGATTTGTAGTGTTGAGCAAACAACAATCCAGCAAGCGCGTTTATCCCGACTGCAAGATTTTGAATCAGCAGTGGAAATAGCCTGTGCTGGGGATTATCAACTTGATGCCATTGTGACTCATAAGTTAGATGATTTTGCCGCAGATTCCCATGAATGTTTGATTTGGTCTTTAACTGAATTATGGGTGCGCGTACATTTAGAAAGTCAACTCAAAGCTGTAGGTACTCTTGAGGATGATTTTAGTATGAATTATGAATTATGAATTGAAAAAGTGGGGCTTGAAATTCCTTCTATGGGCAAACGGGGTGCTAACCATTACTTTCGGTCGATTTGGGGAGATGAGCGATCGCATTTAAACTATTCAGGGAAAATAGAATTATTAGACGTTTACTCAAATTAGATCGTTATGGAAGTCACTCTAAACCAGCATATTGAAATTACACCAGGGGTTAGAGGTGGAAAACCCCGAATTGCAGGTACTCGAATCACGGTTGCCGATATTGCCACCCTGTACTTACGGATGGGACAGTCTCTGGATTTGATTGCCGGGAAATATCACCTCCCTTTAGCCTCAGTCTATGCGGCGATGGCATACTACTACGATCATCGAGATGAAATAGAGCAGAGTATTCGAGAAGATGAATCCTTCGCTGACTCCTTGCAGAGCAATTATCCCTCCCGGTTGCAGGCAAAGCTAAAGGAGTTACGTGGTGAGTAACCACATTCGCTTCCATTTGGATGAAAATGTTGACCCAGATGTGGCATTGGCTTTGCACCGTCAGGGGATTGATGTGACGACGACTCGCAAGATGGGGCTACTGGGGCAACCCGATGAGGTTCAGTTAGCGTTCGCCTGTGAGCAGGGGCGAGTGATTGTCACCCATGACACGGATTTTCTGAGGCTGGCTAGTCAAAGTGCGGATCATTGGGGAGTTGCTTTTTGCAAGAAGAATGCCCGTTCACTGGGCGAAATCATTCGTAGTTTGGTCTTGATTTACGAAGTGCTGAGTCCTGAGGAGATGCGGGGCTGGATTGAGTATTTATAGGAGGGCGAAGCGATCGCGGAAAGGGCGATCGCGTTTTGCCAATCATAATTACTGAGCAAGTTTGAGGTTAATTAACCTTCGCGTTTTGGTGGCACAATACGCCAAGTAATACGTCCCATCTCTTCACCCTGATACAGATGACGCACTGAAAGTTCGTAGGCATAATTTCGTTTAGCCTCAGGAATATGCACCAGTAACTTCATCTGTGTACGAGACTTGGCCGATAATACCACTTCACGGAAGCGCTTGATTCCATGAACATGAATCGGTAACCGCACCAGATTGGGATTAATTGGTAACTTAGCCATCATGGTCTGTTCTTTTGCTGATAACAGCGGTGTTAATTCTCCCATCGCTTGAGCAAGATAGCGAGGTTGCTCCAGTAAAGCATGGGCTCCTCTTGGCAATCGAGCCACTACTTCAAGCTGAATGGCCTGATTTAATTCTGGCAGTCCTGGAACAATGAATGGTAAAGGAATGTAGCCAGATGGATCGGGAAGATCGTCAACTACATTCAATTTGCGCCAAGTGACATTGTTATTGTTGCGAATAAAACTGCGGAAGTTATCCCAATTTAGTAACTCTCCTAATTCAGGAGGCGGATCGGTATCAGTACCAACCAAGCCAACAAAGCAGTAGTGACCTGTAGCTGGAATATCCGCTGCTGCCCAAGTAATGGGCGGTAAAACCGTGAGAATATCTCCCTCAGTTACTAAAGGCAGAGTTGTGGAACCGATTAAATGCCACAAATCAGGAGTTACTAAGGAGGATACCTCTGCCCAATAAACGGTAGCCACGACATTCGTTGCCGGAGAACCACCTCGATTTCTGACTCTTACGTAGATATAGTTATCCTGACCAGCTTCTGCTTTATAACCCAGTGTATTGCTATTTTCAGTCCCGCTACCTTCACCATAAGTGGCTTGAGGATCTGCTACCGTAGTTGGACGCAGAATAATGTCTGGGCTAGCCGAAATGCTGCCTATATGAGGATCGCCTGCATCGCCAACGAAGTCCCGCAGATAAATATCTGGGGCTAAGTGCAAAACATCACCCTCGATAATTGCCCGTAGATTAGGCATGACCCCAATGCGATCGACACCAGGATTATGGGA
Source organism: Calothrix sp. MO_192.B10 (assembly GCA_030065055.1). Lineage (GTDB taxonomy): Bacteria > Cyanobacteriota > Cyanobacteriia > Cyanobacteriales > Nostocaceae > Calothrix_A. Next base: position 18,579 of record JASJDS010000158.1, read on the forward strand.
AGCTGTTCCCGTTGCTGGATCGCTGAGGAGGAGACGCATTTGGAAGGGGCTGAAGCGATAGCCAAGATTGGCTTCGGCGATCCCCTGAACTGCTAGTGCCGCACCGGTAACAATAGGTGAAGCACTGGAGGTACCGCTGAAAGTAGCTGTATAGACTGTTGTTGAACCTGCATTATTAGAGGAGCAGGTATTGACATTTTCTCCCCAAGCGTAGCAATCGATACGGCTTCCATAATTTGAGAATCCCATACGAGTATGAGGAATTGCTGAGCTAGCAGCTCCAACCATAATGGCACCAGAATCACGGAAATCAGCCGAACCACGATTGAGAATTGCATCTCCGTCAGCATTGGTATAAATATCTAAATCGTTACTGCCATTGCCTGCCGCTTCCACAACTATAATGCCCAGCATTGTAGCTAAACGAATGGTGTCAAATTCAGCATCAAGTACCTCAATGGGTAGAAGTTCGCCGCCAACTGATACCTGAGCTTCTAATAACAACACATCTCCGTAGGTAAGATTAGCGATCGCAGCTAAAATCGCACTCGGGCGATTGCTTCCCCAGTAAGATACCGCATTCACCGAGGCCACATTGGAAACAATACCAATACAGCCGATGGCATTGTCAACGGCGCACAGTTCACCTAAAACAGCAGTCCCATGGGCCCGTGAGCCATCTCTGATGGTGCCATGGAGTAATGTTCCTCCTTTAGCAGTGAGATCCTCGTGGTTCAGGGTCCATCCTCGTTCTAGGTCAATCACGTTTTGCCCTGCACCATCGCCACCTGGCAGATCGAGACCGCCTTCTTCTATTGGTCTTTCTGCATTCCAGGCAAATTCAGCGTCAATGCCGTTGGGAGCAGGATCTAAATAGCCTTGATTGGGAGAACGAGGATCGTCAGTCGGATCAACGAAAGGGTCTTCTCCAGGCGGATCAAAATAGGCAGTTTGCACAGCAGGCCATTGGACTAGGTGTTGCACCAGCGACTCAGGATCTGAGTTGGGTGGGCATTCAACCATGAAGTAGCGTAATAGGTTGGGAACCGAAGCTGATGGTTCTTGGTCAACAGCTTGATTCATTAAAGTCTGAATCTGCTCGGTTTCAAGGGAGCGATAGAGCTTTTTAACGGTAATGCCCGGAAACTCCTGAGCTAACCGATCAAAAGGTCCAATGTGAAGTTGGCGAATATACTTTTCTGCATGGTCTTCATAGGGTAAATCGACGTAATCTTTAAACTTAACGACAATTCGAGGTCGATACCCCACAGAAACACCAGGACGATCAATTTCAATCCGAATCGGTGCCGTCTCTACAGAAGCATTCCAGATAATGGCATCTTCTGTACTCTTAATTAGCTCGCCATCTTGAAAAACTTTGAAGAAAAGAGCAGGACGGCGATCGCTAAACAGCTCTTGCAAGTATGACGTATCAAACGTCATCTTAAAATTGCCTAACCCATCGGTTATGGTACTGCCCACTAAATCATCACAAATTAAATCTTTGTCCCAAGCTTCAATCCGCAGCCCAGGGATACCAAAGCCAGTTTCACGGTCAATCACCTGACCAGAAATTCGGTAAACGGACATAATACACCTCCATTCTCAAAATAAGGAAAATAGCTTTTTTACGATTCAACAAAATCCTTTGCTTCAATCGCATAAACTCCTTCCCTACTCAAAAATTACAAATCCCGTCCCAGGAACACTAATCAATACCGCTTTCCCATTCCTTGCTTCAACCGCTACTGACTGACTAACTTGCACAGCATCCGTCGAGTAAATACATGATCAAAACGTTACCTGCTTTGTGCAGTTCATTGTCAATTGTGACCCAAGCCGTTTTAGGTTGGTCATAATCGGTGTTAATGGTCATACCCACGGACAACGTAAGCACAGTCATTGCGACGCAAGGGAACACTCCTAAACACCTGAATTCTCGTAACGAGTGGGTAAGTCTTATATTTGAAGAATTTTGACAAAACTCTACTCTGAAAACAGATTTTCACCTCTGGTGCTGTACTACAAGTTCATGAACCAGTAAACTTTGGAAATTAAAATGTTTCAGACGATCGCGATCGCGGCTATGAGTTTTTTTTCATATATAGATAAAGTCGAGTTAATTAATGACTGAATGACTATTGCCACACCCGTATTCTATCTACCAGCAGTTATTCGCAAACTGTTTGAATCAAAAATTACATAAATCTTGAAATTTGGAAAAAATTTGTAATGTGAGTTCGACGATAAAATTTAGCCAAAAAAAGCTGATAAACCCCATCCATCTTGAAATCTGGAGTTTTTATGTAGGTTGGGTTGTTCGCGTTAGCGTTGCGTAGCAATAGAATGAAACCCAACGATAGCAATGGTTCTGTTGGGTTACGCTATCGCTTTTCTTGGATGCCGAAGGCTATACCCAACCTACAACAATTACGAATCTCAAGGTGGTTTTGGTTTAGTTAAACTTCAAAACATAGTATTTCTCAGTTCAGTCCAATACAAAGAAGGTAAAATCAGCATCGGGGTTTATCAATCAGATTTTTATAAATATTTATGACCAAACAAGGCAAAAGTAAAAAGTAAAAAGGCAAAAGTAAAGAAAAAGAAAAATGGTCACCAAGCCCCTAAATTTATTTATGGAACGGAGTAAAAACATTTGTTTCGATACAGGTAGTGCAAGAAACAATACGTCCG
>JASJDS010000159.1 GCA_030065055.1 Calothrix sp. MO_192.B10
TTTCTTGCCCCCGCCAGACCGCCTCCACAGGCATTTTCATTTAACGTTGCTGGAAGTGCCCCTCCCCAAACGGATCTTAATATTGTTTTGGAACAGTTACTCTACCTTTAGTCGGCTTAATCGTGCAGGTCGCGTCACCTTTACAGTTTTCTAGGGTGATATTTGTCTCGACGATCCATGATGGGGCTGAGTTGCCCGGTAATAGTTAAGTGCGCTTTACCGCTAATCTTATTATACCATTATTAGTAGAAACGCCGGACTAAAGTCCTGGGTGTCGCGTTTCATCCCCTCCTTAAAAGGTAGGGGTTCTCACGCTCTCGCGTTATTTTGATAGTTGATGGTTGATTGAGTTGGGAGATTTTTGCGTGATGACTGTGTTGATTGTCAAGCGATCGCACAAAATATATACACTAAATCTTTTCCTGGTTGAACCAAGCTTGTAAATCAGCCATGCTAGTAAAATCAAGCAAAGCCTCACCGAGATTTTCCAACTGTTCTAAAGGCAAAGTTTCAATCTGTTGACAAATATCCTGTGGTAATTCTCCCACCCTGCGAGTTAGGAGACGGAGAATGAGCCGCGCTTCACTTAATCTTCCCTGTTCTAGCCCTCGCTGTTCTCCTTGCTGTATTCCTTCTTTTATTCCTTCTTCCTTGATTTCCCGATAAACCCGTGTTTCTTGGAGTGTAATTCCTAACATTTCTTCTACCTCCCTTTGAGTTTTATTGGTAAACTTGTACACCATTATTGTTGTGACTAACTCTATAATGGCGCGATTTACTGGAGTTTCTTCTTGCTGATTCCTGGCTAATAAATACCTTGCTTCTTCAGCTGATTGCTCATCTTCAATTGTAGTCAATACCATTAATGCTACCCATATAGGTAATTTACGAATATCACCCAATTCATCCAAATAGATGCGATTTACCTGGGGGCTGTTAAGTTGGCTTATGTAAGGCAGAGTATTATCTTGTTTGGTACTGCGGGATGGGTAAATTACCACCAATTGCAGATTGCTAAATCGAGAACGATTCCGGTAGAAATATAAGTAAGATTCTGCAAATACCCTTTCGTAAAGCAAGTCATCTTTTTGAAACTGAACCTCACAGAAATAAACAACTCCAGGATTTTCACCTTCAGGCGGCAAAAATACCCCATCTATTTCAAATTTTGGTTCTTTAACAGCTACTGAATCAAATCTGTATTCGTCTGCATTTTCTGGTGGATTTGTCAATAATTCAAATAGTAAAGTTGGGTATTGTTGAAATAGTTTATAAAAAATCGAATCCCGACGCATGGTAGTTTCCCCTTACCCCTGATACCAATTCCCTTAAGTTAGTTCTCCACGGGAAAATCCCACAACCTGCGGATCTGAAAATGCGGGGGTGACTAACTCCTCAAGTTAGCACGCAATGCGCCCCTACTGGGTGCCTCCTAACTTTCAAGCTAGTCTCTCATAGACGTTTGTACACAACCTGCGGATCTGAAAATGCGGGGGTGACTAATTCCTCAAGGGCGCACGCAATGCGCCCCTACAATCTTTAACCCGAAATATTAGGCAATATAGGCTTCGGAGAGATAATCAGCCGCAGCAGATACAACTGCGATCGCACTTTCATAATTTAAGCGAGTCGGACCAAGTACTCCCACACTTCCTGACATGGAACCCCGATGATAGGTAGAAGAAATTAAGGAACAAGAACGAATTGGTTTTAGGGGATTTTCCGCGCCAATTCGCACGGTTACTTTTGATTTTTTGCTATCTTCACGATCCGGTTCTGCACAAATTAACCGCCACAATTGTTCTTGCTCTGACTCCAGCATCTCCATAATTGTTTGTACTTGCTGAATTTCCGCAAATTCCGGTTGGCGCAAAACCTGTGAAACCCCACTGATTGTAATGTGTGTACTAGCTGGGGTGCGACTCAGTTGAGCAAATTCTGTAATGCTTCTGGTTAATAAGTCGCTGTAGTGTTGAAATTCTCGATCCAGTTGGCTCCAATCCAGATTTTCTAATTCCAACAAACTTTTTCCCCGCAATTGGCTATTTAAGAAATTGGAAACTATTTGCAATTCCCGATCAATTACCTCTACATCAATTTCCTGACCAGCGATCGCAGGAGGTATATTGATAATTGCTGAATGAGTTTCGTAACTATCGGTGACCACAATCAGCATTACCCTTCCTTGCTCGACTTGTACTAGTTGCAAGTGTCGTAATACGGCGGTACTACTTTGAGGCATGGTAATCAGACTTATACAGCCACTCAAAGTCGCTAATATTTGTGCTGCTCCTTGCAGGAGAAAGTCTAAAGTCCAATCTTTTTGAGCCAAGCTCTGTTGCAGCACTTGTTCGACTTGTTTTGTCAGAGCTTCTGAAGGTGTTATCAGCCGATCTACATAAATTCGATATCCAGAGTCAGAAGGTACTCTTCCGGCAGAGGTATGGGGTTGATAGAGTAATCCAGCCTTTTCCAGCACTCCCATAATATTGCGAATGGTGGCTGAACTTACACCCAGCTGATACTCATTGACGAGGGCTTTGGAACCAACAGGTTCTGCGGTGGCAATGTAGTGACGTACTGTTGCCCACAGTATATGCTGTTGTCGATCTGTTAACTGTACTTGCATAGAGCAGATTTTACTGAAGCCGAATCTTAATTGAGTTTTGAAAAAATTTGGGCAGATGACTCCCCAAGAATCATGAATACTAAAAATAATGATGAATATATAGCCTTTTATTATGAGTTTATTATTTATTTTTGTAAAAATAAATCAAACAAAATTTACAATTCCCGCCCATTCTAGGGGAGAGTTTTGTTTGGATAATTTATAATTCCCATTTATATAGTGTATATTTTCATGTCTGTGGAAAAATAGCTGTATTTTAGGTTACTATCTATTCTTGCCTCCTATCCTACAGGTAGATGCCACAGCAGCTTTTGTTGTATATGGGGATGTCGGAGGCGTAAAGATTGTTAATACTGGGGAATAGAAGGATCGACTAAAACAGAGTAAGCATCAATGCCCCCAGAGATATTTTTAACATTGGTAAATCCTTGAGATAGTAACCACTGACACATTTGGGCAGAACGCATACCATGATGGCATAGAACTAAGGTTTCAGTTTGGGGATTGAAACGGCTAGGAACTTGTTCTGCCCATTGGGCAAATTCACTCAATGGTAGGTTGACAAAACCATCAATACTAGCGATCGCTACTTCTTGGGGTTCCCGTACATCCACAAGTTGTATCTCTGATTCTCCGGCGGATAGGCGTTGAGCCACTTCTTCTACGCTAATCTGGGTAATGGGTTGATTCAATGGTTGCCCTCCCATAAAGTTCTTGTCAAAAATCTGATATTTAACTCTACTCTTTATGTTGACAGAAAATCTCTATGGTTGGGAAGAGAGAGTGATGGTTGATGGTTGTTAGTTGTTAGTTGTTAGTTGTTAGTTGTTAGTTGATGGTTGAGGGTTGATGGTTGATAGTTGGGAGTTCAGATTTTTTATCCTTCCCTCCTTCACTAAGTAATAAGTAATAAGTAATCTCCTTACCTCCTTCCCTCTTTCACTCCTTCACTCCTTCACTCCTTCCCTCCTTCCCTCCTTCCCTCCTAAATCAGTCCCATTTCCTGCAAGCCTTGACGTAATCGCTTTGCTTCCTCTGGGTTCTGCTTCTCATGGAGGAAAATAGCCCTCTTGAAAAATGACAAACTATCCTTAACATTGCCAACTTTCAGTAGCACAACTCCCATATTTTGGCAAGCATCAGCATATTTAGGATTTAACCGAATAGCCTTTTGATAGGAAGCGATCGCATCTGTATATAATTTCATCGCCTTTTGAGTCATGCCCAAATTGTAATGTCCAATGGCAAAATTAGGATCGATGGCGATCGCTGTTTCATAAGCAGTTTTCGCACCCACTAAATCCCCAGCAGCTTTCAATAAATTACCCAAATTGTTATATGCTCCCAATTTCAATAACGGATAAATAGGTAATTTCACTGCCTCCTGGTAGTAATGAATAGCTTGTTGATCCAGTTTCATGCGCTTGTGGGCAATACCTAGGTGATAATATAGTTCGTATAAAATATCTTCGTTAATTTCATCCTCTGCATCTGGTACAGAATTATTCCCTTGTAATAAAGCTAACCCCCTATTTAACAATTCCAACCCTTGGGTAATTTTTCCCGTCTCCACATATAAGCCACCCAACTTACTGAGAACATAGGGGTCTTGGGGACTACTCGCAAGATACTCTTCCATTGCCACCAGAGCTTTAGCAGTCTTATTTTGTTGGGAGATTGCAGTTTGTTGATAACCTTGGTGCTGAATTGCCACACCTTGTAAAGAACCGATTTGCCAATGTGGTTCTTGACGTAAAATTGCGATCGCACTGTCATCTACCAAAGCATGGTAAGGGCGAGAAAAGCGAATATCTGGATGGTTCCGAAACAAGCGAGACACCATAGAATAGGGAGATTGCACCGCACCCACTTCCTGGCGTACCAGATTAATCAACAAATATTCTTCACTCTGGATTGCTTCTTTTAACTGGGGCACAATACTTGGTGTGAGAGTTTCATCCGCATCTAATACCAATACCCAATCACCAGTCACATATTTTAAAGCCTCATTTCTAGCCGCACTAAAATCATTAGACCATTGAAAATGATGAACTTTTGCCCCATGTTTCTCGGCAATTTGCGGAGTTGTATCCGTAGAGCCTGTATCTAATACAACTATTTCATCCACTATTTGTTTGACACTTTGCAAACACTTAGGTAGTGCGATCGCTTCATTTTTGACAATCATGCAGAGGCTAAGTTTCATAATCTATTTTTCTAACTTGAAAATGGTTGTTAGTTGTTAGTTGTTAGTTGTTAGTTGATGGTTGACAGTTTAGATGTAGGAGCCGCACTTGAGATATATTTTCATGGCTTGGTTGTGGGATTTGACCGTGGGGGACTAACGTGACAATAGTTAATCAGCGCCCAGTAGGGGCGCATTGCGTGCGCCCTTGAAGAATTAGTCACCCCCGCATTTTCAGATCCTTGGTTGTGGGATTTGACCGTGGGGGGCTAAGTTGAAAATAGGGAATTCTTAACAGGGAACAGGTAAAAGATATTTTCATCAGCAGGTTGTGAGATTTGCTAGTGGGAGACTAGCTTTTTAAATATTTCAGGTAATTTTCCCACGAGTGAGCGAAAAAGACTGTGGTCAAAGCGTTTCCCTATTTAGTGACCTATATACTTGAAGTTGAAAGGCTCGGCAATTCTGGCTGCTGGTACAACCTCATTTGAGTGGGAACCGCTATATTACTTATTACTTACCTTTCCTGGCTCTCCCACACATTTTTTCTTTCACCCACCTCCCACTCCTCCACTCTGACTCAAAACCAAGGCGAAACCTTAACACTCACAAAAGCGTCAGTGATTTTGAGTCACATCAGCGATCAAAACCAAGGCTTGCCTATTGGAAAATCTCCATTAGTTTTTCCCATTCATCCAGATAGTATCTTTTGTATCTGGATAAAGTACTTGTTGAGATAATTAAAATACATAAAGATAAAGATCAAGGAAACTTCTAAATCCTAAATTGCTATGATACCTGCCGATAAAGTACCTCACTCACTCATAAACCGTTGGGGACTAGCCTTGATGGTAACAACTGTATTTTTGGGTGTAATGTCTGTTGACAATCCATTGCGCCAAAATGCACTTTCCACACCCTTACAAACTGCTGCGGCCCAAACAGGAGGAGAAAACCGTCCCCTAACTATACGTGCTGATGTCCAAGAATATGATGCCAAATCCCAAGTGGTAACAGCGCGGGGCAACGTACAAATGTCATATCCAGCCCGACGGATTCAGGCAACAGCAGCTCAAGCACAGTACTTTAGCAAAGATCGCCGCATTGTTCTGAGCGGTAATGTTTATATTTTGCAAAATGGTGGTAATAGTATTCGGGGCGAGACAGTTACATACTTGATAGACCAAGGAAGATTTGTGGCATTACCCAAGGCCAACCGTCAGGTAGAATCTATTTATATTGTTAATGATGCTCAAGTAAATAATCAGGCGAATACACCTGCACCAACTACTCCTCCCTTGAATCGTTCTAATTAAGTTGGGGTTAATTAATTAGGAACTCAGGAGAGGAAGTATTAATTATTTGCTCTCCCCTTTGGACTATGGCTATTACACAAATTGGCGATCAAAGGAGGGAAGATTACTGATTAAAAAAACCGCCCCAGGCGCAGAGGGTACAGAGGATAGAGAGATTTAGGAGACAGGTAATCTTACACCACCGCAGGTCGTAATCACAAAAAAATAGTCCTTTGTATGGGCTAAATATGGCAAACTGCAATATTAGAGTTGAGTTTTTTCTCCCCCTGAAAATCAGTAGTAAATACGGAAAGGGCGCGAATAGTGAAAATTTTCTTGGAGAACATCCATAAATCCTATGGAAAAAGAGTCATTGTCAATCGCGTTAACCTTTCTATCGCCCAAGGTGAGATTGTTGGTTTACTCGGCCCCAATGGTGCTGGCAAAACTACTACCTTTTATATTGCAACAGGTTTAGAAAAACCAGATCGGGGAACTGTCTGGCTGGATGACCGAGATGTAACCAGTTTACCCATGCATAAAAGAGCACAACTGGGTATTGGTTACTTAGCACAAGAAGCCAGTGTGTTTCGTCAACTCACCGTGCAGGACAATATCCTGTTGGTATTTGAGCAAACTCATGTACCCAAGTGGCAACGTCCTCGTAAGTTACATCATTTATTGGAAGAATTCCGTTTAGAAAAAGTAGCTCACAATAAAGGTATACAACTATCTGGGGGTGAAAGACGACGCACAGAATTAGCCAGAGCATTAGCCGCAGATCCCAAATTTCTATTTTTAGATGAGCCATTTGCAGGGGTAGATCCCATCGCAGTATCAGAAATTCAGCAAATTGTCAAACAACTACGCGATCGCGGTATCGGCATCTTAATCACAGATCACAATGTCCGCGAAACCCTAGCAATCACAGACCGCGCCTATATTATGCGTGATGGACAAATTCTTGCTTCCGGTAATGCTGAAGAACTCTACAATAACCCCCTAGTTAGACAATATTACCTGGGAGAAAACTTTCATGTGTAGTTTAGCCATATTTACTGCATATTCTCATAATTATTTATTTTTAATTATTTCTAAGAATTAATTTATAATTTTCATATCCATTAATTGATTAAATTATTTATTCCGACACCATACCCTCAAATTTATTTGACATCTAAATCTGCCAAAATTATATTTTTTTGATTTTTTACTTTTGCTTTCTGGTACTAGTTAGTTGAGATATCCAAAGTACACAAATAAATAGCAGATTCATCTAATACCATTGCTTATGAAATCCAAAAGCTTCAAACCCTTTTATAATCTCACTTCACTGCTATCTTTTTCCATCATGGATCGCTACTTGATCGGCGAACTATTACCACCTTTCCTATTCGCTTTTGGAGCTTTTGCGTCTCTGGTATTTACAGTAGATAACCTATACGAACTAATGCGAAAAGTGGTAGAAGCAGGACTACCCTTAGGTATTGCTGTGAAAGTATTTGTGCTGAAGTTGCCCAGGGTAATTGTATTTGTCTTCCCCATGTCCACATTATTAGCAACTTTGATGACTTACAGTCGTCTTTCCAGTGAGAGCGAACTTATTGCTTTACGTGGCTGTGGGGTCAGCGTATATCGCATGGTATTCACTGCGGTAATTATGAGTTTTATGGTCGCAGGAATTACATTTATTGTGAGTGAAAAAATTGCCCCTGCTGCTACCTATGAAGCATCTGTAACCTTAGATAAAGCCTTAAAATCAGATAAGCCTGTAATTGTTAAACAAAATAATATCTTTTACCCAGAATATCGCCAAGTTCAGCAAGAAGATGGTAGTAAAAACAAAATTTTATCAAGGCTATTTTATGCCGATGAATTTGATGGCGAGCAGATGAAAGGTTTAACAATTGTCGATCGCTCCCAAGAAGGGCTAAATCAAATTGTAGTAGCAGAGACAGCCCAATGGAACCCAGGGGATAATATTTGGGACTTCTACAACGGTACTATTTATTTAGTCTCCCCAGACCGCTCCTATCGCAATATCCTCCGCTTTGAACACCAGCAATTGCGATTACCCCGCACTCCCTTAACCCTAGCCAACAAAAGCCGGGATTATGATGAAATGAATATTGCCCAAGCCAGCCAACAATTAGAATTAGAACGTATAGCTGGCAATGAGAAAAAAATTCGTAAGTTGAAAGTACGCATTCAACAAAAGCTGGCTTTTCCCTTTGCCTGTGTTATTTGTGGCTTAGTTGGTGCATCTGTGGGTACCATACCCCAACGCACAGGTAGAGCAGCTAGTTTTGGAGTCAGTTTACTAGTTATTTTTACTTACTATATAGTATTAGTTATTTCTCGTACTTTAGGCGATACTGGTGTCTTATCACCATTTGTGGCAGGTTGGTTCCCCAATTTTATTGGATTAGGAGCAGGTATATTTTTGTTAGCTAAGATTGCTAAAAGGTGAGGTTGACAGTTGTTAGTTGACAGTTGTTAGTTGATGGTTGTTAGTTGTTAGTTGTTAGTTGTTAGTTGATGGTTGACAGTCTTTAATTCATCACTCCTTCCCTCCTTCCCTCCTTCACTCCTTCACTCCTTCCCTCCTCCTCTACCCTGATGTCACAGCATAGTCAACCAACAGCCCAAGACGTTGACGCAAGGTTTCCAAACCCAAACGCTGACTGGCAGAAACAAATACTGCTAGGGGAAACTCTTCCTGTGCTTGGGCTAGGGTATCGCTATCTACATCATCAATTTTGTTGAAAGCTAGAAGGGCTGGTCCTGGTGTGATTGGCATTTGGGCGAGAATTTCCCTGACGGAACGGATATGACTCAACCAAGCTGGATGGGACAAGTCCACCAAATGCAACAAAGCATCCGCTTCTGTGACTTCCTCCAAGGTGGCACGGAAAGCATCCATTAAGGATGCAGGTAATTCATGGATAAATCCCACCGTATCCGTAATTAAAATTTCTTGGGGTTGATTGCTATCTGGGTTGGGAACAGCTAATCTGCGGGTGGTGGGGTCCAGGGTGGCAAATAACTGGTCGGCGGTATAAACTTCTGCATTAGTAAGGGTATTTAATAACGTAGATTTACCGGCATTGGTATAACCAACCAAAGCCACAGAAGGTACTTGATGATGTTGCCTGCGTTGCCGTAACCGGGCACGGTGTGCCTGGAATTGGTTGACTTCCCTTTGTAGGCGAGAAATACGTCGTTGAATGGCGCGTCGTTCAGTTTCTAGCTTAGTTTCACCAGGACCGCGAGTACCGATACCACCACCCAATCGGGACATCGCCTGACCCCTACCAGCTAGTCTTGGCAGCATATATTCTAGCTGTGCCAATTCCACCTGTAATTTACCAGCACCAGATTGGGCGCGTTGGGCAAAGATATCTAAAATTACTTCGGTTCTATCCACTACCCGCATCCCGATTTGTGCCTCTAAATTGCGGACTTGGGCTGGGGATAAGTCCCGATCAAAAACGATGAGATTCGCCCCCAAGGTTTGTGCTGTCAAGGCAATTTCTTGTACCTTACCTTCCCCCACTACCGTCTGGGGATGAATATGCGATCGCTTTTGCCATAAAGTCTGCAATACATCACCCCCAGCAGTATCCACCAACCGCGCCAATTCAGCTAAGGTGTCTTGGAAGGTATGGGCACCCATTCTCTCTGCCATTACCCCCACAATTACCACCCGATCGCGATCGCTATCAACTTCCTGGGCAATAAATTCCCGGCGTAATTCTTCCTCTAACCCTTCCACTAAGTCCAGAAAGTCCTGTTTGCCCAAGACATCTAAACTCAGAGCAGGGGAGATACTCCAACTGGGGTGAGGTACGGGACTGACCCCCGATTGCAGGGAATTGGAGCTAGCAATTAAGGCATGGGTATCTTGGGGTGTGAGGTGTGCTAAGTAAGCTTCCTTCACATAGCCAGTGGCACCACCACCGCGACGGGTAAAACCAGTGCCAGTAATATTTAATACCACTAAAACATCTAAGCGTTGCAGTGCCATAGAAGTCAACACCCCTTCACTGGGGGGTTCTGACTTCATATGGGTAGAGATGCAACGGATACCGCTAAGTCGTCCCGCACCGTAACGGGGTAACTCTAACAGGGGAATTTGCGTTTGTCGGGGAGTACCGACCCCCACACGCATCACCTGTCCGCGACGGTTGAGGTATGCACACACGGGTTGTTTAATATCCGTGCTGATAGCAGCCAGCCGTTGGGCAAACTCAGGCGTAGTGATGCGATCGCCTGGTATGCGTTGGTGATAAAGCCGTTGGAGTTGCTTTAATTGGCTGGACTTTAAACCTTGGAGATTACCGAAGATAGTCTCTATTGACATGTATAACCAGTAAACTGGTTCCCCGAATTCATCTAATAGTCTATTTTACAACATGGTTTTTTGATGGAAAGTATATCTCAGGGAGGTTGCCTAAGTATTAAAACCCATTTAAATTAAGAGTTTGAAGGATTTTAACCGGGTTTTGAAATTCATAAATCTTTACCACCATCAGCCTTTGATCAAAAATTGCCCACACACCCGTAGGGGCACGGCATCAGTATGATAATTCTATAGCGCGAAGCATTAACCACGCCGTGCCCATTGCCCATATATTCATTGCAATTCCCCAAAAACAGGATTTGGGCGCCAAGAATTAACCACGCCGTGCCCATTGCCCACATATTCATTGCAATTCCCCAAAAACAGGATTTGGGCGCCAAGAATTAACCACGCCGTGCCCATTGCCCATATATTCATTGCAATTCCCCAAAAACAGGATTTGGGCGCCAAGAATTAACCACGACGTGACCATTGCCCATATATTCATTGCAATTCCCCAAAAACAGGATTTGGGCGCCAAGAATTAACCACGCCGTGCCCATTGCCCATATATTCATTGCAATTCCCCAAAAACAGGATTTGGGCGCACGCAATGCGCCCCTACATACATATGAAATGGGATTTTAGTGAATTAGGATAAGGATACAGCCGCCCCTTGGGAACATCCCATAAAGTCTGTATATTAGTACACTTTTACCAAATTAGAAAACCTTGATTAAATCCTTCCGCTTTTTCGCGCCTCGATTTCAAATGGGCGAACCGGGAGTTACAGCGCTACGCGCAAGTCAAAAGTCAAAAGTCAAAAGTCACGCATTTTACTGCTCATAGGTTTCAGCTTTCAACAATGTCCTGTATATGCGTAGTGCTATATTACTTCAAGTTAGCCCCCCACGGTCAAATCCCACAACCAAGGATGAAAAGGCTTTGTGACTAACTGCTCAAGGGCGCACGCAATGCGCCCCTACTGCGGCTCCTACACCTAAGCTGTCAACCATCAACTAACAACTAACAACTAACAACCATTTTCTAGCTAAAGTGAAATTAGGTCGATTGAAAGTGTAAATTCACATCTTACACGACAAGATTAGATCCCCGACTTCTCTAAGAAGTCGGGGATCTGTTTTCCACTGTTTTCTCCTGTTTTCCCCTACTTATTCGCATCCAGCAAACGAGAAGTTGTAAGGCGATCCAACCATTTTTCTAAATACACCTGATTTGCCTGTTGTTCCGATGGATCTTCAGTATCCCCAGGATAAGGCATCAACCCAATAATCGCAGCACTAGTCACACAAAACATCGATTTCTGAAATGTGGCACAAATTTGCACCAGCAAATCATCTTCCCCTCGACGAGTACGGCGATAAACCGCGTGTAAGTACTCTGGTATGTAGTGGCGCATATCCTGCATGAGCAAGGTGGGAGGAATACCCGAACCACCAATGGGCAATGGATCGGCATACAATGCACCATATTGAAATCTACCCTGATCCGGAGGTATTTGGTATGCCTGGGCATTGTAGGAAACAGTACCGGGGAAAGGGGTTCCTCTAAAGAAAATTGCTTCTACGTAGGGTATGGCTGTATCTGGCAAAAATGTTAAACCTGCCTTGGGTGGCAGAAGATCATAAACTTGCTCGCGGATTTTCACCTTGTAGACAATCGGTCTACCCGCATCCGCCACTAAACCCGCTTTTATATGCTCGATAATTTGGGGTATAGATTTAATTTTGCCGCTATCATACAAGTCTGACAAGCTGAGAAAAATATCAGCCATTACCCGCCAAAACTGACCCAAACCACTGTAATAGGAAGAAACTCGTAATTGTTCAATTAAAAAATCTGGGAATAATTGATTGATTCCGAGGATCAAGGGATTATTTTTAAATTTGGCTTTTATTACTGCGTTTGCCAAAATTTGAAAATCCTCTGAATCTAAATATGCATCTAATCCGCCTCCACCATGCCACACCATAGCTTTCATGCAATATTCTGCATATTCATAATTAATGCGATCGTGCCACCAGTGACGCAGTAATTTGGCAAAATTAATTTCACCATTAAAATATTTAAAAAACGGGAAAAATTCTAAAAATTGGTTTTCGGCAATATAAATTAGGTTGTTGGAATAAGCATCTAAAACTACCCCATAACTTTTGAGAATTCCTACTACTTCCAAGACATTTTGGGGAGTATCAACCAGTAATCCTTTGCCGGTTTTGAGGCGTTCAATAAACTCATTTAAAGGGTGTTCGTCTGCCTGCTTAGTAGTCGTAACCATTGCAATTTTTCCAAAAACAAAAATAAAAGAGCAGGGAATGATTAACAAAAATCATTAATCATTAATTATTGCGGAACCAGACTTAATTTTGATTCCCGATCGCGGAATCCTGCCGATCTAGCACAACACTAGCTAAGAAGTTTTGGTTATTTACCATTGTTGAGGTAGTTGCTTGGGTCAATCGCGCTAACCAAGATGGTTGGATGCCAAATATGACAATTAATGCAGCTAAAACAATTGCCGGGGCGCGATCGCTCCAATATACCCGTGGTAAATTCATCACCTGGGCAGACAAACGCCCAAAAAAGGCACGATTCATCAAAATCAAGAAATATACCGCAGTCAAGCCTGTGCCGAGCATACATAGGAGGGTTTGCACCGGGTACACTTCAAAACTGGCACGAAATACAATAAATTCAGAAATAAATCCCACCATACCAGGTATACCAGCACTTGCCATTACACCCAACACCATCAAGCTACCAATTAGGGGTAAACCTCGTTCTGGGTTGAGCAATCCCCGAATCACTTCTAAATCCCGACTACCTGCTTTTTTATACACCACACCCACTAGTAAAAATAGCAGTGGGGATATTAAGCCGTGGCTAACCATCTGCATCACTGTACCCAAAATACTTAAGGGAGTGGCAGCAGCAGCAGCTAGGAGAATATAACCCATGTGTCCGATGGAACTATATGCCACCATTTTTTTCATGTCTGTTTGGGGAATGGCACAGGACGCGCCATATAATACGCTAACCACTGCCCAAGTTGCTAACCAAGGGGATATATAAACCCAAGCACCTGGTAAGAGATTCATGCCAAACCTCAGTAATCCATAGGTTCCCAGTTTTAACAGCACACCTGCTAATAATACTGAAATGGGTGTGGAGGCTTCTACGTGGGCATCTGGTAGCCAGGTATGGAATGGTACTAGGGGAATCTTAATTCCAAAACCAATCACAATCCCTACTAGCAGAATAATTTGGGTTGTTATGGGTAAAGTACTGGTATCTAAGCCTGCTAATGCAAAGCTATGAGAACCACTTAACCAAACCACACCCAGGAAACTGGCTAAGACTAAAATCCCAGAAACAGCTGTGTAAATCAAGAATTTTGTGGCAGCATAACCCCGTCTTTCCCCACCCCAAATTGCAATTAATAAGTACAGGGGAATTAACTCTATTTCATAAAAGAGGAAAAATAATAGTAAATCCTGTGCCAAAAACGCGCCCATTACTGCTGCACTTAACAGTAATAATAGGGAATAATACAGTCGCGGGCGCTGGATGTCTGGGTTAGTACTATAAATAGCAATGCCTGTTAATAACCCGTTTAAAATCAATAACGGCAAAGATAAGCCATCAACACTCACTTGATAGGTTAAACCTAAAGCATCTATCCAGGGGAAGGATTGAGTAAATTGTTGACTGACATCGGTGGGCTGAAACTGAATGGCTAAGGCAATAGTCCAGGAAAAAACGACGGTAGCAACAATTAAAGCCAAGTTACGGCTAGCTTTTGGTGTGATACCAATGGGGAAGAAACCAACTACAACTGCACCCAATAGTGGCAGTAAAATCAACGCACTGAGCATAATCAACTAGGTAAAAGAAAACAGGCAAAATTCATTCGACAAAATACTATGACTAGGTAAATCGCTTTTACCTTTAAAAGGGTAAGTTATCCAACAAACCTAAAGACCAAATAATAAAAAATCCCAGGAAACTGATACCAATGAGGATAGTTAGTAAGTAGCCTTGGGATTGACCAGAAACACTATACTTCAAACTTTGTCCGCTAAAAATAGCCGCAAACCCCACCAAATTGACCAAACCATCAACTAAATAGCGATCGCACCACGCCGAAATCTTGGATAATAAAGCCACCGCACTCACCACTGTCAGTTTATAAATGCGATCGATGTAAAAGTCGTAACCCAATAAGTTCTGCACAAATCTCCAAGCTTTAATTCTTGACTGAGACCAAGCTTTGTGCAGGTAAATATTACAGCCGATGATTACCCCCACCACACTGGAAAGTACCAACAGTAACAACACATACCAATTAATACTCTCCCAACTAGGTAATAAGTACCATTGCTGCAACATTAATGGCACTAATAGGGTAACTATTGACAAAGAAACCATTGGTACGGCAAGGGGCCAGGGGACTTCTGGTGTGCGACGGGTTTTCTGCTGCGGTTCCCCCCAAAATATCAAGCGAAACACCCTAGTTAAATTTAATGCTGTTAATCCATTCACCAACACTAATATCCCTAATACCCAAGGGGTGATTAACCACAAACCTTCAGCCCAAGAAAGCATCGCCCAAAAACTGCCTAGGGGTAGGAGAGTGACCATCCCCGCAGCTCCCACTACATAAGCCGTGGTAGTGGCCGGCATCCGCGACCATAACCCCCCCATCTCTGTCAAATCCTGGGTGCTGGTGGTCAAAATTACTGAACCAGAACTCATAAATAACAGAGCCTTGGCGATCGCATGGGTAAACAGTAACATGAGTGCTACCCCACCTTGCTCTAAACCCACTGCTAAAAACACCAAGCCCATATAAGCACTGGTGGAGTGAGACAATGCCCGTTTAATATCTATCTGAGCCAGGGATACTAAGCTGGCACCCACAGCTGTTAATACACCCATAATCACCAGGGTGTTTAAAGCTAAGGGTGAAAATACTAAAATTGGTTGCAGTTTATATAGTACATAAGCACCACCAGCAACTACCATCGAATTTCGCAGTACTGAAGCTGGGTTTGGTCCTTCCATGGCTTCATCCAACCATAAATGTAGGGGAAATTGGGCACATTTACCCGCTGGACCAGCGATCAATGCTACACCCAGTAAATTCCAAATCAAGGGACTCAATTGGGCTGTTTGTGCCCACTCATACAAGTCAGAAAACTGCAAACTGCCAGCCAAAGTAGAAAGAGCAACTACCCCCATCAACAGGAGTAAATCCCCCACCCGCTTGGTGAAAAAGGCATCCCTGGCAGCTGTCACCACTAGGGGCTGGGCATACCAGAATCCTACTAACAAGTAAGTAGACAGGGTAAGAATTTCCAGTACAGCATAGGTGAGGAATAAGGAATCGCTCATCGCCAAGGCACTGAGCGCCGCTTCAAAAAATCCCATTAAGGCAAAAAAACGGGCTACTGCCCAATCCTTTTCCATGTAACCCAAGGCGTAAATCTGTGCTAGTAAACTTAATCCTGTAATTAAGACAACTGCACCAATGCTGGTTTCAGAAATTTCCCAGGCAAGAGACAGGTGGAAATCACCAGCCTGAAACCAAGTAAATGAAATATTTTGTGTTTCTTGAGACCAGATATTTTGCAGAATAAATACACTATGAAAAAAAGCTAATATAGTCGCCAATAAGTTCACATAGGCAGCCGGTCTAGGACCAGTGCGACGCACTATCCCCATTGACCACGGCAAACTAAGAATCGCGCCCATCAATCCATAAATAGGCACGCACCAAGTTGTTGAAAACAGCAATTGATTCATCTACATTTCCCTGAATAATTTAGCCGAAAAATATCTCTGTCAATTCATATATCCCAACACACAGGCGTATATATTTGTTTTTGTAATAACTTTTTTTCTTTGTCAATACCTATGTCTTGCAAATCCATCTAAAAATGGTTTTTCTTCAAATCCATAAATTATTGATAAATCTTAATACTCCCTGGTGTATAATATTAATTTTTTTCAAATAAATGGTCAGCTGATTTATGGGGAGTACCAATTGTTATCAATAACACTGGCAAATACCTCGTTAATGAATGTAGTAAAAATGACTATATACCAACAGAAAAATGACTGATATGTTCTACAAATCGAAAAATCTGTTGTATAACATCTGCCACAATCAGCCTTAATTTAAGCTAATAAATAAATTATAAAGCAGAAGCATCAGTTATCAAATCATGTATATTTACAGCTAAGGTAAGCAACGACTCCCAGATTATTAACTTTCCTAAACTTTTTTATTACAAAGTATTATGGTAATTTATATTGCCAGGGGGACAAAGCTTTTCTATGCTTGATTGTAAGAATACTTAATAGCCACAAGATGGGAGTTCCCGTCAACAAAACAGACTGAAGTGTACGAAGCGAATTAATTTTAGTGGGAGTTCTGCGATGTCAATTGCGGTTGGGATGATTGAAACTAGAGGCTTTCCAGCAGTTGTAGAAGCTGCTGATTCGATGGTGAAAGCTGCTCGGGTAACCTTGGTTGGTTATGAAAAAATTGGTAGTGGTCGCGTGACCGTAATTGTGCGAGGAGATGTATCTGAGGTACAAGCCTCAGTAGCAGCTGGAATAGATGCGGCCAACAGAGTTAATGGTGGTGAGGTTATATCAACCCACATTATTGCTCGTCCCCACGAAAATTTGGAATATGTCTTGCCCATACAGTATACGGAGGCTGTAGAACAGTTCCGGACATAGGTAGTTTGTCAAGGGGTTGAAATTTTTGGCATCAGCCCAAAATAGTTGATTCGGGAGGAACTGCTTGAGGGCAAATCCCATAATGGGTTTTATCTAATGAAAAAGTAAGTATAGTTGCAGATTTGCAAGGGATATGCAATCTCAAACTAGAATCTCCAAATTTTGTCGGGGTTTCTTTCTTGTGGCTTTAGTTAGGTGTTCGCCTAAATTTTTTGGTTAAGGATTAAAAAAATGTCAATTGCAGTGGGAATGGTAGAAACCTTAGGGTTTCCAGCAGTAGTAGAAGCAGCAGATGCGATGGTGAAAGCTGCTCGTGTAACCTTGGTTGGTTATGAAAAAATCGGTAGTGGTCGTGTGACCGTAATTGTCCGGGGAGATGTTTCTGAAGTTCAAGCTTCAGTGGCAGCAGGTATAGAAAATGTGAAGCGAGTCAATGATACAACAAGACCTGCTACTGGACCTGATAAAGGTGGGCAAGTACTATCTACCCACATTATTGCTCGTCCCCATGAGAACTTGGAATATGTATTGCCGATTAATTATACCGAAGACGTAGAACAGTTCCGCGAGAGTGTCAACCCCATTCGCCCTGGTGGTCTTAGATAGTAATCCTTAAAATGCAAATTGCCAAGGTTCGTGGCACGGTAGTTAGTACCCAAAAAGATCCTAGTCTCAGGGGTGCCAAGCTACTGTTGTTGCAGTTTGTTGACGAAGAAGGACAGACCTTACCCAACTATGAAGTGGCTGTGGATAGTGTTGGTGCGGGAGTAGATGAGTGGGTACTCATCAGTCGTGGTGGCAATGCAGCCCGCCAAGTTCAAGGTAATGACAAGCGTCCCATAGATGCAGTAGTGGTGGCGATTATCGATACAATTTATGTTGAGAATCGCCAAATTTACAACAAAAAATCACAGGATCGCTAGATAGCGATCGATTATCTAGCCATTAGCCATCGGCTGTTTAGTTTATATAAATCTAATTTTTGATTGATTAATGTAGATAAGCTGATAGCTGATAGCTAGTAGCTAGTAGCTAGTAGCCGAAGAGAGGAGGAATCCAATCATGGTAGTCCGCAGTACGGCGGCTCCCCCAACCCCATGGTCCAGGAATTTAGCTGAACCAGAAATCCATCGCACCGCTTATATACATTCTTTTTCCAATATTATTGGCGATGTGGTCATTAGTCCTAATGTCATCGTTGCCCCAGGTACTTCTATTAGAGCCGACGAGGGTACGCCCTTTTATATTGGTGAAAATACGAATATTCAAGATGGTGTAGTCATTCACGGTTTGGAGCAAGGTCGAGTTATTGGTGATGACCAAAAGGAATACTCGGTATGGGTTGGTAATAATACTTGTATTACCCATATGGCTCTGATCCACGGACCAGCTTATGTCGGGGATGACTGCTTTATTGGTTTTCGTTCTACAGTATTTAATGCCAGAGTGGGTGCCGGTTGCATCGTCATGATGCACGCTCTGATTGAGAATGTGGAAATTCCCCCAGGAAAATACATACCTTCTGGGGCTGTAATTACTACCCAGCAGCAGGCTGATAGATTACCAGATGTGCAGGCTGATGACAAGGAGTTTGCACACCATGTAGTGGGTATTAACCAGGCACTACGGGCTGGTTATCTTTGTGCTGAGGATAATATATGCATTGCACCCATTCGGGATGAAATGAATAAATCTTATACAAGTACAAATTTGAATGGGTTTGAAAGGAGTAATCAAGTGTCTAGCAATCGGTTGGGTGAGGCAACGGTAGATCAAGTCCGCTATCTGTTGCAACAAGGGTACAAAATTGGTACAGAGCACGTAGATGAGAGACGGTTCCGTACTGGTTCCTGGTCTAGCTGTCAGCCAATTGAAGCCAGATCCCTGGATCAAGCGATCGCAGCTTTAGAAGGTTGTCTCACAGAGCACAGTGGTGAGTATGTACGTCTGTTTGGCATTGATACCAAAGACAGGCGGCGGATACTAGAAACCATTATTCAACGCCCCAATGGAGCGGTACAAGGGCCTACCTCTTTTAAGGCTCCCTCTCGACAAACTACTAGTTACAGCAGCAATGGCAATGGTAGTGGCTACAGTAGCGGTTCCCTGGGTACAGAAACCGTTGACCAAGTGCGTCAACTATTAGCTGGTGGTTTTAAAATTGGTACGGAGCACGTAGATGAGCGCAGATTCCGTACAGGTTCTTGGCAAAGTTGTCAACCCATAAATAGTACTTCTGCCAATCAAGTCATTGCTGCCTTGGAAGAATGCATGACTCAGCACCAAGGGGAGTACGTGCGGTTAATTGGCATTGACCCCAAAGCCAAACGTCGGGTATTGGAAAGTATTATTCAGCGTCCCAATGGTCCAGTGGCTGCATCTACTAGTCCGAAGACAGTGGGTAGTAGTTATGCTGCCAGCAGTGCTAGTACCTCCTCAGTAACAAGCAGCAGCTTAAGTTCTGAGGTCATAGACCAAATTCGGCAATTGTTGGCTGGTGGGTTCAAAATTAGTGCTGAACACGTAGACCAAAGACGTTTCCGTACCGGCTCTTGGTCAAGCTGCGGGCAAATTGAGTCTCGTTCCGAGAGAGATATAGTTGCGGCCTTAGAATCCTATTTGGCAGAGTACCAAGGAGAGTACGTGCGGTTAATTGGCATTGACCCCAAAGCCAAGCGTCGAGTATTGGAAAGCATTATTCAACGTCCATAAATGGGTAAATTAAGTTACTAGTTGCGGGAGCATCCCAATTTTGATGCAATACCCTAGAAGGGTATCGCTACACGGACAAAGCCCACCGACCTGGGCTAAGAGGGTTTTATAGCCCAGGTCAGTGGGCTTGGTTCATATAGCCTCCGGGCTAAGAGGTGAGGGCTTTGTGAAAAAATGGGATGCTCCCCTAGTTGCTAGTCATTGGCTACTAGTAACTAGTAATTAATTACCAATTATTAATCACTGAGGTTACAATTTCCATGTCTGTGCCGCCACTGCGTCTAGGCAATAACTTTGATTCTTATATCAGTGGCGAGGTGATTATTCATCCCAGTGCTGCGATCGCGCCAGGGGTGATTCTCCAAGCGACTCCCAATGGTAAAATCATTATTGGTTCAGGAGTATGTATTGGCATGGGGTCTATTCTCCAAGTCGAACAGGGAACCTTGGAAATAGCAGCAGGGGCTAACTTGGGGGCTGGATTTCTGATGGTGGGTGAAGGTAAAATAGGAGAAAATGCCTGTATCGGTTCGGCAACCACAGTGTTTCATTGCTCCGTTGAACGGGGAAAAATAATCGCACCTGGTTCCATTTTGGGAGATAATAGTCGAGCGATCGCCAAATCTGTAAGTGAGACAGAGAAAACTTTGCCACCACCATCATCTACAACTGCTTCCCCTGGATTAAGTTTAGAAACCACAGGAGAAGAAAAAGTAGACATCGAGGTGAAAATAGAAACAAAAACTGTTTCTCCACCAGTGATGAAAGCTCAATTAGAAACAGAAAATGTTTCCCAACCAGAGGTACAAGCTCAATTAGAAACTACTACCACAGAACAACCAGATACCTCCACAGAACAGGTTGACACCTCGACCGAAAAGGAAGAAAATTCAGAACCTGCCATCGCTCCCCCGGAAAATTTTGGTGCTCATATTTATGGGCAAGGAAGTATACAGCAGTTGTTGATCACTTTATTTCCCCACCGCCAATCCTTAAATAAACCAGTCTCTGACGATCGGCCTGATTAAGTGTTAATTATAATTTATAAGAAAACAGGCTGAAAACCCTTGAGTCTGAGTCTCGTAGCTTGGCGAAGAGATTCAGGCGTACTTCAGGCAAGGGATGAAAGCCGTTAGAGGTGTTTACGCCTCAGTCAATTTGCAGTAAAATTGAATCTAACAGGAACGGTAATCAACCTGTATAAAAACCCAACTGCCTAAGGGCAATCTGTACCTTGACAATTGAAGATATGGGGTTCTATTTCATAGTTCTAGCTCTT
>JASJDS010000187.1 GCA_030065055.1 Calothrix sp. MO_192.B10
TATGACCGAAAAATAAACTGGATACAAGCCGTGTGGATTTATCCGTGGAGAGTCAAAAATGTTTTCCTTGTTCTCATTAGCCCTTCGATTCATCGATGGGGTAACTGATAACTGATAACTGATAACTGATAACTGATAACTGATAACTGATAACTGAAATGACCAATGCCGCTAAAACAGGCGAACTCACCAAAGTTAAGCTTGAGGTATACAAAGACGATCGCTATCAAAATAAGATCGGCTATTTCGATCTACCCATCAATCCGGAACAATTTTCCCAACAGTTTCAAATCGAATACAACCGCAAACAAGCTCAGGGTTCCCAACACAATAATCCAGAATATAAATATACTCGACCGCAAGAACTTAAGCTTGATTTTATCTTCGATGGAACTGGTGTAGTCCCTGACAAGCAAAATCCGGGGAAATTTCACCGAGATGTTGTTAAACAACTACAGGAATTTTTCCGGTTGACCTACACCATGAATCCGGAGACTCACAAGCCAAACTTTTTGCGGTTGTTGTGGGGAGATTTTTCCTTTGGCTATGGTCGTAAGAATGGCTTTAACTGCATCCTCACCAATCTCCAGGTTAATTACACCTTGTTTGCCTCGGATGGCAAGCCCTTGCGAGCCAAGCTGAGTGCAACCTTTACCAGCTATACCGAGCAGAAACTGAGATTGCTGGAAGAAAACAAAAAATCTCCGGATCTCACCCGCCAGCAGAAGGTGACAGCAGGTGACACTTTGCCTTTGATGACCTATCGCATCTATGACGATCCATCCTATTACCTACAAATTGCCAAAGTTAACGGTTTGATTAATTTCCGCCGTTTAGCAACCAACACCGATTTGAGATTTCCCCCACTAGACAAAACAGAACTATGAGCGATCTAATTATTCCGGAAAATTCGCTCTACAATGTCGCCACCTTCAAGTTACTCTCTGAGGGTAAAGACATAACGAATGATTATACCGTGCTGTCTCTAACGGTTAACCGAGCAGTCAACCGCATACCCACGGCAAAAGTTGTGTTGCGGGATGGTTCTCCTGCCCAAGAAACTTTTGCAGCCAGTGAGGGAGCAGACCTGATTCCGGGTAAGGAGGTGGAAATTGCCATTGGTTATGATGGCAAGGACAAAAGCATGTTTAAAGGGCTGATTGTGAAACATGCCATTAAAGTTGGTGCCAATGGGGACTCGATGCTGATCATCGATTGCAAAGATTTTGCTACCAAGTTAACCATCGGTCGTCACTGTCGGTATTTTACTGAACAAAAAGACAGCGATGCGATCGCAGAAATTATTGGCAGTTACAGTGGTATATCTGCGGATGTGGCAAGTACTTCAGCGAAACATCCAGAAATTGTCCAATACTACGCTAGTGATTGGGATTTTATTCTCTCACGGGCCCAGATGAATGGGTTGATTGTGCTGGCGGAGGATGGGAAACTGGAGGTAAAAGCTCCTACAACCAGTGGTAGTCCCTTAGTTACCCTTACCTATGGTATTAATCTGCTGGAGTTTGCCGCCGAAATGGACGCGAGAACCCAGCACCAAGCAGTCAAGGCACAGGCTTGGAATTATACAGATCAGGCTTTAGTTGAGGTTGAGGGGACTGAGCCTACAGTGAATAATCACGGCAATTTGTCAGGTAAGACATTAGCGAATGCCGTCGCTACCAACCCTTGGGAACTGCGCCATAGTGGTCGGGTGGAAGAGGCTGAACTTAAAGCTTGGGCTGATGCCCAACTGTTGAAAAGTCGGTTAGCCAAGATTCAGGGCAAGGTCAAGACTATTGGCTACCCCGATGCTAAACCTGATACTTTGGTGGAACTCAAGGGAATGGGTAAACGCTTTAATGGATTAGCCTATGTCTCTGGTATACGCCACGAAATGGTTGGCGGTGCTTGGTATACCTGTATGCAACTTGGATTAGAATTTCAGTGGTTTTACCAGGTTACAGATATTGTAGAGCGACCAGCATCAGGACTCCTCCCCGGTGTGAATGGCTTGCAAATTGGGGTAGTGGTGCAGTTGCAGGACGACCCCAAGGGGGAAGACCGCATCTTAGTTAAAACCCCGACCATTGACTCGCAAAGCGAGGGGATTTGGTCGCGAATCGCCACCTTGGATGCAGGGAATAATCGTGGTTCCTTCTTCCGTCCGGAAATTGGCGACGAGGTAGTCCTGGGCTTTCTCAACGACGATCCCCGCGACCCGGTTGTGCTGGGAATGCTCAATAGCAGTGCCAAACCAGCACCTCTGCAAGCCAAAGATGAAAACCATCACAAGGGCTTTTTTACCCGTTCCGAAATGAAGGTCAGCTTCGATGATGATAAAAAAATTATCACTTTGGAAACACCAGGAGGTAATAAAATTATCATCTCCGATGAGGATAAGGGTATTACCTTGGAAGATCAAAACGGTAATAGTATGACCATGAATGATAGCGGTATCAGTATCAAAAGTCCCAAGGATATTACCGTGGAAGCCACGGGCAAACTGACACTCACAGCTAAACAGGATATCAGTATTGAGGGATTGAATGTGAATGCGAAAGCCAATGCTCAATTCAAAGCCGAAGGTAATGCTGGGGCAGAAGTATCTACTGCTGCGATCGCAATTTTAAAAGGCTCATTAGTACAGATTAATTAATATAAAAACGTTACTAAATATACAAAGGTATTAGAAATGGGAAAACCGGCTGCTCGTCTTACAGATATGCACGTTTGTCCGATGGTAACTGGAGTTGTCCCCCATGTGGGTGGACCAATAATCAGTCCAGGAGTACCAACAGTCTTAATTGCTGGGCTGCCAGCAGCTGTAGTTGGTGATACCTGCACCTGTGCCGGACCACCGGATACCATTATCCTGGGTTCCACAACCGTGCTAATTGGAGGAAAACCCGCCGCCAGGATTGGGGATACAACAGCCCACGGAGGTTCAATTGTGTTAGGAGCGTTTAATGTGTTAATCGGGGGATAAAGTGGAAAATAAGGATAAAGCTTTTTTGGGAACTGGTTGGGGATTTCCACCCAACTTTGATCGAAGTTCTAGGGGTGTACAGTTAGTGAGCGCCCAGGAAGATATTTGTCAAAGTTTGCAAATTCTGCTATCCACCAGTTTGGGAGAACGGGTAATGCAGCCGACCTATGGTTGCAACCTCCAAGATTTTGTGTTTGAACCCCTCAGTCCCACTATCACTAGTAGTATTAAAGAACAACTGCGTACTTCTATCCTCTATCACGAACCGCGCATCCTACTCAACAGTTTAGACCTGAGTCTGGATGAACAATTAGAGGGGCGGGTAAATCTCACCATCGACTACACAATTATTACTACTAATTCTCGCTTTAATTTGGTCTATCCCTTCTACATAGAAGAAAGTACTGGTAGTTTGCTTCCGGCTGTTAATACAGGAGAAATCCCCGTTAATCTGCAATTAGGGAGCATCGCCAATGTTGCCAATATTTAATTTTTTTCGCTCCAGAAACCCATGAACATCCGCCGCGAACCACCGAAAAATCCATTAATCCGCGATGGTGTCAGCCAGGGGCAGCGACAACTTCCAGCCCTGTCACCCGATTTCGTCAAAATTGACGAGGGCGATTTGGCTGATTTTCTGGTTTTTGCTTACAAGCTTAGTCAGCAGGTTACTTACTACAAGGATGACAACACAGTAGATGGTAATTGGCAGGAATTTTTTACGAGCAGCACCCCTGTGCAGATCGCCTTGATTAGTCAAACCCGTCCGGAAAGGGTCAAGAACGAATATAGGGCGAATTTAGATAAATTTATCAAAAATCAATGTATTGTCACCCTGAAGCCCGTATTGGCTAGCTGGCGTGGGATTTTGAAGGACATTTGCGATTGGTATAAAGGTTTGAAAGCTTATACTCCCTTCAAGTCTGCGATCGCAGGATTGGTGCAGACAAATTTAAGGGAAGCACTCCAGCGAATACAGTCCTTTGAATTAATAGCTCAGGACTCTGAACCAAGGGAATTGCAGCTTAATACCATACCAATTATTTGGCTACTTCTTCGAGAAATTAATCCCTTAGCCGGTATTCTATTTTTACGCTGGGAATTGTTAAAAAAGTTTTATGAAGATTTTGCTCAGGTATTTTTCGATCAGCCAATTAGCTGGGAATTAGAGCCTGCTGAGATACTTTTGACTGGTACAGTCAAGCAAGCGCGAGATGAATTAGACGTTATATTTCAGGTGCTATCTCAAAATTACCGTCAAATTATCCTACTAGCTCCCAAATATCTCCGGGATAGTTTAGAAAAAAGACAGGATCATCCGCCCCACCTATCTTTATATTTTGCCTTTTGGGAGGTGATGCGACCAGCTAGGGATGACCTGAATCGCATGACCCAAAGACATCTGGACTTTTTCTATCGTCAAGTGTTGCAATTGCGCGATCGCCCAGCGGAACCAGACCATGCTCACTTAATCTTTGAACTGGCTAAATCAATCACAGAATATCAGCTAGATGAGGAAACTCGTTTCCTTGCCGGGAAAGATGCTACTGGTGTTGAGTTGTTTTACCAACTGGATGGGGAAACTGTGATTCACAAAGCCCAAATAGCTAGCTTGAAAGGGTTATTTTTGGACTCACAGGAAATTGCCAGTGGCGATCAACCGAACAATTTGCAGGGTTTTTATATCTCACCCCAAGTAAATAGCTTTGATGGTGAAGGTGGAGATTTTCCCAAGGAGCAAATAGTTAAAGCATGGTTACCTTTTGGTGATAACACACGTAAACATGGTCAGTTAGGATTAGCGATCGCTTCAAATATTTTTTATCTCCAAGAAGGAAACCGAACCTTAGTTTTTACTTTTACTTTTGATCAAGCACCTGAAACGGTAAAAGCCAGTAATTTAGCGGATATTTTTACGATTGAATTTAGCGGTGAAAAAGACTGGATAGCCGGGGAAATTCTCCCACCACAGACCAGCGAAACAAGCTTAGAAAATAATATCCTCAAATTGTCAGTGAATATTGGTGCTGAACTCGAACCAATTGATATTTACCATCCGGAACTACCTGGAGCAAAACTTCCCACCGATCAACCTGTGGCGAGATTGCAATTAAAGAATGATGTACAAATAAATGGTTTGTCTACTTATAGTTATTTCCGCAATCTTCAACTTACCGGGTTAACTATCCACACCAAAGACATAAAAGTCCGTAACTTAGTATTGCAAAATGATTTTGCACTATTAGACCCCACCAAACCCTTTCAACCATTTGGTGCAAGACCCAAAGCCAAAGCCAATCTTTACATTGGTAGTCAGGAAGTATTGCAAAAGCACTTGAGTGAGCTTACTATTCATCTGGAGTTAGAAAAAGAAAAACCCAAAGAACCCAAAGACTGGTTAGATATTTACGCTGCTTATGACAGTGCTTCCGATGTTAGCAACCCAGATCAAGTCACCCTAAGCTCCGACTTCAACCCAGGTCAATTAGCGATCGCATCTCTCCGCAAAAGAATTTGGAATCCAACTAATGATAAACCAACCCGAAACCTATTTAGTGGTTCAGAAATTTCCCTTACTGATGAATTAGCAAACCTAAAACTCAATTCTTTTGCTGACACTGAAACCGTGGAAGCTTTCACCCCCGATAGTCAAAATGGCTTTTTACGTCTACAGCTAACTGGCAGTGATTTTCTCCACGATGAATATCCTACTGTGGTAGCGCGGCAAGTTTTGGCTGCTGCGACGAATCAAAAAATTAACGTAGACAATCTTGGTGAGAAAAGACAAGCAGTCATTGGAGCTTATTACAAAAAAGATGGTGTCATCTTTAAAGTTACCTCTTCCAGATACTACGTTGAGTTTTCTGATGAAGCAATAATTCCCAAAGAACCTTATACACCTGTTATTCAAGAAATTTATCTCCAATACACAGCAGTAGCAGAGAAAAAAGATTGCAAATTATTCCATCTCCACCCATTTGAAGGGTTTGCTGCTTGGGATGAGCAAAAGCCCTACTTCTTACCACAATTTACCAACGAGGGGGAATTACTCATCGGATTGGAAAATCTCGAACCACCCACAGCCTTACCGTTGCTATTTCAAGTAGTGGAAGAAAGTGCTGATGGGGAGTTAGAAAAGGCAGAGTTAGAGTGGTACTATCTCCAGGATAATACCTGGATTTCCTTGAGTGATCGCATTATCAGTGATAGCACTAATGGGTTAATTGCTTCCGGTATCATTAATGTGCCAATACCCCAGGAAATTAGCAAGCTTAAAACTACTATCCTCGACCCGAATTTTTACTGGATTAAAGCCAGTGTGAAATCACGTAGTCGGGCTGTTTGTCAAATTATTGGTGTCCATACCCAAGCTGCAAGGGTAACTTTTGTTAATACAGGTAACGATCCCAACCATTTAGCTACTCCCTTAGAATCAGGAACAATTGCCAAATTAGCTGTCCCCACAGCAGCCATCAAAAAAATCGAGCAACCCTATAATTCCTTTGGTGGTAAAGTTAAGGAACAGCCGAGTCATTTTTATACCCGCATCAGCGAACACCTGCGCCATAAAGGTCGAGCTGTCACCATCTTTGATTACGAGCGGTTGGTATTAGAAAAATTCCCGGAAATCTATAAGGTCCGTTGTATCAATCATGGACGGTTGGGTGAGGATCAGCAGTTTCAGGAACTGGTACCAGGAACTGTGACTTTGGTGGTGATTCCCAAACTATCGCCGGATCGCATCTCCCAGGAATTGGAACCCAAAGTCAACATTCAAGAGCGAGAGACAATTCAGGAATATTTGCTCACCCTTAGCTCCCCTTGGGCAGATATTCAAGTTGTGAATCCGAAATACGAACATATCCAAGTGGAGTTTGCAGTCAGGTTTAAATCCCCATACAACGCCAACTTTGGCTATTATCGCCGGGAATTGCAGCAAGGAATTACCAATTTTCTCACACCTTGGACAGTCGATCCCCAGGCAGAAATTAATTTTGGAGGTACTGTTTACCGTTCTTCGATTCTCAATTTTGTCGAACAGCAATATTACGTTGAATATGTTGTGGATTTTAAAATGCATCATAAAAATCAACGGGATGTCCGAGAAGCGATCGCCTCCACTGCGCGATCGATACTCACCTCCGTATCCCTGACTAGCACGAATCAAACCCACATCATTCAATCAGCACCTGAGGTTTCTGAAAATCAAAAACTTGCCTCTGGAATTCTTGGTTATAAAGCATTAGCAGACATTATTTTACAACCAGAAGAGGGGGAATAGGGAACCAGTTTTAAAGCTTTAATTTTGGTAATTAATAACAACAAATAATAACAATAAGCAACAACAATAAACCCAATTTTTTACTATGGTAAGTACATCTGTTGAATCTAAAATGGCCCTAAAAAATCGCAACGAACTCAAGAGTTTATTCAAAAATAATACTCATCTATCTGCCTCCCATTTTGCCGAATTGATTACCTCGCTGGTCAATAAAAAAGAGGATAAATTTCATGGAGTGTGGAAACCGGGACAAACTTACCAAAAAGGTGATGTGGTCTATTATCAGCGCACACTATGGGAAATGATTGATGACAAGGAAATCTGCGCCAAAGGTGGAGAAGAGCCAGATAAAAATGATAAATGGAAATCCCGGCTTGGGGAACTGGAACAGAAAGTAGACAAAATTCAGCAGGATTTAGAAGCTCTGAGGAAGGAATTTACTGAGTATAAACAGCAGATGGACTTGCGTTGGCAGCAATTGCAGAAATACATCACATCACTGGCTTTGGGAGTGGCGATCGCCATTGTGTGGTTATTTGGTAGTGCGATTTATCACCTGTTTACTACTCCAGGGTGAAAATCAGTATTTTTTCGTAATGTAGGATTTTTTTGTAATATTTGACATCTTCAACCCATTGGAAATCTATGCTGGAATATTCAAGCATCTCCAAGGATAAGCCCGAATTTCCCAATTACTTAAATTTTCAAACCCTACGGGATATCGGGATTAGCCATCTGCAAGCTCTATCTGGGAAAATTTGGACGGACTATAATTTGCACGATCCGGGTGTGACTATCCTGGAGGTGCTATGTTATGCTGTCACGGATTTGGGCTATCGCAATAACCTGGATCTTGAAGATTTACTAGCACTCAATCCAGCCGATTCTCAGCAACAAGAAAATAACTTTTTTACCCCCGACCAAATTCTCACCTGTAATCCAGTCACAGAAATGGATTTACGCAAGCGTCTCATGGATATTCCCGGTGTCCGTAATGCTTGTTTAGAAAAGTTTACGGAAGTAGAGGTAAAAGAAAAAACGGAAGAAACAACAGAAGAATTAACAAAAAAATTATCAACTTATCATCCAGCTATTTACGTGGACTATGCAAATAGCAAGCTGCTGCACAATCCCCCCGATGGTTACACAGAGGAAAACGCCCCCCGTCTGCATCCCCGTGGACTTTATACCGTTTATATTGACTTAGACAGGGAATACGGCAAAAATGCCTGTGGGCAGATTTATAGTTCCTGGTCAAACACCCTCGACCAAGTTAAAGCTGTGCTGTGTCGCTACCGCAATCTCTGCGAAGATGTTTACGATATTGTGGTGTTAGGTGAAGAAGAAATTGGACTGTGTAGCGATATTGAACTGGAAGCTGAAGCTGACGCGGAAGATGTGCTGGTAGAAATTTATGTGAAGATACAGGAGTTTTTATCACCTCGGTTGCAGTTTTATACTTTGCAAGAGCTGCTGGACAAAGGTAAAAGTATAGATGAAATCTTTGCTGGTAGACCTTCTGTAATCGACAGTCGAAAAATCCAGCGTCAATTGGTTACGCACGAGTCCAAGGAAAAGCAGAACTCCAGAGTCTATTACAAATACAAACTGATTAGTCAGCACAAATCACCTCTATTAGAAGGTGCAATTGGATACGAAAATAGAACAGAGGCAATTGAAGGCTTTGATAAATTGCTGGATCTAAGCCGAAACCTCTCTAATTATCGGCTGATTGATAATGCGGAGGGTGATAATCCCTACAGTTTTGCTGTACACGACGAAAACGAAGAAATAGCAAGCCATCCCCAGCTTTATGCCACCGCAATACAGCGAAATAAAGCCTTGTATAGCGTAATTGATGCTGTGAAAGCTGATGATAATTACGATAGTCATGGTTTTATTGATACCGCCGAACTAGAAGCACTGACCCCACCGGAAGTGATTTACACGTCAGATTTATACCAAGAAATACTGAAAATATCAGGTGTGGTGGCAGTGCGGAGACTGAGTATTGTTAACTTTATCAACGGTTTAGCCCAGTCCCAAAGTCCTTGGAATTTACAATTGACGAAAGGGTATAGTCCTGTATTGGGGATTGAACGCTCAAAAATCAACCTATTCAAGGGTACACTACCCATATCACCAGATAGGAATGAGGTTAAACGCCGCTATTATGAACAGCAGGCTGCACATATTAAGGTGTTACGCCAAGATAGCGAACTGGATTTATCTGTACCCCAGGGTAGTTATTATGACTTAGCTGACCACTATTCAATTCAGCACGATTTTCCCTTGACCTATGGTATTAGTGAATATGGATTACCAGCAACGGCTTCCGTATTACGTAAAGCTCAAGCTCGTCAGTTAAAAGGATACCTGGTATTTTTCGATCAGTTGCTCGCCAACTATTTAGCTCAACTTGCCCATGTCCGCGATCTGTTTTCCTGGGAATTTGATACGGGAGAGGGACGAAACAACGACCACATGAGTCGTCCCGAAGACAAATCGCACACATATTTTATTCAGGAGCTTGATTTCCCAGATAAAACCAGCATCCTTGGTGAGGGTGGGGACTATCTCGACTCGATTCTAGAAGAACCAGAGACTTACCGCGATCGCCGTAACCGTTTTCTCGATCATCTCCTAGGACGTTTTGCCGAGTCTTTTGCTGATTATGTGTTAATCAATTACCGGACTATTCAACAACGTCAGTATAAAGTCAAGGATGAAGTTGAGGTGATTCACGACAAAGCCCGGTTTTTACAAGATTATCCGGTCTTGAGTCGCGATCGCTTCCGTGCTTTCAATTACTGTAACTATGAACAGGTATGGGACACAGCAAATGTGGCGGGTTTCCAAAAGCGGGTTTCGCGGTTACTGAGTTTTGAAGATGTGCGACGACGTGACCTCTGTCATTACGAAGTAGACCAAGAAACTAGCAGATTGATCTTTTCTGTTAGTTGTGGTGTTGAGAACGAGTCCTTAACCAGTCTGCAAACCTACCCTTCCCAACAAGCAGCTCAAGCAGATATAGAAAAGTTTTTGCTACTTGCCCTACATGAAAATTTTTACAAGGGTTTTACCTATAGTTACTTTTATCACTATGGTTTGCAAGTAGAAGTAGTCGATCAAGGCGAAACTATCATCGCCAGATATCAATCCTACTTTTTTTCCCAAGCAGAACGATTTGCTGGTTTAGATTTCTTAACCGAAAACTTACCAAGTCTGTTTAATTTGACAGAACAAGACACTGCTGGAGAAAGTGTTGTCACACCAGCCGCCACATCTACTATTTCCCAAGAGAATATCATTGCAATTAAACGTATAGAAGAGGAGAATTTATATTATTTCCAATTAAATATACCAGTAAACTCCTCACAAACATCTGAAGCAATTAAGTTTGAGGGGGTTGGGCGTTACTTTTCCGAAGCAGCAGCTAGAGAAGCTGCGATCGCTATCCTCAAACAAATCGCCAATAGGCAAAATTACCACCCAATTCTGTTTCGTCAAGATAATAGTGCAGAAAGGGAAACCGCTACCCCCAGCAATGAAACTAGATTTATCCATTATGGCTATGCCTTAATTGATAACGAAGGAAAGGTATTAGCACAAAGTTGCGATCGCTTACCCACCCCAGAAGCACGGGAGATATACCTGCAACGCTGGTTTAGTAATATTCAACTTAACCACAATCAATTTCAATTTACAGTTGAAAAAATTGAGCGGGACTATATTTTTACTGTTAAACATAACATCAGCAATCAAAACACCGATAATCAAAACACTGAAAATCAAATTTTGCTGCGAAGTTGTCAATCTCATCCCGAGGAAATTCTCGCTTGGCAATCTGCTGCTAAGTTTGCCGAAAATCTGCGCTACCTGAAGCGTTATGTTAGTCCAGTTAAGGACAAAGATGGTAATAATTATGCTTTGGGAATTGTCGATCACTCCGGTAATTTGTTAGCAACAGCAACTACACAAACCAATGCTTTTGCTACCTTTAAACAGTTAAACTCTCTAGAAACACCAGACTCTCCTCAGTCCTTTTTACAGATTGATGAAGAAGTGACAGCACAAACCTCTAGTTATCGCTTCCAATTAGTAGACCGGGAAGGAGTAACCCTATTAGAGAGCATCCAATTATTCGAGGATGAAAATACAGCCCGCGATCGCTTTTATCAAGATGTGCTGGGTGTGCTATTTGAACCGGGTGCAATTGAACCAACTACGACCAACGAGGGTTTTGGCTTTCGAGTATTAAGTAAACCACGCAATCGCCGTAGTGCAGTTGCTACTTCCTCCCGATTTTATCCCTCAGAAAAAGAACGGGATGGGGCGATCGAACACCTGTTTTTACTTATACGCACTGCCCGTCTAAATATTACTTGGACTGGATTAGAAAACTCCTCAGAAGATCCTACCTATATCGGTCGAGTTTATGACCAAAATCGTAATATCTTACTAGAATCAAGCCAGCACTATACTACATCGGAAACAGCTTGGGAACAAGGCGATGTTTTAATGGAACTTGCTGGGGCAGAAGTGGAATTTCCCAAAAATGGCAAGCCAGATGCCAAAAACTTCCGGCTAATTAACGTGGAACTGACTCTTCTACCTTTCTGGTATAAATGGTCTCGACACATACAGAAGACGCAGCCTGTAGATGTTGTTACGCTTACCTTATGGGTCTTAAGCCTTACTTACTACCTTATAATTGAAAAACCCTATGGTTGGGAATTGACAAATTGGGGAAAAGACCAAATCCTAGCGACTCATTACTACACCAGCAAAGAAGAACGAAATCAATCTATCCAGACACTACAACAGCTAGTCAATGACGAGGGATTTCATCTGTTGGAGCATATTCTTCTGCGTCCCAGAATATATAGCCCACCTGACCTAACTTTTTGGTTGAAGTGGTTTCGATATATATCCCAAAAATCTAACCTAACACTTTTCCTATGGTTCTTAAGTATTGCTTATTACCGATTCCAGACGGTCGATAATTTTTTACCCATCTGCGTTAACACGGATGATGCTACAAGGGGAGAACAAACCCAGTTAACCTACCAAGACCCCTATTCTTTTTGGATAACTATAATTTTACCCTACTGGCCAGAACGCTTTCGTAATATAGATTTTCGCCGATTTGTGTCACGCACCTTGCGACTGGAAGCACCAGCCCATGTTGTCCTCAAAATTGCTTGGGTAAATGTGCGCCAAATGAGGGATTTTGAAGTTGCCTATCGCCATTGGTTGGAACAATTAGCTTTAGATGCTGGCTATGGTAGTGCCTGCAATCTCTCAGAAACGCTCAACCGTCTGCTAACAATTATCCCCCAACTGCGGAGTATTTATCCCCAGGGTATCTTGTACGATCCCCAGGTTGTATCTCAAGATCAGCCGATTATTCTCAACCAAACCGCCCTCGGAACTGCGAATGATTAAAGCTATGAACACTATCAACCTCACCGGCTACCCCATCTTTACATCTAATCAGGTATTGACAAAAGATGACCTCAATGATACCGTCAGTTACCTTGATGGACTTAATCGGCTAACTCGCACCCATCTGATTGGTATGGGAATTGTTTGCGGGCTAGAGGTGCAGACTTTAGACAACAGGGCAGGAATCTGGATTACCCCCGGTTGTGGTATTACCTCGGAGGGTTTTTGTATCCAATACTCGCCAATTACTGATGAAGAAGATGAAGAAGAAGCAAAACAAAAAAATACTTTCACCCATTACCGAGATAATGTCCCCCTACCCAAAAATCTGTTCATCAAGAGCGAACCCTCCCAAGAAAATTATCTTGTCAGAGAATTAATTACAGCTGAGTCAGCCAAAACAAATTCCCAAGGTATCCAACCCTTGACGGCGCTAAGTGAAAGTGAATTGTACTCTCAGGTGCTAGTCATTCTCTATGACTGGGAAGACTTGGCACGTGAAGATGATTGCCAATTCAACTATGAGGATCGCGGACAAGAGCGGAGTTTTCGCTCGCGCTTTCTGTTGGTACCTAGCCAAGATAGCAAACAAGAGAATCTCAGTGCTGAACGCTTGCTACGTCAAGGCTATCAGATGGATACAAAATTGCCTGAACGCTGGAAGAGTTTTGCTACCCAAGAAATTTTTGAAACCCGCAACCACTTTCTGCAAGAGTTTGACCTTGATACCAAGCAATTCAAAGATTTTGCTCCCCAAGTGCAGCGATTTGGGTATATGGAAGGAAAAAACAGTGCAACGGCAACGGAATACAGCGTAGACCTGAGTAAAATTAATGACTACAAGACTTTCCGCCAGAACTACTACCTGATTTGTGAAAATGCGATCGCGGCGATCAAGAAGGCTTTTCCCCGGTTGTTTTGGCTATTTTCACCTTTTTTTACTGCTTTTCAACCTAATTCGCCTGATGACTTCAGTCAGTTGCAGACAAACCTGGAAGATATATTTGAAGGCATCAAGCTAGAAAAGATATTAGATTATTTTAAGGTAAAGGAAATTAATACAGAAATACAAACATCAATAAAACCTGAACAGATTCAATCTACCTATACCCTGCAATATTTTTACGATTACCTCAGTCTACTGGTTGCTGCTTACTATGAACTAGCTGAGGCGGCTTTTGATTTGATGGATGACTGTACACCTGATACCCATCGATTTCCCAGATTTTTGATGCTGGGGCTACTAGTTCCACCTCCCAGCAAAGGAACCGAGGGATATGCAGCACCTTCGGCCTATCGCAGCCATTTTACCCAACCCCCGATTTACAACGGTAATCAGCTTCGTGTTAAGCAAGTCCGCTACCTTTATCAACGCCTTTTAAAATTGTGTGCAGAAGACAGTTTTTACCTGCTGCCATTTTATAATACCCCCCTGAAAATAACCCCCAGTAAAGACCCATCCACACCCCTCAGCGAGCAAGCAATCCCTTACTACCTGAACTATCCCCACCTATATCAATACTGGAACTACGATGCCTACCGCAAAGGAAGAAGTCATCTATTGCCTGCTTATTTCTCCCTTAAGGAGGATGACAAAATAGAATCTATTTCCAACCGGGAGGATTTGGTCTATCGACTGGATGCTTATAATTTTTACCGCATTGAAGGACATATCGGCAAGGCTAACGGTGATGCACTCGAACGCATCAAGGGCTACAAACAACGATATAATCTGCCTTTTGATGTCATTACCCTCAAGCTTAGTAGCGAAGCTTGTCCCCAAGACTTGAACATTTCTGGTCAGTTTAATGACTTAGAAGCGGATTTTCGCCGAATCAAGGGTGCTTTCCAGAAACTTTGGACTCAGCATGAAAGCGAATGGTCAAAAAATGTCCTACTGCAAACATTAAAGGTTTCTTTCTTTGACCAACCGAGTCTAACTGAGATTAATCCCAGCCAACTATTATCGAATCCCATGTTGGATCGTGGCCGTCAACCAGAAGCCTATGAATTTGTTAAAGCTGATACAGACGAGCGATTTAAGCTATATGTGCGTGACGAAAACAATACCCGTATAGCCAGTGACGAAAACAATACCCGTATAGCCCGTTACGTAACCCAAATTCCCAATACTGAAGGAAATAGCCTCAACAACTTTAACGACCTAATTATCGACTTTACAGGACTTGCTAGTGATGTAATTGAACAGGAAAAGCAGCGCATTACCAAGGAAATAGCCACCTGTCTATTCCTAAGTAAAATCACTTATGATTTGGTAATTGATTCATCGAATAACCCAGAAAAGTATCACCTTAAGCTTTCAACGGAGGATGTAGTTAACCTCCCATCTTCTACTCCCCAGTATCCCCTGGTTTTACTTTCTTTGAATCATTTTACTGTTAGCGTTGATGGAGACAATTCACCCATCATCGAGCAATGGGAACTTCTAGACCTCGAGACACTTTACAGTTTGTTACGAGATGTCTCTGCTGAAAAATTTAATACCGAAAGCTATCAAATAGGGAACCCACAGATTGCATCCGAACTCAATTATTTACAATTCATGGGACTGATAAAAGCTTACCGACAGCGATTAGAACAGCTGATGGAGTTGCATTTGTTCCCTAAATTTGCTCAATTGCATCCCGGTATGGAACATCTGGGTGGGGTTCCCAAAGGTGGCACATTTATCTTAGTCTACGTAGATGGTCAGGATGTTGATGACCTTCTAGTTGTTGACAAAGACCCTGAAAGCTATAAGTTAGCTACCTTACGCACGGAAACGATACAAAAATCAGCTTTCTTACCACCGGATTTGTCTCAAGAAAACATTAGTAGTTCGCAGAAGCTATTGGACGAATTGGAGAAGCGAAAAGATATTGTGATCGCTGATTTTTGTCTCCCCTATGGCTTTGGTAGCAACACACCCGCACTCAGTTATGTACTAGCCCGACCGCGCCCAATTATTATACTGGACAAAACAGTTTTCTGTGAAGGCGACGATCGCAAGTACGAGTTTACCTTGGAACCGGAAGGTGGTACGGTCAAGGGAGAGGGAGTTGTGTTTGAGGGTTCCAAACAACTGTTCCAACCTAGTAGTATTGACCAAGCTAGTCGGGATGAGTTGGCGAACGGATTAGAAGTAGCAATTACTTTCACCTATGCAGTAGATGACACTTACGATACGCTAACTGTAACTATTTATCCTCTGCCAAGACCTAATTTATCAGTTAGCGAAGGGCAAAACTTCTGTAATAATGCAGCACCTGTAGAGATTAAGCTGGCTGAGAATATACCTGATAATTTGCAATTAATTCAGGTAAAAATCAACGATACAGAAACAAATATTCTCAATCCCAGCCAATATGCAACAGAGAATGAAGCGGAAACAGTGACAATTACAGCACTAATTCGCAGTCAACAAACCCAGTGTGAAAATACCCTTACCCGTACAGTTATAATTAACCCCCTACCACAAGCTGATTTATCAATTAGTGAGGGACAAAACTTCTGTAACAATGCAGAACCCGTAGAGATAACCTTGGCTGAAGGTACACCTGAACAAGTGGAGTTAATTCAGGTGACAATCAACAACACAGAAACAAATATTCTCAATCCCAGCCAATATGCAACAGAGAATGAAGCGGAAACAGTGACAATTACAGCACTGATTCGCACTCAACAAACCCAGTGCGAAAATACCCTTAGCCGCACAGTCATAATTAACCCCCTACCACAAGCTAATTTTCAAGCAGAGATTACCAATGTTAATGCCAATGGTTTTTCCGTGCGCGTCTTTGATATTCAACCACCTGGGGAAGCTTCTTTTACCTTCAACTGGGAACATGACGGTATCGCCAATCCCAGTAATCCTGGTAACAATGAGTTCACAATCAGCTACGACTATGATTCTAATAATTGGGTAGCTGATGCGGTGGTATCGATTATTCTGCTTGTGCAAGCAATACCCGAACTCGGTAATTGTATCAGTGAGCCAGTTACAAAAACCTTTCCCATCCCTCTTGGTGGTGTACAGGGATTTAATTTACTGACAATAAGCAATAATGAAATTACTGAAAGCAGAAGATTGGAGAGCGATAACACCTTCAATGTATCTTACTTTGACCCCAATAATGAATACAAGATAGAAGTTGTAACTATCCCTGCAACGGTGGGTAGTGTAGTATTTACTTATACTGCTCCTAATGCTAGCACCGAGGTAAATTTACCAGTTAATGATAAACCCTACCATCTGCCAAACTGGCAACCAATTGTAGGCATCCATCAAATTACAGCACAAGCCTCTAGGGAAATAAACGGCGATCGCTTGGAGGGAAATATTTCTACCGTGACCATTGAGATAATTGACGATAATAACGGCGAACCTGAACCCACCTCCAACCAACCCACACCCAGATCGTTTACATTACCGAACCGCTTGCGCGTTTTATTTGAGCAAGGGGGTGAGTAACTGAATAAAAATACCTAGGTAAATCTTGGCAAATCTTCCGGAATACCCAATCAGAGATATCTTTTGAGCAAGAACTAG
The DNA here is from genome assembly GCA_030065055.1 of Calothrix sp. MO_192.B10. Classification (GTDB taxonomy): domain Bacteria; phylum Cyanobacteriota; class Cyanobacteriia; order Cyanobacteriales; family Nostocaceae; genus Calothrix_A. Next base: position 17,266 of record JASJDS010000187.1, read on the forward strand.
TACAAGACGTATTGGAATTAATAGGGATAAACCCCGCCCTTAAAGGGCGAGGTATTCGTTATTACAGTGTTTTCAGCACGTCTTTATGGTTCTAGAAGTAAGAAAAACAAAAAATTGATTGATGGTATGTCATAGATAGTTAAGGAGGTGAATAATTAGTGTTACTTGGATTTAAGACAGAACTCAAATTAAACAATAAACAGCTCACTCAAATATTGAAGCATTGTGGAGTATCTAGACATGCTTGGAATTGGGGATTAGCTTTAACCAAGCAAATACTCGACCATAACAAAGTCAATCCGAATGACAAGATTAAGTTCCCCACCGGAATTACTTTACATAAATGGCTAGTGGCATTGGTTAAACCTGAAAATCCTTGGTATTATGAATGCTCTAAATCAACTCCACAAGAAGCGTTAAGGAATCTAGCCAAGGCTTGGAGTGATGCATTCAAAAAGAATAAAAAACCACCTAGATTCAAAAAGAAAGGTAAGTCTGATCGTTTTACTCTTGAAGGTACTTGCAAAGTAATAGATAGCTTTACTATTCAAGTCCCCAAGATTGGCAAGCTTAAAACTTATGAACGCTTACCGCAACCAGAGAAGATTAAATCTGTAACGATTTCTAGGCAAGCGCAACGCTGGTTTATTAGTTTCCGAATTGATTTAAAGGAGATAGAATCCAATAGTTATAACTCAGTAGTCGGTGTTGATTTAGGGGTCAAGCAACTTGCAACTTTATCTACTGGAGAAGTATTTATTGGTGCTAAGTCATACCGTAAAGGGAGCAATAAACTATCTCGTCTCCAATGGCTTAATCGTAACAAAGTAATTGGTTCGAGCAATTGGCGTAAAGCTCAAAACAGGATAGCTAGACTGCACAAAAAGATTGCCGATATTCGTAAAGATACATTGCACAAATTGACATCATATTTAGCCAAGAACCACGGTCATATTGTGATTGAAAATTTGAATGTATCAGGAATGATGGCTAATCATAAACTGGCTGCTGCTATTGCTGACATGGGATTTTACGAGTTTTCTCGCCAACTTGAATACAAATGTAAGTTTTATGGAGCCAAATTAACCATAGTTGACCGTTGGTTCCCTAGTTCCAAAACCTGCTCTAAATGCGGTTACAAAAAAGAAAAGCTCTCCCTATCAGAAAGAACTTTCACTTGTGAAAATTGTAACTTTCAGATTGACCGTGATTTGAACGCGGCTATCAATTTGATGAATGCTGTCAGGTAGACAGTGAATTGCTTGTGGACAAGAAGAAGCCGTCTTCCTTGGTTGAAGCAAGAAGTAAGCAGCAAAACTTTAACTAGTGCAAGTTATCTATCATAGAAAAGTCTAGTTATACCTAGTTTTGCATAGGTCTTATATACCGGCTGCACCAGAACATGCTTTTTTCTCAGCCCAAAGGGCAGCATCTCCACCATTTTTCCAACCCCAGGCTATTTCGCCATCGACCATTCAAGCTAAATCTGCTACCAGTAAGACAGAGGGCATAACTCAGCCATTAGTGCAACGGATGCCCGCCTTTGAAAGCGAACTTATTGCCCAACAGATCGAGCAGCGATCGCCATCACTGGGTGGGAAAGAGGATGAAACGCCGGTGATGCCCAAGCTGGATACCTTGCAGCGCAAGGGTCATGGTGGTGAGTCAGCGACCGGGGATTTGACATCAGCGATCGTGAATAATAGCCCGCAAGCTAAACAAGCGGCTCAGTTACAGGCGATCGCTGCTAATCATCCTACTCAACAACAGCAACCCAGTCAGAAAAAAGCAAGCCCTGAGCCTGCTCAAAGGGAAAATAATACCGGCTTACCTGACAACTTAAAATCAGGAATTGAAAACCTCTCAGGATATTCAATGGATGATGTGAAAGTCCATTACAATTCTGATCAACCAACTAAATTACAAGCATATGCTTATGCACAAGGTACTGATATTCATTTAGCTTCTGGACAAGAAAAACACCTACCTCATGAGGCATGGCATGTGGTGCAACAAAAACAGGGCCACGTAAAGCCGACCATTCAGATGAAAGGTGAAGTGAATGTAAATGATGACAAGGGTTTGGAGAAGGAAGCGGATGTGATGGGGGCGAAGGCTTTTGGGCTTGGGCAGCAGGTAATGCAGGAAAGCGTTGGTAATTCTGTCCTGACACCAGGGCCCAAGCAACAAAGGAGTGGGATAAGACAACTAACAAAAGTGTCACATTCGGTTGTGCAATTGGCAGAATGGAAAACAGGGACGGATGAGGAAGAGGCAACCCACTATTGGGATGATCTGATGGATGGAGTGATGTGGTTTTCAAATGGAAAAGAGATTTGGTACAAGATTAAGAGACCTGGAAAAAACGACTACAGCACTTTGGAAAACGAGCGCAAGACCTGGAAGCAGTGGCATGAGCTTAGAAGAGGCACGCATCCTGAAGAATACCCCGGCAGTGTCCCCGATGTTGAAGCCGGGGAGAAGGAAGAGGAAAATGGCGGGGGACCTTCTGAAAGGCCAAATTTTGCGGGGGATTTATTGACCCATCTGCATGAAAGATATGTTACCACAGTGGATTGGGACGCGGGATCAGGAGCCGAAGTAGGGAAAAAGAAGGTTATAGTTATCAACTCGGCGGTAAAGAAAGACGAAGGCGGTACGGAAGATGTGTACCAGAACCGATATTACATTATGGAAGACAGGTTTTCTGCGGATTGGAATCAAAGAACAAAGGACCGGGAGGTTGGCACCAAAACCTCAACAGCAATGTTTAATTCGGATCTGTTGACTTGCCACCGAGAATTGGCGAGGGATTTTGCGTCTAAGAATGGGGTACCGGTACCAGACGACAGTGAAGGTTTCAAGATATCGCGGACTAATATAAACAACGAGGATTGGCAAGCCATATATGATATGCTTCCCGTACTTATCAGAGCTAAATTAACCACAACCTCTATATCCGAAGCCCAACCACTCCCATTCCAAAAAGAGATTTCCCATAAAGGAAAATCTGCGACGAGTATGTGGGGTGTGTTCAAGGATATGATTCCAAACACGAAAGCGGTGTTCCTGATGATTCAACAGCGGTTTCCGGGCTATGAGATCAAGGACTGGACTTTTAAAGGAGGAACCGCAACAGCGACGATTCACAAGAGGGGGTCGCTATCATTATTAGCTGTGGCTAGTAGGTTGGCTAAGTTATCCCCAGACTCGCCAAATCACAAAGTGCGATGGCACATGGGTGCCCGCCATAGGCGATCGCGTAATATGATGTCCGTTCTAATAAACGTCATTGCGACCGTTCGCTGAAAGCGTTCTCGCAGAGTAGGGAAGCAATCTCAAAGACCTTGGGATTGCGTCGTTTCACTTGCAATGACATATTATGGGTAATTTGCCGGACATCATATAAAACGTATAATGGTCTTGGTTTTCTTGCGATCGCCAAACTCCGATTCAATTAAGCAACTCCATAATATGAGCAAACAACGCCACATCATTGGAAGAACTTTACTAGAACTCGATACCAAACAACTAGCTGATGTATGGAGTTTACAGTCAGAGGTGAGCCGTTTGTTTCAACAGCAAGGCCTACAGGAAATGGCGTATTTGTTTGACCAATTGGTAGGAGAGGAGGAAGTAGTGCGGTTGGATCGGCTGGAGGTGGATATTGGCTCCATTGATAGCAGATTTTTAGCCGATGAATTTATACACAACTTGCTGGCTGCTCTTAGGGAAACTTTAGGCGATCGCCTGAGCGATCGGTTACTTAATAATAATGCTGCCAAACCCGAAACAATTACCCGCAATGGCTCAGATTGGCAGGTGTTGCTGCATTTTTTGCGCTATGGGCGATTACCTTGGTGGTGTCCGGCTAGGGATTGGCAGGACTGGCGATCGCGCTGGTCAGCGTTAGTACAAAGTGATACGAATTGGCAAAATGAATTGCGTGAATTACTGATAAATTATCCAGCCGCACAACAACGCTTAGTAGAGCAGTTACCGGAAGCCTTCCGACATCAGCTAGTATTGCAGTTACAGCCTGCCTGGATAAATTGGTACACCCTGCTGGGGCAAGCCAGACAACTGATGCAGTCCTTGGAATTGGCTGGGGGTGCTGTTCAATACCTAGAGCGTCAAGCTTGGTTACTGTTACTAGGGGAAATAAGTACAGATAACGCGCC
>JASJDS010000188.1 GCA_030065055.1 Calothrix sp. MO_192.B10
AGGAGCATGGGAGCGGTTATCCCTCAGTAGGCTTACACGGCTGAGCCGTCCGCGTTTTCAGATATTAAATTATTTGCGGATCTCTCGATCAGTGCTTGGTTTTTGCATATTAATCAAGAGATTATTCCCTAATGAATCAGATTGATTTTAGCAAAAATTATCCATAAAACATATGAAAAAACGTTGACAATTGTCTACAACTGTTAAGTCTTGTCTACAAAAACAGTACCTAGGTCAAAGCTCTATTTTAGAAGCTCCCGTTATAGTTGCAAGACTTAACGGGGGAAACGTCACAGACAATTGGTTAAGCTAAAGTAGTAACCTTTATTTATGACCAAAATTGTGGGAATATCCTCCCATTGATAGTCATCGAGAACATCAAGTTTATGGAACAGTTAGAAAAAGACTTTTGGGAAATGATGCAAACAGTGGCTGATGGAGTAGAGCAGTTCTTCACGGGCATAAACGAAATGGTAGATACTTTCTTTGAAGTCACGGAAGAAATTACCGACCAATTTCAAGAATCAATAGTTTCTGATATAGAAGATTACTTTAACGAACTAAATGAGCCATCGTTGGATAGCTACTGGGATATGGAAGAGGTAGTCAGGGATTTTGACTCTAGTTTTCCTTATCCAGTGGAAGCAACGACAGAAAAAAATCCAGCTTGTATGGGTTGTATCCACTATCATGGTCATGCCTATGGTGGTAATTTGTTAGTCTGTGCTATGCATCCTCATGGCTGGGATGATGAGAATTGTCCAGATAAAGAGCAGTAGCTTCAATGGTTACTTGCTTATAGCCTTAAGGCCATACCCTATGGGAAGCAAGCTACAAGAAAGGCGTAGCCTGTCTGTAGAATAGTTTAATATTTAACAATCTATCTAGAAACATATAATTTTTAACCACTTTGCTCATGAGTAATTCTTCATCAGAAACTGCATCTCACCCCCATAGGGAAATGAAATATGGGGAGCGGCAGATTGCGTCAGGCGAATTAATTACATTTCCCAATCCTCGTGTTGGTCGCCGATATAATATCGATATTACTTTGCCAGAATTTACCTGTAAGTGTCCTTTTTCTGGCTACCCCGATTTTGCCACCATTTATATTACCTATATACCTGATGAAAAGGTGGTGGAATTAAAAGCTCTCAAGCTTTACATTAATAATTACCGGGATAAATATATATCCCACGAGGAATCAGCCAATCAAATCTTAGATGATTTTGTGGCAGCTTGCGATCCCCTAGAGGCGACTGTAAAGGCAAACTTTTCGCCTCGTGGGAATGTACATACGGTGGTTGAGGTAAAACACCAGAAGGATGGTTGTTAGTTGTTAGTTGTTAGTTGTTAGTTGGTGGTTGTTAGTTGGTGGTTGTTAGTTGGTGGTTGTTAGTTGATGGTTGTTAGTTGATAGTCTTTAATTCATCACTCCTTCACTCCTTCCCTCCTTCACTCCTTCCCTCCTTCACGAGGCTGGCTGTTGTAAACTTAATGTGTCCAAAATTCCTAAAATTTCCCGTTCAAAGGTAATTTGGGCACGATTGGTTTTTCCACCTACGTACAAACGACCATCTTTTTGTAATGCCCAAATTTGGGAGTGAGAAAAATAACTGGAAACAACACCCGCCATTAGGATGGCAAAGCCGGCGTAAACTATGGGAATACTGGGGTCTGATTTAATTTGTAAGCCAGTGCTTCCAACTACTTCCAAAAGCTTTAAGGTAACACCATTGACTTGGGTAGACATACCCGCACGCAGGGTATTAACTAATTTACCTTGGGGATCGTAAATTAAAACAGTGCCTTGTAAATCCTTGGCAATTACGGAAACACCCGCACTTAAATCGGGTTTGGTAGGAATCCAAGTTCCCCACAATCTACCTTGACCCTTGGTATCCAATTGTGCCATTGGTAATTGAAAAATGGGGCTGTTATTGATTTTGACTTTAACAGCAGCAATACCCCAATCGGTTTGATAAAAAGTTACCCCGCGATAGCGTAAAGGCTGGTTGACAAAAATCTTTTTATGGTCAACTTCATCCCCTTGGGAATTTAAGACCGACATATCGGAATAAAATTGGTCAATTCCTCCGCTAGGAGTATAGTCAATCCAAAAACGATTTACCCGCACAGACCAATCTTGAGAACTTGGCTTGGCTGCCAAAGGTCCAGCATTGATGATATTTTTCACCTGGAAGGTATCGCCACTGGGAACCATTTCTTGGGCAACAAACCCTGTCATCGCTCCCCAAATACCGCCCAAAAGAATAAGTACAATGCCAATATGCACCACAATTGGTCCAATGCGTCCAATGATACCCTTACGGGCGTAGAGGACTCCTGGTTGCTCTTGAAATATTTGATAACGGCGATCGCTCAATATTTGGGTAAGATTTTCTAAGGATGCAGTATTGTCTTTCCCTAAATCAAACTCCGCACTCAATGCCAGTTTTGCAAATTGTCGCGGTTGGTCGTAAAATTTCCACCGTCGGGCAGCTTTTAATGCCGGTAATTGGCGGGTAAAGGTACAGGCTGTTAAGCTAGTGCCAAAAAATATCAGCAGTGCCAAAAACCACCAAGTACGGTAAACATCATTTAATCCCAAGATAAGAATGACTTTCCAGGACAAGAAACCAAATAAAGCTGGATGTTCTGGGTAATTTGCTTGGTAAAAGTTAAGGGATTGTCCTTGCTCAATGACAGTGCCGCTAATACTGAATAGAGCAATTAGCAGCAGCAGTACAATAGCCAAGCGTAAATCTGTCACTAAGGGCAAAAAATCCTGTCGCAGCACCCGTACAACAGAGGACCACCAACTTGATTCTTGGGAGGTTGTATTATCTAAAGTCATTAATTAAAATTACCAAGGGGAATCCGAGACATTAAGGAAAATACGCCAAATCCTACTAGCAATACACCGCTAACAGGGTTAATCCATGATGTAAGACGACGCAATTCGAGAACTTTCTTTATTGAAGCAGTAAAGGTACCTGCCACAATCAACGGAGTGACATAACCCGCAGTGTAAGCGAGTAACAAACCCCCCCCCAAAATTAAATCTTGGGTGTTAGCAACCCAGCTCAATAAACTGGCTAATACGGGGGTGCTACAGGGAGAAGCTACTAAACCAAAACTTAAACCAATAGAATATGCCCGTACTCCTTGGGGTAATTCCTGGGATATCCAATCCGTTCCCCCCCAATCAGGCATCTGTAAAGGCAATGCTTCTAGCAAATTTAGCCCCATGAGAATGGCAATGACACTGACAATGATGGGCAAACCAATGCCAACCTGTCCGTAGACTTTACCGATTGTTGCTGCCGTAATCCCCAATCCCGCCAAGGTAGTTGCTAACCCCAAGGCAAACCATGTGGATTGGGCAGCAGCTTGGAGGCGACTTTTAGCTTCATAACCGCCGATATAGCCGATAGTTATGGGCAACATGGACAACATACAAGGGGTCAGGCTAGTAAGTAATCCAGCCGCAAAAATCACACCAATACTCAACAAACTCAAGTGGGTAAGTTGGTTTGCTACCAATGCATTGGCAAATTGTTCTAATTCATAAATTCGGGTTTGCAGGGTTTCCAGCATGGAGCCTATATAAGGATGAAATGCTTATTATGCTTGCATTTTAGCTTATTTTCGCCCTGTGGGTGCTGGAACTGACCGAAAGTCATAGGGCTTATCTCCCTGTTCGGGTGCCCCCTGCCTCCTAGGTTGAAAATGGTTGTTAGTTGTTAGTTGTTAGTTGTTAGTTGATGGTTGACAGCTTAGGTGTGGGATTTTCACGTGAGGGGCTAACTTGAAAATAGGCGCGGAGGCGCGGAGTAGGGGCGCATTGCGTGCGCCCTTGAGGAGTTAGTCACTCCAGCCTGGAAATGCACTTGGAGGAGGCTCCCGCCTCAAATCCGTGTTGGAGGCGGGAGCCTCAATCGCTACATTTCTTGCCTCTGGCAAGGAACGAGCAATTAGGGGCTAGACCATTCATTAATTTGTCAAAAGTATCCCCAAACAGAGCCGCTACGCGATAAGCGGAGCTTAACGCCTCCGGCGTATCGCAATTTTTTATTGATTATTTTTGTAAAGCAATTCGGATACATTTATTTATTTTTATTACTTGTTTTAATATATAGAAATATATTTGATTTATTCAGACTTCTAGTCTATTCAATGAATTCGGGGATCTTAATTTTTTTATCAATGATTTATGATAGATGTAGAGACACTTTCATAAATCTTTATACGCAACGTTAATCTAAAATCCAAAATTATCTGACAATTATCTTTACACAATTGATGAAGTATTAATAACCTATTTTAAATAATTTGTCAGACTATCATTAATTGACCTTGAAAGTATTTATCATATATAAACATCAAAATAAAAATACAGTCTTATAAGATTCGGAGGCTTGTATGGTTGGACATGCAATAGCTACAAAGCACCTCACAGCGAACCCAGGGGATATAATCGTTAAAGAAACTCAAAGTGTTGAAGAGAAAGCAAAACAAGTAGCTGTAGATAAATACGATATTACCGGCAGCCACATCACAGTTCCCACGTATTTTGTTTTCAAATATCCTAATGGGGAAACTAAAGCATTACATCATGTTAGAGATGCCAAGGAAATTTCTAATCTGATTCGGCAAATGCGATTAGAGGAAGAAGATATAGCTATGGAAGAAACCCATGGCTCCCACATCAACGGTCTGATAGTAGTCTTGGGTGTATTTTCCCTGGCATTGTTACTCATGACCGGTGCCCTACTTGTAGGAGTTTTTTAAGTCTAATTTTTCCTTTTCTAGTTAGAGATAACTATTCAACATCAACTCAACATCAATCCTGAAGGTGGACATTTTTATCCGTCCACCTTAATTATTGAAAGGCTATTTATTACATAAATAAACATTAATTTACATTTATTAATAAAAACTGATTTCAATTTCATAATTGATTTGTAACAGATAATGGATATTGATTGTCAAAATCAGTATTTAAGTAGGACACTATATAGTAAATCACCTGTAATTATTCCTATGAATACTATTTCTAATTTGGGATATAAACGTCCCCTATGGCTAAATATTGTCATCCTAACTTTAGGCTTTTGGCTCAGTGCCAGTCTAGTTATAGACTGGGTAATTATGCCTAGTTTATATGTTTCGGGGATGATGAGCCAAGCCAGTTTTGCCCAAGCTGGTTATACAATTTTCTGGAATTTTAATCGCATTGAATTATTGTCTGCGGGTTTAGTATTAACTGGGATATTAGCTCTCAATCAAAGAGAAGCTAAACTGAATTGGGGTATGCTCTTTTTGCCCATATTGCTCCTGGCGGTATGTTTGACAGATACCTATATCTTCACACCACAAATGTCTGCCATTGGTTTGCAGATGAATCTATTACCAACAACTGCTGAAATTCCAGCCACTATGAATATGTTGCATGGTGGTTACTGGGTATTGGAAGCAATTAAATTAGTGGCAGGTTGTACTTTGTTTACTTGGTGTTGGCGACAATCTTGATGTAGAGGAGGGAAGGAGTGTAGAGGCAACAGTGGTGGGAGCATCCCAATTTTTCAAAAATATGCGGTAGTGGGAGCATCTTGCTCCCTTTACATAAAAAGCGGGCAAGATGCCCGCACTACAAATTTAAACATTTGGGATGCTCCCATAGCGGTAAGCCACTGCCGTGCCTCTTAGGGACTGTTTTCAAACTATCGTGTAGGTTGGCTCACATCTTGCACCAAGAAAAATTGATGTAATTTAATCACTCAGTATTAAGGCTAAAAGCTTAATTGAGCGATAAAAGCCAAGTAAAATAATGTTGCTTTATTGCGCTGGTTTTAAGCTTTTCGTTGTTTATACGGTTAGGTGCAAGATATGAGTTGGGTAGAACGAAGTGAAACCTAACAAATCGAACGAAGAATTTTGGGTTTGAAAACACGCCCTAGCCCTTTCAGGGTGACCGTGCCAACAGAGGTGCAGGAGCTAACGGGCAGCGATAAATTAATATTACGTGACCAAGAATTTGACCGGAAAATAAACTGGATATAAGCCCTCCGCAGTCGCTCATGGGGGAAACCACGCCATTTGCTCTTAGTGGGAAACCCACAAGACCGCAATGGCTCCCCAAGACCGCGCTGCTCTGTTGGATTTATCCGTGGAGCAAAACAAACAGTTATGTCATTGTTTCAAGCCTCCGGGCTTTAGACATGGGGTCACGACTCGCGCTACCCAGAGCGACTGTCGTCGTCGCGGTGAGTTAGTACTCCATCCCTTTTCCCCGACTTGAAGTAACTAACGAACCCTTTAGGGGGTCGCTCGTCAATCCAAAATCCAAAATCTAAAATCTAAAATTGGATGACTTTTCCAGTTAGAATCTGTTTCGGAGATATGGTTAATTTTGCTACTCGTGTCAACCTCTGCAAAAACGTTCCCCATATGGGCAATGATATCGCTGTTAACCAACGGCTTACTAGTATTAGCGGTTATCCTGTTGCTGTGGCGACAGCAGCTATGGACGGCTTTTTTGGGTATTAACTCTAGTAATCAAACAGAAGCTATTACACCCCAATTAGGTCCTCGTCGTCAGTTAAATTATCAGCAGTGGCTAGGTATTTTAGATCGAGAAGCCAGGGTGGTGGCACAAAAACGTCCGAAAAATTTAACAATACTGGCTGGGGATTCTCTTACCTTGTGGTTTCCTGCTGAACTGTTGCCAACAAACAAGCATTGGCTGAACCAAGGAATTTCTGGCGAATCCAGTGCTGGACTATTAAAAAGATTAAAATTACTTGACAAAACCCAACCAAAAACAATTTTTGTCATGATTGGGATTAACGACTTAATTCGGGGTGTGAAGGGAAAGATAGTCCTAGAAAATCAGCGGCAAATAGTGCGTTACCTACGCAAAACTCATCCCCAAGCAGACATCGTTATCCAATCAATTTTGCCTCATGGAGGAAAAGATGCAACCTGGGAAGGAAAGGAAAAGTTATTAGCAATACCCAGTAGTCGTATTCGTAAATTAAATCAACAATTACAAGCGATCGCTAACCAAGAAGGGGTAAGATATTTAGACTTATATTCCCTATTTACTAACGAACAAGGAAATATGCGCCTCGAACTTACCACCGACGGTTTACATTTAAGTTCCCAAGGCTACCTAGTTTGGAGTTCGGCTTTACAACTGTACAGTCAAATGAAACTTTAATACAGTTATCAGTTAACCAGGAGTCAAGGGGAATTTAGAATTTAGAATTTAGAATTTAGAATTAAACCTCGTCCTTGTAAATTAAATGTTGTAGTAATTGTTGTAGGTTGGGTATAGCCTTCGGCATCCAAGAAAAGCGATAGCGTAACCCAACGGAACCATTGCTATGGTTGGGTTACTCTGCTCCAAGACGCTGTTGCGTCTACATTCTTCAACCCAACCTACATGAAAACTCCAGATTTCAAGATGGATGGGGTTTATGTGTATGGTAACTGGAGTTTTGTATAATGAATAATCCAGATTTTGACTCAATGACTAGGGAAGAATTGCGGCAATATATGTTAGAACATCGGGATGATAAAGCACCTTTTGAATTTTATCTGGATAAATTTAGAAACCCAAATAACCCGATTTATCCAGCACCCCAATCATTAGAAGATATGAGTTATTTGCAGAAAATTATTAAGCAACAAAAACCGGAAGGATAAAAAATAGCTGTAAATTAGAAGAAAATCTCTCTACAAAACTTACACCGTGGCAAAAATTACTCTTGAAGTACCTGATGAACTTTCAGAACAACTAGCACAGATTGGCGATCGCCTTCCGGAATTACTTGCACTTAGCATTCAGCAACCACCCTTACCTGCTCGTATCTATCAATATATTCTTAATTTTCTTGCCAGCGAACCCACTCCAGAAGAAATTCTCGCTTTCCGTCCCACTGCTGAAATGCAGTCAAGATTGCAAACTCTATTGGCTCGGAGTCAAGCAGGGGAACTAACTACTACGGAACAAAGAGAATTAGATGAGTATGAACGTATTGAACATCTGATGGTTATGGTGAAAGCAGGTAATTTGTCTTACTTGAAGGAACATGAGTAGTACTTATATTCCGGCTGCGCTGCGTCGCTTGGTAGAAGAAAGAGCTAACCATAGATGTGAGTATTGCTTACTTCCTGACAAAGTATCCTTTTTTCCCCACGAAATTGACCACATAATTGCAGAAAAACATGGTGGTAACACTGATGCGGATAATTTAGCTTTTACCTGTTGGCGATGTAATCGTTACAAAGGAACCGATCTTGGTTCATTTGACCCTCAAACAGGAAAATTCAGTTTTCTTTTCAATCCACGCCAACAAAAATGGTCTGACCACTTTGCTTTTGATGAAGCTGCAATTATTGGGTTAACAAATGAAGGAAGAACAACTGCAAAGTTACTTCAGTTTAACAATGATGAGCGATTAGCTGAAAGAAAGAGATTGAGTAGATAGGGATATCACCCGATGAGAAAAGAGAAAGTCAATCAATTTCCTGATGAGTATACAGCAATGGTATTTGAAGCATATCGTTTGGGTAAAATCAGTCTAAGTAAGTTAGCTGAACTGCTAGAAATTACCTTGGAAGAAGCAAAAGAAGAATTGAATGCAAGAGACATTTCTATTAATTTAGGTGCCAATTCCGAGTTAGAACTTTTAAGCAATATTGAGAATGCTTAACTATTTGGTGTGAGAAGAGAACGGAAAAACGTGAAATCAGAAAGTACGGAACCAGAGGCATCGCCAATAATTTTTGATCACACTGTACTGAGTAATTCTGCTCTTGCACAGTTTTTCTACGTCCTGCAAAGGCTCTACATGGGTAGAGCCTTTGTTGAACGGGGAACAGGGAACAGGGAATAGAGAGTAGGGTGTGTTACGGCGGCAGCCTAACGCACCATTTACCATCATTGTGTGCGTTAAACTTCGTTATAACGCACCCTACAAAATTACTCACACCGCGACTCATCAAAACGTACTCCATATGAATTTTATTTCAAACAAAAAACAGCAGTGGTACGTGGAGGAATATTAAATTCCCCAGTATCTTTATCAAATCTTGCTTGCTTCAAAGTAGTATCGCTAGATTTAATTTGCACGGGATGCAACTGCATGGGAACACCTTTTAATTCAGGTAAAGTAAAGCTTTGAGCTATTTTATTAGCATTGAATAATACTACAATATACTCATAATTGGAGTCTAAATCTGGTTCTAAGCGATCGCTCAGGGACATGACAATCAACCCGTCTTTTTGCTGAGAACCTGTATTATGAAACTGAAGCCGCTTTTGGATATCTGCGTTAGTTTCTAACCGGAATAGTTTAGAACTTTGACGAATTTGCAGGATTTCTTGCAGGTGGTTAACACTTTTAAGAATGTCGCTCTTACTGGGATTTAACCCCTTGTTAGCCAGCAACTTATCCATAATCTGCCATCGAGATTGATTGTCCCATGCCGGGGGTAAACCCACACCAAAATTGTTGCTATTGTAGGTAAAATCAATCCGATTAAACCAATCTCCGGAATCGTAACTATTGCGATCTAGGGATTTAGAACGCAGCATATCACTACCCATGTGGAAGAAAGGTATACCCTGACTCAAACCAATGATACTAATGCCCATGTTTTGCGCTTTTACCCGTTCTTCCATAGTTGCTAAGGGCATTTTGAATACATTTAAATCATACAGGGTTTCGTTATCATGTTTGGATATATAATTCACCGCTTCTTGGGGATCTGTAGTATACCCCGCACCATTTAAATCCTTACCTTTAACCCGTTTGTTTTTATGGTTGACAAACTGAAAATCCCGCAAATTTCCAGCTAAACCCAAACGGATTCTATCCGTTGAATCCAGTAAATCATCGCGGGATCTCTGGTCATAAAAAGAACCATTCCAGTCGTAGGATTGACCATTAATAAACCCTTGACGGCGGATACCTACAGGGTCTTGGGAATATCCTCCGTGCGCTGCATCACGTATGCGATCATTGAAAGTACCAATACCCGTACCCGCCATATTAAATTGTTCCCCATGCTTGAATCCATTGGCTTTGAGGGAACCAAAATCCCATCCTTCCCCATACAAGTAAATTTGATTACCATCCACCCCATCTTTAGCAACGGTTAATCCTTGCACCGCATCCCGCACCGCAATCATATTATCTACGGTATGCAGATTCATTAAATCGAAGCGAAACCCATCTACTTTATAAGCCTTTGCCCATGTCAAGAGCGTGTCAACCATCAACTTTGACATCATGGCAAATTCCGAGGCTGTATCCGGACAGCAACTAGTATTTTGCAATTCGCCATTTTGGTTGTAGCGGTAGTAATAACCAGGGACAATCTGATCTAGTACAGATTGGGGATGTTGACCACTGACGGTAGTGTGATTGTAAACCACATCCATTACCACCCGCAGACCATTTTCATTTAGAGCCTGCACCATCTCCCGAAATTCTCGGATACGACTAGTATTGTTTGGGACAGTAGCATAACTCCCTTCCGGCACACCATAGTGAAAGGGATCGTAACCCCAGTTAAAAGCATCTTGGGCACGGGTAGCAGCAATTACATCCTGTTGTCTTCTAGAATTGGGTGCAAAACTACTTAAATATTTATACTCGGGAACATTTTGCTGGTTGGGGTCTTCATTAATCGTGGAGAGATCGAAAGTTGGCATCAGGTGAATGTGGGTTAATCCTGCATTACCTAGATTCAGCAGATGGGCCATACCATCGGATGGCCCTGGTCTGCCTTTTTTGCCATCATAGGTAAAGGCTTTATACTTACCCCGGTGAGGTGCTGCTACGGTTTGGTCATCCCGGCTAAAATCGCGGATATGTACTTCGTAAATAGATATATCTTCGGGCACTGTAAAGGTTGGTTTAACTAGTTTATCCCAGCCCTTGGGTTTAAGAGTTTCGTCATTATTTATATCTACAATTTGGCTTCTTTGGCTATTTTGGGAGAGATTAACAGCATAAGGATCGGTGACAAGATTGGTGGTAATTTTGCCAGTGGTGGGGGTAAATACCTGGACTTCATATAAGTAATATTGCTGATTCCAACTAGCATCCCCGGTAATACTCCATACCCCTGTCTTCGAGTCTAAATTCATGGGAGTTTTGATGGCTGGGGTGTTGGCTTGGGTATCAGCAAAGCGGTGGAGGGTAACAGATTTAGCTGTGGGTGCCCATAATTTTAATCTGGGTATGCCTTGGCGATAAATGACTCCTAGTTCTCCGGAGTAGGTATATAAATCATCCAGAACCCCTTGAATTTGTATGCCAGTAGCATCAAGGAGTTTGCCATTATTATCATAGGCTGCGATCGCAATTTCACCCCGGAGAATTTCTGGTATTTGGGACAGGCTATTAGTGGGAATTTGCCATCCAACATAACGATTGAGTTGGGGAAACTTGGCATAGCTTTGGTTGGTGAGAGTTTTGGTAAAAGTGAGGGGAATACCAGCACCACTCTTGAGAGGAACGGAGAGATTACCAGTAGGGGTGTGGTGTAGCTCGTAAGTAGTTCCACCAGAGCTATTCCAGGCAATTATATCTTTTTTTACCCAAAATGCGCGGCGTTCGCGTAGCGACTCCTCTGGAGTATCGCTCGGTTCAGTAGACAATGGTTTTACTGTCAGTTTACCATTTCCCCCACTTTGCCAAATGGTCTTATTTGTGCGGGTATGGGTGCAGTTGCTGGTAAATTCATACAACCCTGTGGGGGGTGAGATAGTGGCTTGGTAATTTTGCTTACCTTTTGCTGACATTGCAGTGGTAGTAGTTTGTTTCCACTCACTACCAAAGCTATCTACCCGGCTCCAATACAAATTACATTTGAGTTGATGATCCTTGCTACCTGGTTGTTCCAGTTGAACATCTACAGTGAAGGATTTTATATCCGTAGTGATGCTACTAGAGTTCACACCGGGAAACATTTCTCCCCGCCAACCACCATCAGATGCAGCAAAGCTAGTATTTTGGTATCCGTAAATGATGGTAAATGCTAAAAAAGCGATCGCTAACACTAGCTTCAGTAAATTCCCCATCTGTATCTAGCAAGTTCTTTGTTACCAAACATGATTTTACATAGTTTTTGCCTATCTTCTAGAACTATTCTTAATTTATGGTAAAGAGTGCGATCGCTTGTGTAGTGTACTAGTCTGACAAAAATTGCTGTTTTCTCAACTTTACTAGAGACTATTAGCAATAAACCTGCAATTATTACAACTCTTTCATGCGCCGAGACTCTATATTTTACAAACTATTTCAACAGTACCCCAGTTTACTCTTTGAACTATTGACAAATCCCCCAATAAATGCAAGTGAATACAAATTTGACTCAGTAGCTGTTAAAGAACCTACATTTGAAATAGATGGGGTATTTCTTCCACCAGAAAATGAAAATCTGGGAGTTGTGTATTTCTGTGAGGTACAGTTTCAAAAGGATGAACAACTTTACGAACGGGTATTTGCAGAATCATCATTATATTTCTACCGTAATCGTCACAGATTCAGTGATTGGCAAGTAGTAATAATTTACCCATCCCGCAACATTGAACAAAGTGATACTTATCCCCATCGCAACCAACTCAATGGAGACCAAGTACATCGGATATATTTGGATGAATTGGGAGATATTCGTCAATTACCTTTGTGGGTAGCATTGATGGTACTGACTACTGTAGATGAAGAAAAAGCACCACAAGAAGCAAGATATTTATTAGCAAGGAGTCAACAGGAATTATCTCAGTCATCAAGCCACGCCATAATAGAGATGATAACAACCATAATGGTGTACAAGTTTGAGCAATTAAGCCAAAGGGAGGTAGAACAGATGTTAGGAATTACCCTCAAGGAAACGCGAGTTTACAGGGAAATTAAGGAAGCAGGAGAAAGATCCCTCATTCTGCGTCAACTACCTCGACGGGTGGGAGAATTACCCCAACAAGTTCGCCAGCGTATTGAAACTCTATCTTTGGAACAACTAGAAAATCTGGGTGTAGCATTACTCGATTTTCAAGGAATGGATGATTTACAGGTTTGGTTAGAAGCAGTTGAAAAGTAAAAAAATGAACCTATGTCATATTTAGGCAAGCGATAAGCCAAAAGCTTGACGCTTTGCGTATCGCTAATACTAGCTTCAGTAAATTCCCCATCTGTATCCAATCATATCATGTCCGTTTAAATAACCGTCATTGCGACCGAAGGGAAGCAATCCCAAAGACCTTGTGATTGCGTCGTTTCACTTCGTTCCACTCGCTGCGGACATACTATGGGTATGCCCCCGGACATGATATCAGTCCTGTGTTACCAAACATGATTTTACAAATTTTGTGCGATACGCCAAGGGCGTTAAGCTCCGCTTATCGCAGTCTTTGATAGGGAGATTATGTAAACAAGCGTGTTAACCAATCAGTAAACCTGACTGCAATATCTGTATGCGGACGAAGAGCTTGTCTTGTGATTGCTTTTCCTAAAGGATAGCCGGGTTCATCATGCCAAGCAAGATATGTATGAATAATCGCTTTACTGCGATGTACTTCTTTGAAAGTTGTTACTTTCCTTTCATCGGCTTGTTCAACACATTCTCTCGCAAATAATAGAGATTCCGGTTCTGCAAGCTCTGCACAAAAGTCTTCTAACATACCAGAATCTTGATTGTTTGGCATCAGCCAAAATCCAAGCTTAGGTTTGTCTACAACACTATCAACTATTGTTCCATCAATGTCAGGAGATGTTGAAAGTGCATAGCTATGGTTATTGTTCTTTAATTTGCTTTTGATGCTATCCCACTTACCTTGAAGAGAATTATCAGCATCAATCATAACGCC
Organism: Calothrix sp. MO_192.B10; assembly: GCA_030065055.1. Classification (GTDB taxonomy): domain Bacteria; phylum Cyanobacteriota; class Cyanobacteriia; order Cyanobacteriales; family Nostocaceae; genus Calothrix_A. The sequence goes on from JASJDS010000188.1 coordinate 13,889, forward strand.
TATTACTTGGGGAGGATTGGGGCGTACAATTAGAGCATTTAATCGCTTTAAAACCCCTACGTCTGAACCACATTGATATATGCCAAAAGTTTCAGGAACCTGATGAGCAGCACATAGAGCCATGACTACATGGCAATCATTATCTCCTTCAACAAGCAACACTTTATCTGTATCTTGTTTGCAAACGTTGCTCATGCCATTCACCGCACTTCAACATCCATGTCAATAGCATCAGTGAGCGTTTCAGAGGTATATTCTGTTGCTCTAATAAGTTTTTCCTTAGCATCAAATCTAAAAAAAGCACCAAGAGCAGAATATTTATTCCAATTACTGTCAAATCCTTCTATACAATCGCGACTATGAGTTGTTGCAAAAACCTGCACATTGAGCTTTTCCGATAATTGAAAAACGATGTCCCAAACCTGAGGCTGCACACTCCAGTGCAAACCATTTTCAAATTCATCGATTAACAGAATACCATTCTGAGCATTTACCAGAGCAACAATAATATGAAACAAACGATTCATACCATCTCCCATACTTTTAAGAGGTAATGGTTCATCTATTCCTTTAATTTTTACCAGTGGAATGCGATTTTCACCTGAACGTTTTTGACTAATATCCTCTACAAAAGCAACTCCAGAAACTCGATCATCAATCAACCTAAGTGCAGAGATTACCTCAGATTCCAAGTTAGTCAAGCTTGTCAAGTCCCAAAGTGCAGCTAGTTTTCGATTAGGTATATTTTCTGTCGAAACAATTTGCCATGTGGATTTGAACTCAGTTTCATATAGAGTCCGATAGCTATAGCGCCGAATATCTCTAATATCTCTATCTAACCGAAAAAGTCTTCTGGTTTTTCCACCTTCTTCTGCTACAAGAAAAACTTCTACATTAAATAAATCTTCATCCAAGAGATCCAATCGAAAATCAGAAACTCGAATTTTTCTGATAGTGCCTTCGTCGTCATTCTTGTTCTGATAAGCGGCGGCACCGATGTGAAGCTTTTTACTTGAGGACACTTCTCCGAGTAAAATACCTTGTTGTCCTACTTGAGGCAATTTATGCCCAAAGAAAAGATGGCGTAGAGAATTACCAGTGAAATTTTGGGATTGTGGTTGAGCTTCACTAAACCAAGTCTCTTGTCTAGACTCAACCAGATCGAGAATAACCGTAGGAGAGGCATTACTAGCATAGAGTTCTACGGCTTCGAGAAATGTACTCTTTCCAGAATTATTCTTGCCAACAATTAAGTTAACACGATTCAATCTTCTAACTTCAAGATGTTGAAATAGCCTAAAATTCTTTATCTCAAAGGACTCCAGCATACAAGTTCACCGTAATGCCCTTCAACTAGCTTACAAGATATTAGGCTAGTTGGTATCGAAAACCGCCAACGTACTGCATCAGTCTTCATGCACCACGTCATCAATAAAAGATTCACGTTCTTCTTCAGTCATCTTATCCCAATCATAGCCTCGCTCCTGGGCAATGAGTCTAACTTTATCAGCACCATAGCGGGATAATGACTCCCATGTACCCCACTGCTGGAGAAGTAAGAATCTAAATACCTCCACTTGCTGTTTCATCTTGATAACGAGCGGAAGAACTGCTGGTTCTACCTAAAAACTCAAGACAAATCATATCCCGCCACTTTCTTGATGTTGTTCGATAAGTGGAAAGGTTAGTTAAAACAATGTCTTTATTAATCCTATCCCTATAAAGTATTTCAGCAACTTGAATTGGCTTGTAGAAATGCACTCTTGCCTTATCAATGACTTTATCCAAAGCCTTTTTTGCTTCATCAATATCCATTTCACCACTCCGATTTGGGTAACAAATCAAATAGTGTTGTTTGTATAGCAGATTTTTTGGCTGGCTGTCTTTGATTTAATGATTTGATCATTTCACCTGCAATAGCCCTAATTACAGGAACAGTAACTGAATTACCTGCAACTTTTCTAGCCTGTGAGTAGGGAATATTAATGACAAAATCGTCAGGAAATCCTTGTAATCGCAACATTTCTCTGGCTGTTAGCCTTCTCACTCCATTGACAACCAGATAGTTATAGCTACCACCAGCTCTTAAGGCACATGAATAGGGCAATGCGGAAATATTCCCACCAATATTTTCATGCCATATTGAAGGAAATGGTGGAATCCCTTTAACGGCATTTTGTCTTTTTTGTTTCAATTCATCAGAAAGAAAGTATTTTTTAGGTATATCTTCGTCTCTTTCAAGAATTTCTGATAAAGGTTTATAAAACCCTAAAGGTCTGGGGAAATCAAAATGAATTCCATTTCTAAATCCTATGATATAAATACGCTCTCTCTTTTGAGGAAGTCCAAAATCAAGAGAGTTAAGAACTTGATAATATACCGTGTATCCTAAGCTATTAAGTTGTTCCAAAATAACATTAAATGTTCGACCACTATCATGTGTAGTCAGACGTTTTACATTTTCAAGCAAAAATGCCTGTGATTTTTTTGCCCTCAAAATAGATTCAATATTGAAAAATAATGTTCCTCTAGTATCATAAAAACCAAGTCCCTTTCCGGCAATGCTGAATGGCTGACAGGGGAATCCTGCAAGCAAAATGTCGTGGTCAGGAATATCTTTTGGTTCAATTAGATTTATATCTCCAAATGGCTTTTCTCCAAAATTTGCCTCATACATAGATTGTGCGGCATGATCCCACTCGGATGAAAAAATGTTCTCACAGCCATGAGCTTGAAATCCTAAACGAATTCCTCCAATACCTGCGAAAAGGTCTATTGTTTTGTAACTGTGTATCACTTGTTTCTTTCTTTTGGCGACTTTTTGGCAATATCACTTCATTATTGGAAAGGGGTTAGGGACTGTTTTCAAACTATCTTGTAGGTTGGGTAGAACGAAGTGTAGACACGACAGCTGCTTCTCGTAAGCTTCGCTTACGAGAAGAGTAGAGTAACCCAAAAAATCGAACGAAGAATGTTGGGTTTCGTTCCTCAACCCAACCTACAATTGATACTTCATTATTGGCAATGGGTTTAGTGGCAGAAGAAAACATAATTCAGTTTCACTCATTCCCCAAAAACAATAGCTTGTGGGTCTTAATCTGCCGATAGGCTAGAAATGCCAAAAGTACTCCCATATAAGCTGTCAGCGCACTCCACAGCACATACTCACTCTGCTGATACATCGCTAACAATATCAACGGTACAAACCCCACAGTAAATGCTAACACAGAGCCATTTCGTAGTGTTGCTCCATCTTTGATACCAATAAAATAGCCCTCCAGCATAAAGGCTGCTGCTGTTAAACTCAGTAACGGCACTAACCAGCCTGTATAATGCTGCATTGCTTGAGACACCTCTGAGTGGTTAGTCAATAGTTTAAACACCGTATCTGGGAATAGAACTGCTCCTAGGGCAAAACTTAGGGCGATCGCCAAGGCAGTAACCAAGGCCACCTGAAATACTGGTAAAATCTGATCGGTGCGCCCTTGCCCCTTAAAATTGCCAATTAAGGTTTGGGATGTCATGCCCACGCCCTGCACCGTAAACTGACTGAGTAGGGCAATCTGCAACAGCAAGCCATTTTCTGCCAATAACTCTGTGCCAAAGGATGCGCTCAAGTTCGTAAAGATGGCATAAACCGAAATCAAAGCTAAAAACCGTACCAAAATATTGCCCTTAAGTGCTACCGCTGATGTCAGACTCTGGCGATCCATCACTTGGGTCCAGGCTGGTCCCAACAGCCGCCACTGTATGCTGAGTGCCATTGCAACTAGCCCCACCAGCAATGCTAAGTACTGACTCAATGCTGTGGCTAGCCCTGCTCCCATGCTTTCCCAGCCCCATTTCAAAATCATCAGGTAATCGAACAACACATTTGTGCCATTGCCAATCAAGGACATGAGAAAAACAACCCCGTTCATTTCACGGCCCAGAAACCAGCCAATCAGCACAAAATTGAGCAATACTGCTGGTGCTCCCCAGATTCGAGCATTGAAATACTCAAGTCCCGCTAACTCAATATCCGAAGAACCTGAGAGTATGGCGAAGCCCAACTTATGGATGGGATATTGCAACAACAAAATCACCCCAGCTATCACCAGCGCAATCAAACCGCAACGCAATAATGCCACCAATACTGCTATGGGTTCATCTTGCCCCACCGCATTAGCTGTTAGTGCATTAGTACTATTTCGCAAAAATTTTAAAATTCGGTAGAGATAGTCAAATAAAATGCCACCTAAAATTACTCCAGCTAGGTGGTTAATATCTGCCAAATGCCCGAGGAATGCTGCATCAAATAGACCTGCTAGGGGCACCATCATATTGGACAATACTGCTACCGAAGCTAGTCGATAAAAACGTGGTAAAAAGCTACGGTATTGAATCGGTACAGAAAACGCCATAAGCAGTTTTTAGCTACAGCTCCCTAAAGAATCAATCTTATAATTGTAGTTCTAACTATTTATTATGGGAAAAATTTCCATATATCACATTCAGCAATTTAGCCCATTAAACAGAATTTTTCTGGATAAATACCTGAAAAGTGGTGAATATCTAGAATTTTTCTGGATATTATTCCCATAGAACAACGCTCAAAGAAACTGATGGAAATGGTGCAATATGCTATAGATCACTGATCCAGATGTTCTCGAAGTACAAGTTCTCTGACGAATTTGCTGTAATCATCTTTCATGGCAAGGTCCATATCAACTTTAATGCGTCTTCTCGTCGCAAAGACTTTCTCTCCTGTCACAGGATTGAGTCCTTCTTTCTGATATGACTCCCAATACAAGCCTATGCCTCGCTTCTGCCAGTTAGGTAAGTTATTGAAATTGATGTTAGCTCGTTGGTAAAGCAGCTCGTTTTTATCGCTCACTGAAAGTCTATCAAGCTTTTCTGTAGCAGCTCCAGGGTTTTCACCCCCTTTTCGTAACGTCCAATAACAGTGGGCGTTCAAAGCATTCCGGTGAGCATCTTCATTACGCCAACGAAAATAATCAACCACTAGATTTAATGTAGGAAGCTGGGAAACTCGACAGTCAAATGCTGCAATACTGCCCAATAGCAGTGAGAGCTTCGCGCTTGCCTCTCCTGCCAAAATAGAGTTGAGTTTCCGCAACTTGCGACCAAAACCTTTTTCATCTCGGTGAAGTAAGAGTGATATTTCGTCACTTTGCGTATAGCCGTAAACTATTCGGAATCCGCAATTCATCAAATGCTCTACTGTAGACACCATGTAATCTCGAAATTGAGAATCAAAGGGAGCGTCGAATTTGTGAGTCTCCTTTGTCAACCGGGTAAAGTTGCGTCCATCAATTCGAGCTACCATGAAAAGCCCTGGTAGTACACATAAGTCGTGGGCTATCTCAAAAACTCTGAGTTTCGTGTCCAACTCTTCAAACTTCATCAGCCCAATCCTCTACAGCAAACTCTCCTTCTGGTAATAACCGAACATAATAAAGTTCGTCAAAACCTTCCACATATTTAGTAAAAAAGCTCAGTCAATGTCTGGAGTTGCCTAGAGTCGCTGAGAAGCCTACACTTACTCGTTCGCGTAAGTCCTACGGACGACCTTGCGGTACGCGTCGCGTGCGCTTTGCGTTCAGCGTGCCGAAGGCATAGAGAAGTGTAGGTACGTCACGAGAGTGATTCTCGTAACATCGCTAACTTCTCCGGAAGAATTCGGTAATAAATCCACGTCCCTCGCCTCTCTCGCTCTAGCAACCCAGCTTCATTCATTACCTTAAGATGATGACTCACAGTTGGCTGTGAAAGTCCTAACGGCTCTACCAACTCACAAGCACAAACTTCTTGATTTGGCTGTACCGCAATCAAACTCAACATTTGTAACCGCGTAGGCTCACCTAACACACGAAAAATTGCAGCTAAATTAATCGCCTCATCAGGGGTGAGACGACCGGCGAGTAGAGGAGAGCAGCAGGTAACTTTAGGTTTAGATATCTTCATATCTTATATATTGACACACATCAATATAACTAGCTAATATATAGACAAGTTTGAATATTGATTTATATCAATATAAGGAGGAACTGAATTATGTCTCGTCTTCAACTGGCATTGAACGTGAGTGATATTGATGCGGCTGTGGATTTCTACAGCAAATTGTTTAGCACTGAACCTGCAAAGCGTCGTCGGGGGTACGCGAACTTTGCCATTGCGGAGCCACCACTGAAGCTGGTGTTGTTTGAAAATCCTGGTGCCACTGGCAAGTTGAACCACCTGGGAATTGAAGTGGAGTCATCAGAGAAAGTTGTAGAGGCAAGCGATCGCCTCAAGCAAGCTGATCTAACCGTCAAAGCTGAACCCCAGACAACTTGCTGCTATGCTTTGCAAGACAAAATTTGGGTGTCAGATCCAGACGGTGATGATTGGGAGGTCTATACAGTTTTGCAGGATTCAGCAACCTTCGCTTGTGAAGGCACTAAGACAACTGCATCTGCTTGTTCGTAGCTTGCCAATATTTCACACACCTTTCGGGGCGACTCGGCTGTGTTTTCGTATTAAAGCGATCGCCCCAATAAAGCTGGATAACTATTTATTATGGGGAAATTTTCCGTATATTATCCTGATTTGTACGTAAATACAATATTTTCAGTCTATTAATCACTAATATCGCGAATTTTTCTAGCTAATATCCATGTTAAGCTTTTACGATGAGGTAGGTGCCAGCCCCAACCATGAGGCTACCTGCTGCCAACTTTGCTTCTTTTTCAATTTTCAGCCCTTTGGACATGGATACCAACTTTTTAGCTCCGAATGCATACATTAATTTGACACCTCCAACAGTAATTAATATTACCAAAGTAATTACAAGAATATCAGTCATGCTCAACGCAGACATATCTACAAATGTTGGGAATAAACTCCCATAAAATAATATGGCCTTAACATCACTGAGGGTGACGAAAAACCCTGCAAAAAAACTGGTGGTGAGGCCACCACTAGGACTACTACTATTTGCATGAAGATTTGTACTAGTTCTATTTGTGAGTAAAGTGACTCCAAACCAAATAAGATAAGCCCCAGCAATATATTTAATCACTAAGAATAAAGCTCCCATTAATCCCGATAAAGCCGTCAATCCGAATATGGCCAATAATGCAAATATTAGATCGCCCAGTACAATTCCGATTGAGACTGCTGCTCCATTTAAGAAGCCTAGTGTGGCTGAACGAGTAACGACTAAGGCTACACTTGTGCTAGGGAGCATGGCTAGTGTTACCATGATTACGAAGAGTGCCGATACATCAAAAATAGTCATATCTATTTTCTCAGTTTAACTATTTATCATGGGGAAACTTTACCGTATACTTTAACGATAATTTTTCCTACCCACCGACTTAAGTAATAAGTTTATTTAGATGTAAGTTTATTTATAAGTAACTGGTTAAAAAGTAAAAAGATAAAAGTAAAAAGTAAAAAGATAATCCCCATAAATAAATAAATTGAGGGGATAAGATTACGGACGTATTGTTTCTTGCACTACCTGTATCGAAACAAATGTTTTTACTCCGTTCCATAAATAA
>JASJDS010000184.1 GCA_030065055.1 Calothrix sp. MO_192.B10
GGGCGAAGGCTGAAGAAACCAGCGCGAGTGAGTTGATCGAGCAATGGATAAGAGATACAACCCTGTTAAAACCTTTCGTGTCCGTTTCATCCCCTGGCTAAAAGCTCAGGGGTTCTCACGTCCCGTATTACTCTGATAGATACGAGCCTCCGACTACCGCAATTTTCGCGCTAATAACAAATGAAACAAACACTTCCTTCCTCTTACCCTGTTCCCTGTTGCCTATTCCCTGTGTTTCTTGAGAGCTAGATACTGAAATCATTAGTCCCTAGTCATCAGTGAAAACCCTTATATCAAAAGCCTTATACCAATGACTAACGACTAATGACTCATTACTTAAATCTTAACCAACAGATAAATAGAAAATTATTTACCAGCAGTAGCTAACTCTTTAGTTTCTCCCGTCTTACGATAAGGTACCTTGCTATCAATGTCGATATTGAATGCAGATATTCTTGGTGGAGGATTACCTCCAGCATTGCTCAAGCCTTGTGCCATTGCTAAGTAATTAGCCGGATCCCCTGCTTTAGGTTGCTTATCTTGTGGGATGTAGCTACGGGTGACTGTCTGCCAAATTACTTGTGGGAAGCCTAGTTGAGCGCGATGGTATTCATTGTAGCGTGGAGATTTGATATTGAAGGGTAACTCACCTTGGGCACGACCAGGAAGTACTCGACGGCGTTGATATGGTACAGTGTCGTAGCCAAAATTATCCAGATACTCTTCAGTATCCAGAAGTTCGTCTATGAAGCCTTTCATACCTTTAGTCGCAACTACAATAGACCAAGCTATTTTTTCTCGCTCGCTGTAAACATCTCTTCCCAATACGCGCTGGACGCACTGCTCTACAAAACGATAGTTACTATTAAGATTGTAGAAGCTTCTTTTATATGTATCTGAAAGTAATAAACCCCGGATAAAGTCCCGTACTGTGATTTGTCCATTACGGAGTTGGGATTCTAAAAATGGTTCGCGATCGCTCGCAAAAGCATGGAAGTATATCTGACGATATGCTGCTTCAATTAGATTATTCATATCTGCTGTGGAAAGCAGATTCTCTGTGGAAAAAATCCTTGGCTGTTCGTCGCCAGCCGCTTCAAAACCAGTTACCCGTGGGTTTTGGGTTGAAGGAGCGTATGATAACAAGGGTATGGACACGCAAGAGCCTCCAAAGTATTGTAATTAAAATTAACAACTTTAAAACATATATTAAGGTAGTAGCTCCACCAGAAAATAGGATTCTGATAAAATTTTACGAAACTTAACTTATACACAAAGTTAAGTTTCGCTCTGAGGCGGGATTTAGCCCATGTTCAAACCATAGCCGATAAGCAAGGTAAATAGGGTAATGGTAACAAATAGCATAATTACGCCAGCCACATTATTCCAATTAGCCTCACGTACAAATGTAGACCAATCAAATGCTGCAAACTGGTCATAAATAGATGGCTTAGGTAATTTGTCACGGTAGTATTCATCATACCGAGCCATGCGAGCAAAAGGTAAATCACCTTGAGTTCTTTGGGGTAGTACCCGTCGCCGTTGAAAGGGGACTGTATCGTAACCAAAGTTGCTGATATACTCTTCGCTGTTGAGCAAATCGTCAATAAACCCTTTTAATCCCTTAGTAGCAAGTACAATTGACCAGGATAATTTTTCCCGTTCATTGTATACTTCCCGTCCCAGAATTCTTTGTACGCACATTTGTGCAAAACGATAGTTGTTGTTGGTATCATAATTCCGGGTGCGGAAGACATCAGAGGTAGCTAGTCCCTGAATAAAATCCCGAACTGTAATTTGGCCAGAACGTAACTGGGATTCCAAATATACTTGGCGACTACTAAGAGTCATTTGTTGTTCATTAAAAATTTGCCGATAAGCAGCCATAATCAAATCATCCATTTCTGATGGGGATAGGAGATTATCACTGCTATAGATCATGGGTTGCTCGTCCCCAGGAATCTCATAACCGCTTACACGCTGATTTTGGCTAGAAGAGGGATAAGTTAATAGAGGAATAGCCATGCAAATCTTTCTCCAGTTGCTACTTCCCGAACAAGGAGAATAATATAATGCAATTAGCGATCGCCTAACAGTTAACAACTCACATTCTGCCGACAACAGTAGCCAAAGCCTTGATATTTAAGACTTATTGTCAAATATATAATTTTATTGCCAAATATTGCGTTTTTTTACAATTGACTAGTACCTTTGGTTTTGGTTGCATACCAAGTACCTTTTTTAAAATTACCAGCTTTAAATTTGATTACTTGGCTAGTCTGACGACATGATTTAAACTTTGCATGACCAAAAAATAAACTGGATACAAGCCCCCGGATTCATCCGTGGAGAGTCAAAAATGTTTTCCTTATTTCAAGCCCCTCGATTCATCGATGTGGTCATACTTTTGAATGCGTGACTTTTGACTTTTGACTGACGCGAAGCGGTTGACCTTTATTAGCCATAGCTTGTTTGTAGGCATCGCAAGCCTCAGCTACAGCCTCTTGTAATTGGTGTCCTGGTAATTGATTTACCCAATCCGGTTTATCACATTCTCTACATTGCTTCTGTAAATCGTAAGCAGATAATTTGGAACCAGACTTCAAAGTTGCAATTGTCCAGTTATAAATCCAACGATATGCATTTAACCATTGTTTCCAAATCTGATGCAGTTTTTTACAAGGAAACACCCGTAACTTCTTCACACTGTTTGGTGTCAACTTCTTTGTCTGGTTCCGAGGTTTTGTTTTGAATTTCTTTGGCGACTTTATTTTTATACTTTCTAAGTCCGTATAGCCTTGCACTGAAACAATGGAGGATGGACAAGATATCCTCAACGAGTTCTGTATCTGGAGATAGCTTACGCTGGTTGAGAACCACGAGTTTGACTCCGGACTGTTTGCACAACCACTCGATAAGTGGAAAGCCAAATCTAACTGCTCTGTCGGAATAAGCGACGACAAGTGTTGAGATATCAGACTTGTATACTTGTTCCAGTATTTTGATAAATTTTCTCCGTTTAAAATTGAGTCCTGACCCAACCTCACTAATGATGGTAGCTGACGGGTAGCTCTGGCGTAAAAACTCAATTTGTCTTTCGAGGTCATCTCTCTGGGAATGAGTAGAGACTCTTGCGTAACAGATAACGGGCTTATCTTCCGGTTTTTTCGATTCTTGGATACAGAATCTCCTTTGGTTACCTTCTGTCCTGATTGAATCGAGTCTTCCTTCTTTATCCCATCTTCTAAGTGTTGTGATGCTAACTCCGTAGAATTTAGCTGCCTCTTTGGGGGTGACATATACCTTACTCAAATAACCTCTCCAAACCTGTACATTAACCATGTAACACATCTGTAGAGGTTTGACAAGGTTTAATGAGAAAAAAGTGTAATAGTTGCACCTCTTTGTTCTTCCCTCAGAATCAACCCACTTCCCTAACATATTTTTGAATCTACCAAACACATCGTAAGCTGCTCTGTAATGCTAAGAAAAAGCGATCGCTCTGAGTTTAGCAAAACTAAAAACTAATAAAAAAAATACAAACTGGACGAGGACAATACTAGGTCCAGATGCCAGTTTAAAAATAGTAGATACGAATATACCAGTGATACTTGTCACAGCACCAATGACCACAGAAATCACCATAAAGCGACCAAAATGATGGCTCATGAGTTTAGCTGTTGAAGCGGGAATTACCAAAAAAGCGTTTACAAGCAGAACTCCCACAGCTTTGATGGCTATAGCCACTGCTAAGGATAATAAGACTATAAATCCGTAGCGATAAGATTGTACGGGCACGCCTTGTACCTTAGCAACAGGGAGGTTGAGTGTTAACAAAATTTGTTGGCGCAGAGTTGACAGCAAAAAAATACTGCTGACTAGTAATAAAATAATTGTTAATCCTATATCTGTGAGATCAATTGCCAGAATATCCCCAAATAATACCTTCGTTAAATTGCCACGATACCCTGGAATTAAACGGCTTAAAATTAAACCTATTGCTAAAGCTCCGGATATAACTATACTGAGGATACTATCAGTAGCTAAATCTGTTTGTTCAACTAAATAGAGAACTGCAATCCCCAATACTAAAGTAAAAGGTAACAGCATCCAGGTAGGGCTGAGATTGAGCATCACACCCAACACTACTCCGATTAATGACCCATGACCAACAGCATGGCTAAAAAAAGATAACTGGCGTAGAGTGACAAAACAACCTAACAATCCCCCTACTATCCCCATTAATACAGCTCCAATCAATGCTCGCTGCATAAAGGGAAAAGTTAGCCATGTTAATAAGTTTGTATCAAAAATAGTGGCTGTCTCCATCGTAAAATAAATTAGGAGTTGTTGGTTGTTAGTTGTTGGTTGTTAGTTGTTGGTTGTTGGTTGTTGGTTGTTGGTTGTTGGTTGTTGGTTGTTAGTTGTTAGTTGTTAGTTGTTGGTTGTTGGTTGTTGGTTGTTGGTTGTTAGTCTTGAATTCATCACTCCTTCCCTCCATCACTCCATCACTCCATCACTCATTCACTCCTTCCCTCCTTCACTCCATCACTCCTTCCCTCCTCTTAATGATGGTGTTGGTAGCGACTAAATCCAGGTCCATAGGTGGCTAACATATTATCAGCAGAAAGAGCAACTTCTGGAACCCCAGTACAAACAACTGTCTGATTCAGGCAAATAACCCGATCGCAATGACGACTTACCATATCAATATCATGGGAAATTTGCAATATTGTCCAATCTTCTTCCTGTTTTAGTTGATTGAGTAAGGTATAAAAGTCTGCTGCACCTTGTATATCCACTCCAGCAAAAGCTTCATCTAGTACTAAAATTTGCCGGGGTATGACTAAACAATAAGCTAATAATACTCGCTTGAGTTGACCACCGCTTAAGGTTCCTATGGCTTGGTTGCGTAAATGATAAGCATCTGTACGTTTTAAAGCTCTAGCGACTGCTGCTGATTTTTCTCCGTTGTTTTGCCATAATCTAGGTAATAAATAATTCCTTCTTTTCCTCTTCACCTGGGATACCCATCCCAAACCCACTAATTCACTCACAGATATGGGAAAACTGCGATCGAAAATAAAGTTTTGTGGCATATATCCTAATAAATGACACAAATCTCCTAATCTAGCGATGGGACGACCAAATATTTGTACGCTCCCTGAGGTGTGAGGGATTAAATCTAAAATTGCCTGTACTAAAGTTGTTTTACCTGCCCCATTAGGACCAACGATGGCTGTATTTGTTCTGGGTAACAACTGAAAAGAAACATCCCTGAGAGCTAAATATTTACCTCTATATACAGTTAAGCCTTCTACCTTGACAATTGGAATCTGAGCAGTCATACAAACAATTTTAGATTTTGGATTTTAGATTTTAGATTACTCTAGGAAAAGCCGCTTAATTATCTACTATTTATAAGTGATACCCACTGATAACACCACAGAGTGCGGCTACAATATATACAATATAAATTTCAAATCAACCTCATAATAATAATCTATTTACAGGCTGATACTAAATTTTTTAAATTAGTTTGCATCGCCTGAAAATAATAGTCAGGATTTTTATCCCCAGACTCTAAAGAATCTAGAGGACTCAAAGTCAAATCTAAGTCTTGGGAAAGGCTCTTCAGCAGTTTGTTATTTACCCCAGGTTCGCCAAATAAAGCTTTAACTTGATATTTTTTAACTGTGTTAACTACTTTTTGTAATTCCCCTGGCGAAAGTTGGTCTTCTGGTAATTCTACAATGGCAACTTGCTTGAGGTTATACCTTTTTGCCAGATATGGATAGGCATCATGAAAAGTAATAAAAGTACAGTTAGGATATTTTTGTAAATTTTGTTGAAATTCACTGTCTAAACTTGCTAATTTTCCCACATAAGCTGCGGCATTTGCTTGGTAGATATCTTTATTTTGGGGATCGGCAGCAATTAATCCATCCCGAATATGATTAACTTGTTGGATTGCCAAAATCGGATCTAACCAAACATGGGGATTACCTTCCTGATGGTGGTGGTGATGTTCGTCATCATGTTTACCTATTTTCTTGACAGGAGAAATAGGATTTAAAGGTGTAATCCCTTTACTAGCATTGATTTCTTGCAACTTGGGATTTTCAGCACTTTTGATTGTATCTGCTAAAAACTCTTCTAAACCCAAGCCATTTTTGACTAATACATTGGCAGTTGCCAGGGTTTTCACATTTTCTGGAGTTGTTTGATAATCATGCACCTCCGTACCTGGTGGTACTAACACTTCCACATCCGCAATATCACCAGCTACAGCCTTGGTAAACCAATACATCGGTAAAAATGTAGCGATCGCTTTCACTTTGTTTGCAGCTTTAGCTCCTACAGGGGTGGATTGCAGGGTAGGAGCTGAATTTAGAGTGGTTTCAACCCGCTCCTGAGACGAACTACAACTAGTTAATGCGAGTAATAAGAAGTTAAACAATATACACTGCAACCTGTTGATATATTTTCCAGGTTTGTTGATTTGGTAAGTTTGCTCCACTGTATTCTGAACCCCAGAAATTAATATTGACAATGAAATCGATTCTCAGTATATAGTATTTTATAATAATAAGTCTCATTATCATTATTTTTAATTTATCAGTACTTATTATCATTAAAACATTCATATAATCTAAAATATTTCTTAAGAAAAATTGTTGTTTTTCAGGCAAAAATGGCTGAAATGTCATAATATGATTATTAATTTATTTCAACTACTTGCTAAATATAAAAAAACAGTTGAGAATACTTACTAATAAATTTTTAGGGTAAAGACAGGAAAGTAGTGTGAGAGAGATGATGAAATATTTATGGCGTTTGTTGCTGATAAGTCCGACAGTACTGGGTATAGCTTCATCCGTGGGAATTGCGGGTGCAGCTGCTAAAGAAGTACCAATTTCCACAGATACCAGTGAGAGTCAAGGGAAAAACAAGGGTCAAGAGCAGAAAATAGCCCAAGTAACTTCTGTATCTCAGCTATCAGACGTACAACCTACAGACTGGGCATTCCAGGCATTACAGTCCTTGGTAGAAAGATATGGTTGCATTGCAGGGTATCCCAATGGTACTTATCGGGGCAATCGGGCAATGACGCGGTATGAGTTTGCTGCGGGGTTAAATGCTTGTTTGGAGAGGGTAAATGAATTAATTGCTACTGCGACAGCAGATTTAGTCACCAAGGAAGATTTGGCTACATTACAAAGGTTGCAAGAGGAATTTTCGGCAGAACTAGCAACCTTAAGGGGGCGTGTAGATGCCTTAGAAGCGCGAACTGCTGAATTAGAAGCAAATCAGTTTTCCACCACTAGTAAATTGCAAGGAGAGGTGGTTGCGGCTGTTACCGATGTATTGTCAGGGGATACGAACAATAGTGATAATACGACTTTTGCTGCTCGGACTCGGATAGAATTTGTCACCAGTTTTACAGGGAAAGACACTCTGTTTACCAGGTTAGAGGCGAATAATATTGTTGCTCCTGACATTGGTACTCCAGAGGGTAGTTTCTCATTTGCTGGAGAGGATGGTGATACTAATATTGCTCTGGATGCTTTGTATTATCAATTTCCTTTAGGTAAAAACACCCAGGTAATTGCGATCGCAAATGCTGGTGCAGCAGATGATTTTGCGGACACGGTGAATATTTTTGATGGAGATGGTGGCTCTGGTGCTTTATCTAACTTCGGTACCAGAAATCCCATTTATTATCAGATGGATGGTGCTGGCTTGGGGATAACTCAGCAGTTCGGCGATAAATTGGAGTTGAGCCTAGGTTATTTAGCAAATTCAGCCAATGATCCCTCTGATGGGAACGGCTTGTTTAACGGCGGTTATGGTGCCTTAGCCCAGCTTACCTTTAAACCGAGCGATCGCTTCACCATTGGTTTGACTTACATCAATGCTTACAACCAGGAATTAACCACAGGTAGTAACCGGGCAAATCCTCGGACATTTTTAGGGGGGATTGTGCAAAATATAACTAATAGTCCAGATACTGTTTCGGTTCCTATATCTAGTAATTCCTATGGATTAGAAGCATCTTTTAAATTTAGCGATAATTTTGTGATTGGGGGTTGGGTTGGTTATACCAATGCCACTAGCCTGTCCACAAGAGGTGGTGTAATTGATCGCGGAAATGTGGACATTTGGAACTGGGCTGTTACCCTAGGATTTCCCGATTTGGGTAAAAAAGGTAACTTAGCTGGCTTAATTGTTGGTATGGAACCAAAGGTTACGAGTTCGAGTATTAATGAGATTGACGAAGATAGCGATACTTCTTTACACCTGGAAGCTTTCTACCAGTATCAGGTGACTGACAATATTGCTATCACTCCTGGGGTGATTTGGCTCACAGCACCAGACCATAACAGCAACAACGATGATATCGTCATGGGCGTGATTAGAACCACCTTCAGTTTCTAAGTAGAGAGGGAAGGAGTTCGGAGTGAGGAGTGAGGAGTGAGGGAGTGAGGGAGTGAGGGAGTGAGGGAGTGAGGGAGGGAAGGAGTGAGGGAGGGAAGGAGTGATGAATTCAAGACTAACAACTAACAACTAACAACCAACAACTAACAACTAACAACTAACAACTAACAACCATCACCCCATCATCCCATGGTCTGAGATAATTAACGATATTTTGAAAAACTAAAATAACAACAACTTAATGACTAAATTATTCCTTTTGAAGGGTACAATAAATGCCGATTGTCTTCCACAAATTTAAAGCTTCATGATTTCCAGCAACGACTTTCGACCCGGTGTCTCAATTGTAATCGATGGGTCTGTGTGGCGTGTAGTTGAATTTCTCCACGTCAAACCAGGAAAAGGAGCCGCCTTTGTGCGGACAAAGTTAAAGAACGTCCAGACGGGGAGCGTGGTGGAAAGAACATTCCGAGCTGGGGAGACGGTTCCACAAGCTACTCTGGAAAAAAGTGTCATGCAACATACCTATAAAGAAGGAGATGATTTCGTCTTTATGGATATGGAAAGCTACGAAGAAAGTAGACTAAGTGAATCACAGATCGGCGATCGCGTCAAATATCTCAAAGAAGGGATGGAAGTTAACGTTGTTCGCTGGAATGAACAGGTGCTAGAAGTAGAATTACCTAATTCCGTAGTCTTGTCAGTTACACAAACAGATCCTGGTGTTAAAGGTGACACTGCTACGGGTGGTAATAAACCTGCTGTAGTGGAAACGGGAGCTACAGTCATGGTTCCTTTGTTTATCTCCCAAGGAGAACGAATTAAAATCGATACCCGTAACGATACTTACCTCGGTAGGGAAAAGGATTAGTACAAGAAGGCAGAAGTAAGGGCAGGGTTGACTTTCGGCTTTGCCGTGCTCCGAGGGCTTAGGAGACAAGGGTGAATCCTCCGGATATCCTATGGGAGCCTTGGGATAAAGGAGGCAGTGCGTTGGTGAAGTAGCGCAGTCATGGGGAGCCAGCGTTGCGGACGGTAAGCCACTGCCGAACGGGTCGCACCCGGCATAAAGGAGGCAGTGCGGTGGTGAGGCAGTACGGTCTTGGGGTCTCCCCAAGTGGAGTAACTGCCGAAAGGGTTTCCCGGCATAAAGCAACTGCCGTCAACTGCCGTCAACTGCCGTCAACTGCCGTCAAGTGGCGCAACCCGTAGACGCGGAGCGGCTTCTCGCAGAGTAGGGGTTGACCGTCGCAGACGACCGGCGTTGGTTTCCCCCAGGAGCGACTGCTGAAAGGCTTTGCCTACTTAAAGCACTGCTGTCAATTGGCGTGCCTCTTACAGAGGAGCAACCACTTTCAGGGAAGCTACCGCTTAAGGGACTGACAAATAAAAAAATGTCCCAAAATTTCATAGTGGTACAGATATCCTTGCCTGTATGAGGAGGCTCCCAGGAATGCCTACCCCACAATATGGGATAATTTATTTTTTGGTATTCCCTAATACTAAGGTACAGCCTCTCCCTTAGTGCAGACTGCCCAGACAGATGAGTAGAGACACCTAAAAGAGCAAAAGTATTGTATTTTCTAGCTTTGATGTTTTATCAATGTTAGGTTTATTTCCACTGAATCTTTACTAGATTTGGGTTTTGATTCCAAGATATCAATACTTACAAAATTTGGCGCATTCTCCCACGCTTTTTAAAGGTGGGATGTAGCGTGAGGCAATTTGAAGTGCCGTTTAAAAAATGTCCTGACGATAGTTAAAAATCTTGTCTCATAGTATGGGAGCTGATGAAAATGATATTTACACTCACGTATGAATTTAAGCTAAAACCTACTGTTGACCAAAAAGAAATATTTGAGGAATGGTTGGAAACAAACCGTCAAGTGTATAACTATGCTTTGGGTGAGAGAAAGGATTGGTATAAATCCCGTGCGTGTGATGTAAATTCATGCTCTATCAGAGGTCAGTACATAATTCCTGTTGATACTCCTAGACCTACATTTGCAATCCAATGTAAAGCATTAACTGAGGCTAAAAAACAATACCCAGGCCTTAAACGGGTTCAGTCCCAAGTACTGCAACAAACATTAAAGCGGGTTGAGACAGGATTCACAAATATGTGGGAGCGTAATTTTGGATTCCCCAGATTTAAAAAGCGTGGGAGAATGCGGAGTTTTGTTTTTCCTCAGTTTAAGAATAATCCTGTGGTGGGCAATAAAATTAAATTGCCTGTAATTGGTGTGGTTGGATTCAGAAAATCTCGACCAATACCAGAAGACGCAAAAGTTAAGCAAGTCAGAATTGTTAAGCGTATTTCTGGGTGGTATGCAATGATAACCTTGCAATGGGATGTGAAAGTGCCTCAACCCATGCCACATGGCAAGGCTTTAGGTGTAGATGTAGGTTTAATTTCAATGGTTGCAACTTCTGACGGTCTTTTAGTCAAGCGTCCGAGATTTTTTGTTGATGCCGAGCGTAAGCTGAGATTGCTACAACAGCGCGTCACCAAAAAGCCCAAAGGCTCGAACAATTGGCATAAGGCACAAAGAAAGGTTGCAAAGCTCCATGAATATGTTGCTAATTGTCGTAAGGACTGGCATAGAAAGCTGTCTCATCAATTGTGTGACGGTGTAGGGATGATATTTGTAGAGGATTTAAATTTAGTTGGTCTTTCCCGTGGGATGCTAGGTAAGCATTGTTTAGATGCGGGGTTTGGTCAATTTTTCAATATCCTTGAGATGACTTGTTTTAGGCGTGGTGTCTATTTCCAAAAAGTAGATGCACGGAAGACAAGCCAGATTTGCCCCAACTGTCAACATGAAACAGGTAAGAAGACATTAGCAGAACGCATTCATAAATGCGATAATTGCGGCTATACGACGGATAGAGATATAGCCGCATCTCAAGTAGTTCTCATCAGAGGACTTGCAGCCGTAGGGCATACGGTCAAGATGCTTTCCGAGGGTAAAGCGGTCGCGCTCCCTATGACGAAATAATCCCACGTTTAGAAAACGTGGGAGTGTCAATCTCGACTGGTACATAGGGGTTAATTTTGCTGCCCCATTCTTCATTCTACATTGGTAGATAAGTTTATTTAATAGGTACATTTAATGAGGTCATAAAAACTGTGTCATTGGACTTTAATGAAATTCGCCAACTTCTGGCAACTATTGCCAATACTGACATTGCAGAAGTAACCCTTAAAAGTGATGATTTTGAAATTATAGTTCGCAAAGCTGTAAGCTTTACTCCCCAAGAACTGTCATCATCCCCGGTGGCGTTAACTGGTATGGTGGGTTCTGGTGTGGCATCAGTTGCACCTGCCACCTCTCCAGGAGCTTCCATAGCTCCCCCAGATACGGGTAATGGTTTGGATAAAGATAAGACTGGTAATGGTGCTAGCCAGCCATCATCAGCTACTGCTGCCAATCAAGGATTAGTTGAAGTGCCATCCCCAATGGTAGGAACCTTTTATCGCGCTCCTGCACCAGGGGAAGCACCATTCGTAGAAGTGGGCGATAGGGTGCGTAGTGACCAACCAGTATGTATCATAGAAGCCATGAAGCTGATGAACGAAATTGAAGCTGAAGTTTCCGGACAAGTGATGGAAATTTTAGTTGAAAATGGCGAACCTGTTGAATTTGGTCAACCTTTGATGCGAATAAACCCCGATTAAGTATTAATCTATATATACACCCAGTCATTTGAAAAATGTCAGTTCTTGCGGATAGATCCTGATGAAACAAGCGTTGCCTGTACCAACAGAAGTGGTGCAACAAGTAGCAGAATACTTTAGCCTGTTGAGCGAACCCACGCGCTTGAGGCTGTTGCATTTGCTCCGAGATGAAGAAAAATGCGTACAAGAGTTGGTAGAGGCAACACAAACGTCTCAGGCTAATGTCTCGAAGCATTTAAAAATTATGTGGCAAGCAGGCATCCTCAGCCGACGTAGTGAGGGCACTTCTGCTTACTACCGGGTAGAGGATGAAATGATTTTTGAATTATGTAACCAGGTTTGCGATCGCTTGGCTAGTAGGTTGGAACAACAGGCTCGTAATTTTCGGATTTTGAATAACAGGAACTAAGGGGGTAGCCATAAATACTACTCCTTATTCTTTCTTGGATGAAGAAAAAATCTGTGGGAGAGCCAGAAAAAGTAAGTAATAAGTAATAAGTAATAAGTGATCACACATCCTGCACGCCTCGTATTAATACTGATTTTTAATGTTATTAAAAGTAGTTTTGGGTATAATTTTGATTATTTCAGCGGTGCGGGTGTTTTTTGATCAAAAAAAATCCTCACATTGAAACAATCATGTCAGTTTGATTGATGAGTTATAAAGTAAGCTCGATCTAACTGGGACTCTTCCATCTGTCACAGCATCAATACCCATGTGTCAACTGCTAGGAATGAACTGCAATGTGCCAACGGATATTTGCTTCTCTTTTGAGGGGTTTGCGGCACGGGGTGGTAAAACTGACGATCATAAAGATGGTTGGGGTATTGCTTTCTTTGAAGGTAAGGGTTGTAGGATGTTTGTCGATGCCAAACCTTCGATTAATTCTCCCATAGCAGAGTTCGTGCGATGCTATCCCATCCATTCTACCCATGTAATTGCCCATATTCGTAAAGCCACCCAAGGGGAAATTTCCCTAGAAAACTGTCATCCCTTCCGGCGAGAAATTTGGGGTAGATATTGGGTGTTTGCCCACAATGGGGATTTACCAGGCTTCCAGCTGCCAGAAATGGAATTTTATCAGCCGGTGGGTAATACGGATAGCGAACAAGCTTTTTGTTTAATCTTAGAAACCTTACGCAAACGCTTCCCTCATCAACAGCCGAACCTGAAAGAACTCTACACTACCCTCAGAGAAATCACAGATAAAATTTCTGAACAAGGTGTTTTTAACTACTTGATTTCTGATGGGGAACACTTTTTTGCCCATTGTTCCACCAAGCTTTGTTATATTGTCCGCCAAGCACCATTTGCTGCGGCTCACTTGATCGATCAAGATGTGACTGTAGATTTTAATGAGTTAACCACACCGAGCGATCGCGTCGCTATAATTGCCACTACTCCCCTGACTGATAATGAAGTTTGGACAATTATCCCAGAGGGTAAGTTGCTGGCATTTCAGGATGGTTTACCTTTGGATTTATGAGGGTTAGGGCGTGTTTTATAGTTGTTAGTTGTTAGTTGATGGTTGACAGCTTAGGTGTAGGAGCCGCAGTAGGGGCGCATTGCGTGCTAACTTGAGGAGTTAGTCACCCCCGCATTTTCATCCTCGGTTGTGGGATTTGACCGTGGGGGACTAGCTTATCTTCCTATTTTACGCATATCTGAAGGGTCACAGATCCCCGACTTCTTCAAGGATACCAATGGCGAATAAAAGAAACAACAGATGTAGGCAAATTTCCACCCAATGCTTTTGGTTTATACGATATGCATGGCAATGTGTGGGAATGGTGTCAAGATACTTGGCACAAAAATTATAATGGCGCACCCACTGATGGGAGTGCTTGGGTAAGTGGGAATGATAATGATTCTCGGATGCTGCGCGGTGGTTCTTGGATCAACTTTCCGAGGGGCTGTCGCAGTGCCAACCGCTTCAGCAATGCCCCCGGCGGCCGCTTCAGCGATGTCGGTTTTCGGGTAGTTGTAGTTCTTGCGTGAGGATTCCTTCCCCTATCAGAGTTTGGTTTCCTTAAAGAAGTCGGGGATCTGGGCACAGGCGTAGGTTGGGTTGAGGAACGAAACCCAACAACCAAAAACCCTGGCATTGTTGGGTTTCACTCCGTTCCACCCAACCTACATTTATTTTTTTCTCCCCAGAGTGACTGTCAGCACAGTGAGTTCGATCGCTTTTAACTCTGCGATCGCCTCCCTTGTGAGTTAGAATATTTGAATATAGAGCGTTCCTGCCATTCTTTTGATCTGGAGTATGGTGTGGTTCTGTACCTGCACTACTGGGATGCCATACATGGGGAAATAGCTACGAACACCTAATGGAAATGCTACAAGAAGCTGTTCAGGCTTGGCTAGAAGTAGCAAGCAATGGGGATATTATGGGAGTGAGAAAATAATAATTCATTGGACTTTCTCCAATAATTCTAATTGTATAACAAACTAGTACTGCTGCACGATCGCATTCCCAAAAACTAGGCTAACCTGAAACTACAGCATTCCCAAAACCACCTGATGGCTTTTTAATTGACATTGTAGTTAAAAGCGCTTTTTTTTCTCTCGACACGAGTTAAATTAATACAGTGCAATGGAGTGTCTGGGGTGCATTTACTCAACTATGGATCGAGCTTTGCAAGAGGTCTAAAAATTAAGTGCAAATTACACAACGCAATGTGGAATTGAGGGTAGATGAGAGCTTAATGCGCGTTTATGTGGCTGCACCAAAACCACCAGGGAAATATCCAGGTATTTTGTTTTATAGCGATATTTATCAGCTTGGTGGTGCCATGACTCGTCTGGTTAACTACCTAGCTGGATTTGGCTATGTGGTAGCAGCACCGGAAATTTTTCACCGCTTGGAACCTGTGGGTTCGGTAATTTAACCCAATGACATTGGACGGATGCGGGGTAATGATGATGCTCGCCGAACGTCTATTTCTGCTTATGATGCTGATTGTCGCGCTGTAATCAATTTTCTCCAAACAGAAAGTACTGTTAATCCCCAAAAAATTGGTACTCTCGGCTTTTGTATTGGCGGGCACTTGTCTTTTCGTGCTGCTTTCGCCAGTGAAATTAAGGCATCTGCCTGTTGCTATCCTACGGGTATTCCCAGTGGTAAATTGGGTTTGGGAATAGCCGATACCATCCAACGGGTGAGTGAAATCAAAGGGGAAATGCTACTAGTCTTAGGTACTCTCGACCCTCATATTCCTGAAAGCGATCGCAATATTTTATAATTACCACCCTACGACAAGCTAATATACCCCACAAAGTTCTTTTATTGGGTTTAGCGCAAAACCCATCGGCTTTAGCCGTGGGATGTGGCGCAATGCACTTTCAAGTGCAGTCAATTTTTATCTTTTGTCCATACGATAGATAAAGCTATTGTATAATGTTGTAGGAGGTAATGAGAATGACATTTACACTCACGTATGAATTTAAATTAAAACCTACTGCTAACCAAAAAGAAGTATTTGAAGAGTGGTTAGAGACGAACCGCCAAGTCTATAACTATGCTTTGGGTGAGCGTAAGGACTGGTTTAAGTCTCGTGGGTGTGATGTAAATTCATGCTCTTTGCGGGGTCAATATATAATCCCTGCTGATGCTCCTAGACCTACATATAATAGTCAAGCCAAGGCGTTGACTGAGGCTAAAAAACAATACCCACACCTGAAACGGGTTCAATCACAGGTATTGCAACAAACTTTAAAGCGGGTTGAGACAGCTTTCACTTCGATGTGGGAAAGAAATTTTGGTTTTCCCAGATTTAAAAAGCGTGGGAGGATGCGGAGTTTTGTTTTTCCCCAGTTTAAAAATAACCCTGTTGTGGGTAATAAAATTAAGTTGCCTGTAATTGGTGTGGTTGGTTTTAGGAAATCCCGACCAATACCAGAAGACGCAAAAGTAAAGCAAGTCAGAATTGTTAAGCGCGTCAGTGGATGGTATACAATGATTACGTTGCAATGGGATGTAAATGTTCCTCAAGCCATACCACATGGCAAAGCTATCGGAGTAGATGTGGGTTTAAGTGCAATGATTGCAACTTCTGACGGTCTTTTAGTCAAGCGTCCGAGATTTTTTGTTGATGCCGTTCGCGAAGCGTGTCCCCTTGGGACTTACGTAAGCTGAAATTGCTACAACAGCGCGTTACCAGAAAGCCCAAAGGCTCGAACAATTGGCATAAGGCACAAAGGAAGGTTGCAAAACTCCATGAGTACGTGGCTAACTGTCGTAAAGATTGGCATAGAAAACTGTCGCATCAACTATGCGACGGTGTGGGGATGATATTTGTAGAGGATTTGAATTTAGTTGGTCTATGCCGTGGAATGCTTGGTAAGCATTGCCTTGATGCGGGGTTTGGTCAGTTTTTCAATATCCTTGAGGTGACTTGTTTTAAACATGGTGTATTTTTCCAGAAAATAGACCCACGCAAGACAAGTCAAATCTGCCCCAACTGTCAACACGAAACAGGTAAAAAGACACTAGCACAGCGTATTCATAACTGCGACAATTGTGGCTATACAACCGATAGAGACATAGCCGCATCTCAAGTAGTTCTCATCAGAGGACTTGCAGCCGTAGGGCATACGGTGAAGATGCTTTCTGAGGGTAAAAACGTTGGTTTCCCTATGACGAAAGAATCCCACGGTTGATCGCGTAGCGTAACCGTGGGAGTGTCAAATACAGCAGAACATACTTTCATGCGGGATGATGGTTATCGTTACGATCCTGAAGCATCCACCTCTGCATGGTCAGAAATTATAGCCTTCTGATCACGCATTTTTCCGAGACAAGGGTAGATATTTGAGGGATACCATTCCCACTAACGCGATCGCACATAATATTGCTACTATCCTTAGTGTGGGAATATTACCATGCTTAATAGCGATCGCCACTAAAGCCCACACTGTTACCCCAGGATAAACTATATCTTCACCCCGAATTGCTATTACAACAGCAATGACACTGGCAATCACTAACATCACAATAGTCCATATCTCAGGGGAAATACCCCATCCATTCCATCCCTGAGAATATAGGGCACAAGCTACATTCACAATGGTTGCAACGCTAATCCAGCCTAGGTAAATACTAATAGGTCGATGAACATACCATTTTTTACTTCGGGATACAGTCTTTTTACTTACTCCCAAACGGAGATAGGCAACTATCAAAGGCAACAGTATCAAGAGCATTGCTCCCACAGAAATAGCAAACAGCCGATACAAAAACAGGTATACCCAAATACACTGAGCCAAAGATGCGATCGCCATTGGATACCCAACCTGACGTAAATCTTCATCCTGTCTCTGATTGGGCAGCAATTGATAGATAGCAAAAGCAAACAACCCCAAGTAAATCACACCCCAAATAGCAAAGGCATAGTTGGCGGGAATAATCAGCACATCTTTAAATAAGGTGTTGGATATCTCTCCTATATTGATTCCTCCTGCGGGAAAGATATTGGATATAACATTGACAACAAAAGCTGTAACAATTGCGACAAAAGTCACAATTTGTCGCCATAAATCTCGGTAATTACCAGACTGTGGATTTTCCATAGTATTTCTATTCAGCGATCGAGTATCAGTGGGCAGGCTGGATTGCGATCGCCTTTATTTTGCTGGTACTTTATTCTATTAGTTGACATATTCTAAATATTTTAAGCCTAATTCGATCAATTTTTCACAGAAAATTTATATAACCATTACTTGAAATAGGTTTACATACTCTAAATATTTTCAGCTTAATTCAATAAATCTCTCACAATAAATTTATATAACTATACTGACTATCAGTTTTACCGAGCCGAAATATAAATATATTTGAAAACATATTTATTTTTTGTAAATAAAATATGTTTTTATTGCTGTGGGTATATCAAGCTTGATACTGCTTTTTACTTCAAAAAGTTATATAAACAAGGAAGTAACTATATTTTTTTGTTTCAGTAAAAAAACGGTATTTGTTTTATATGAATACCGCATATCATTGGTTCAGGATTAACTTTCAACCTTGAAGATAATCATATGCTGTTTGATACAATTAATCATTATTTAGATATTTTTATATCTCCTTGCTATTTCAGTTAGCCTCCTGCACTTTTGTGCTGCGCTAACAGTTTCATCATTGATAAGTCGAGGGGTTTGATACCGATTACTGTTCGACCAAAAAACTCTCTGTTTCCTTGGCTGATAGATTTAGATAGCAAGGTTAGGAAGCATTGACAGGATAATTGCCAGTAGTCGTCTAGCTTTTCCAAACATTTAGTAATTAGCATTTAATATATAAATTTCATGTCATTTGCAGCTCTAAGAAAGCATAGTAAAAATACAAAGTTGCAACAAAAACGCAAACGTTTTAGCAATACTCGTCAAACACTTGCCATAGCCGGATTTGCGATGTTATTCCTAATTTCAGGCTCTGTGACAATCTTTTTAATATTGTCTTTCTTCTCTTCAAGACATAATGCTTCCTATCCCACATCACTTCCTTGGGTGGAAAGTAAAAGCCAATGTGAAGAGTTTGGCAGAACATGGCGAAATGATCAATGCTGGGATGCCGAACACAGCCATAATTTTTAGATCGAGCTTGGGTTGAGGAACGTAACCCAACAAGCAAAAACCCTGTTGTTGTTGGGTTTGGTTTCGTTCAACCCAACCTACATTTATTTTTCTTTCCCCAGAGTGGCAGAAGAGGTTAAGATTGAGGACACTGACGGTAACAAGCAAATTCCATAGAAGATGTTGCCATACCAGCCGTGAGAGAACGTAAATCCGTAGAATACTTAAACATTGTTGCTAAAGGTACTTCAGCCCGGATTATGGAGTAATGGGGCATTGTTTCAGAACCTAGCAACACACCCCTGCGGGAAGCAATATCTCCCTGAACCTTACCCATATACTCGTTGGGTGTTTCTACCTCCAACAGCATGATTGGTTCGAGCATATAAGGTTTGGCGTGGGTAAATGCCTTTTCAAAGGCTTGGTGTGCTGCGGCTCGAAATGCTAACTCCGAAGAATCATAGGCATGGTGAGAACCACCTTGTAGAACTACTTTTACCCCAGTAACTGGATAGCCAGCTATTTTTCCCGAACCCATCCCTTCCTGGAAACCTTTTTGACAAGCGGGGATATATTCTTTCGGAATTGCACCACCAGTAACTCTACTGATAAACTCAAACCCTTCCTCAATTGGTTCAATCCAGCCAGTTACATGGGCATATTGCCCAGAGCCACCGGATTGTTTCTTGAGTATATAGTCAAAGTTCGCACGGACAGAAATAGTTTCTCGGTATGCAACTGCTGGTTCACCTACATAAACCTCGGCTTTATACTCCCGCTTAATGCGTTCCAGGTAAATTTCCAAGTGGAGTTCGCCCATACCAGAGATTAGAGTTGAACCCGATTCGGGATCGACACTTACCTTAAATGTGGGATCTTCCCTTTGAAAGCGGTGTAGTGCTTTAGATAGCTTATCTTCATCCTCATGGTTTTGAGGAATTATCGCCAGGGTAATGACTGGTTCGGGGACAAACATCCCTTCCAAAGAAACCAATGGTTCTTCACCACATAGGGTATCCCCGGAAGCAAAATCTACACCTACTAGGGCGATGATATCCCCAGCCACGGCAATGTCTACTTCCTCCCGCTTATTGGCGTGCATTCTCACCAAGCGCCCAATATGCACCCGTTTTCCCGTGCGGGAATTGTAAACCGTATCCCCAGATTTGAGGGTACCAGAATAAATCCGGGTGTAGGTCAACTGCCCAAAAGACTCAACCGTTAACTTAAAGGCTACAGCTACTAGGGGAGCATCAGAGTCAGGATTAAGACTAACCCCCTCAGCAGTTTTGACTATTTCCCTATCTACGGGAGAAGGAAGATAAAGAGCGATCGCATCTAATAAGTTTTGTACGCCCTTGTTCTTGAATGCCGAGCCTAGGAGGACGGGAGCAATTTCCAAGCTCAAGGTAGCACGGCGGATGGTATCCCAAATTACTTCCTTTGGCACCTCCTTACCTTCCAGTAGCATTTCTGTCATCGGTTCTGAGAACAAAGACAGAGTATCTAGCATCTTTTCCCTAGCTTGTTGGGCTGGTGCTAGCAGTTCCTGGGGAATCGGCTTTTTCTCCCATTTTTCCCCATTCTCTCCCTCATAGTAATTAGCATTCATTTCCACCAGGTCAATTACACCTTGGAAATCATGTTCTTTACCGATAGGATACTGAAGTAAAACCACATTCAGCCCTAACCGTTCTTGCATGGCTTGTAGTACGCGGAAGGGATCTGCTCCCACCCGATCCATTTTATTGATAAATGCCAAACGCGGTACTCGATATCGCTTCATTTGGCGATCGACCGTAATGGATTGGGACT
Organism: Calothrix sp. MO_192.B10; assembly: GCA_030065055.1. Lineage (GTDB taxonomy): Bacteria > Cyanobacteriota > Cyanobacteriia > Cyanobacteriales > Nostocaceae > Calothrix_A. The sequence goes on from JASJDS010000184.1 coordinate 20,508, forward strand.
GCACCCCCGCCACCGCGCACAGCAGCATAATCGCACCATCTAGCACCCGTAAAGAGCGTTCTACTTCAATGGTAAAATCTACGTGTCCTGGTGTATCAATCAGGTTAATTTGACTATCACGCCAATGACAGGTGGTGGCAGCTGAAGTAATAGTAATACCGTGTATTTTTTCTTCAGGCATGAAGTCCATTGTGGCACCTCTGCCACCTCCCCGCACTTCCTCCATCGCATGGATTCTACCAGTGTAGAAGAGAATCCGCTCCGACAGCGTGGTTTTACCTGAGTCTATGTGTGCAGATATACCAATATTGCGGATGCGTTCTCGGGGAATCATATGACTTCCTTTGGTGAAACAACGAATGGGTATCAGCAAACAGTTATCTGTTTTCGTCAGTTATACCAATTTGCAACATGAATCTGAGACATGGAAGCTTGAAAAGCTTATCCAGTAGTTCTTTCACAATCCAAAATGGTATTGGTTTTGAGTTATCCACTATACCTCTATTCTAAAGGAGCATAGTAATGTTTGCCGACACCTTTTGTACTACAAGTGTACTACAAAAATATAGATAGGAGCAAGGGCGTTGTTGAATTTAGAATTTAGAATTTAGAATTTAGAATTATTAGCCCATCGATGAATCGAGGGGCTAATGAGATAAGGAAAACATTTTTGACGAGCGACCCCGCGACGACGGAAGTCGCTCTGGGTAGCGCGAGTCGTGACTCTCCACGGATGAATCCAACAGAGCAGTGCGTTGGCGGTAAGCCACCCCTGTGCACGGAGAGAAGTTCGTTGGTGGGGTTCCCGCGTTGAGGGGAGTGGCGCAACCCGTTCACCGGAGGTGTTCCCGTAGGGTAGGGGGTTTCCCTGCTTAAAGCAACTGCGGAGGGCTTGTATCCAGTCTATTTTTTGGTCAATTTTTGGGTATATTCCTAACTCCTGTAGGGCGCAAGCCGCAGTGCCCCTACTTCTAACTCCTCACTCCAAACTCCTAACTCCTAACTATTTCCCAGCTAGCCATACAGGTATGAATTTATTCACCACACCAGATGCAAATCTCCAATATTTCACTCATTCGTGACCGATACGAGCTATTCAGTGAAGTACCCCTAGTGTAGCGTAGCGAAACTAGGGGTAGAGAACAGTTAACTCAAATCTTGTAAAATCTGTTAAAATATTTAATTATGGAAAACAGATTTATTAAGATTGGAGCAGCAGCCGACTTACTAGGTGTGTCCATAGAGACATTACGCAAGTGGGAGAAAACTGGTGAATTAATACCAGATCGCAAGACTAGAGGTG
>JASJDS010000185.1 GCA_030065055.1 Calothrix sp. MO_192.B10
GAGCAATTGGGTTTAAAACCCCACCGTCTGCACGGTGTCCACAATTGGTTGGGGTTTGAATCCCCAACGAAAAAGACCCTAACCCCCAACCCCTAAAACCTAACCCCTATTCAAGAATCTCCCAAGAGCGTGGGTTTGAGTCTCCCCGCCAATTAGCAGTATGGATTGATGGTGGGTTCAATCCCCCACCACACTCATCCGGTGTTCCCTATTAAGAGTTAAGAGTTGCCTGGAAATTTTTACGATTCTTGGATGTGCCCGTGTAAAGCTACTAGAGTTTCAGCTAGTTGGCTGAGGCGGGTTTCTAAATGTTGTTTGCGTACCAAAAGTTGGCGCGATTTCTGATAACGGGCAATTGCCATACTCACACTAGGTACTTGCTCGGCAGGACAAGGACGAGACCATACTTTACCGGCAGAATCTAAAGCACACAGACGATAGCCAGCACGGGATGGTTGATAAGACACTTTTGTCCCACTAGCAGCACAAATTTCTTCTACATAGTCCATCAGCCGGTCAACTTCTGCATGGCGTAATGTTGCTGTTCCATTTGTTGCTGACTCTTTTTCATGGGACTCTAACCAACCATTGACAACTGGTCCTTCCAGGTAAATATCTTGAATTTGTCGGACAATGGTTTTTAGTTCCGTCTGCCACTTAGCCACATCTGACTGAATATCTGTTAACAAATTCATGGCCAAGGCAGGGTTAGCGGCATGGCGATGACTGCTAAAACTAGCAGTTTTGAACTTTGGTAGATGGGGTAATTCCTCCTCGCCTGGTTGGGTGGGAAACGTCTGTACAGAAATATCCTGATGAAAGAAATTACCATCAGTAGATACCTCGTTTTCCTCTGTCTTGGATACTTGGGGATTTGATGCGTCCATTGATTGTGCCCCAACGCTAATCCGAAAAGATAAAGGTCGCTTGGAGTTACTACTAGTTTCGGAAGTGGAAACCCTGCCACGTCCTAAATCATGTAAAGTTGCCTCTATGCGTTTTAAGCTTACTTTCATAAAAATATACCCACAGTTTGCATGACCTGATGGTGTTTAATAATGCACTACTGATTACAGGATGAATGATGCAAGATGTAGATGCCATGGGCAGTTGCTACAACGGAGGGGAACTCCCCTCGGTGTTCACCGCAACCTAGTTTACTCCTATAAGAGACTTTCCGGAAGATGGGAAAGAGTATTTTTTTTATCCCCGATCAAAAAAGTAACCCTGATGCTGGTTATGCGGTTAATTGTTCACCCTATCCATTAAATAATATTTGGGGTTGACTGCTCCCCTGGCTGAAGGCGAGGGGATTCTAAAAGGATGCTACACAACAGGCTAAAGCCTGGTTGTTTCGCTTCTGATTAGCTGTCACCCAGATATAAATCCGGGTGGGGTGAGTCAAAGCACCCCTACACACTCACTTACACTGGCGTTAAGCCATGCAGATTGTGCTTACTTTTTTTAGCTTTCTGGAGGTTTTATCACTATGCCAGAATGGTACACTCCCTGTCCTGCCATTGCTTGCAGTGATGTAGTCATACTGCCGTTGCATGTCGCAACCGTTGTTTCCTATATGCAGGTATTTCTCCGTACTAGGACAGTTCTACGTGTAGATGAAACCCTTACTCACACTTTTGATTTTACTATTAAACGGCGAGATAAATCCCGCCGTATCGGGTTCCATCCCCTGTCTGAAGCACGAAACACGCAACTGTGTTGCTCTTTCTCAGGGGCTTTCACCCTCTCGTTACACTTCTGGTAAAAATCCTACCCCTAAAGATAAAAAAATATGATATCTAACTGCTAACTGGCGAAAAATCTATACATTGAGGAAAAAGTTTTGAGTAACATTGTGCTGGTAACTGGACCTGCCCGTTCGGGAAAAAGTGAATGGGCAGAAACCTTAGCAATGCGATCGCAAAGGTCAGTAGTATATATAGCTACGGCGACCCACGATGATAGTGATGAAGAATGGCAACAACGCATTCAACAGCACCAGCAGCGTAGACCAGAAGCATGGATAACTTTGGAGGTTCCTTGTGACTTATCTTCCACCCTGGCAGATGCTCAACCTAATAGTTGTATATTAGTAGATTCTTTAGGTACTTGGGTAGCAAATTATCTGGCTGCGGATGAAGCTAGTTGGTCAAAGACCGTCCAAGAGTTTTTGGACACTGTCGAATTGGTGGCCGCTCAGATGATTTTTGTCGCCGAGGAAACTGGCTGGGGTGTGGTTCCTGCTTATCCAATGGGTCGAACTTTTCGCGATCGCCTTGGTGCTTTGGTACGCCAGTTGAGTGCTTTATCTAATACCGTTTATTTGGTTACAGGAGGATATGTCCTCAATCTTTCCCAATTGGGCTGTCCATTACCAAATATGAAAAATAATTTATGACTTAACTTAACAATAATTCAGACAAATTAACGAACTACAATTTTTAATTTGCCCCTAAGAAGCGAGATTAATACCAATTTTAAAAAGAATGGGACAAATAGATTCTTGTAGAGACGTAGCATTGCTACGTCTCTACCGAGGGAGGTGTTGCGATCGTTGATTGAATCGGTATAACATAGAAGAAAGGCTAGGGTATATAAATAAAGAGCATAAACAGCAATCTAAAAATCCAAAATCCTTTCATTGCATGACTCTTAACTTTTTATTCCAAATTGACTGTTTAAAATCCCTAGTAAAAAATATAAAATTTTACTATGGCTAATCAACAAGAAGTGAAAAAGTATCTTTCCTACTGGTTTCAGTTGGGGAAGAGTGTAGTAATTGATAAAGGCAATATTGTATTATTACCGAAAACGGTAATCGCTGGCGATCGCTATAGCGATGAATTTGAGCAATGCTGGCAACAAATTATCTCAACCGAAACAGGTGATTGTTATTTAGAAGGAACCCATCAAACCATTGCCGAACTGCTCACACCAGCTTGGGAAATGAATCAATGTTCTCGCTGTAATATGCCTATAGCGATGCGTAGCTTAGGGATGCCAGCAGTAATTTGTCCTTGCCATTATTTACCAGACTGGCCGAATACAGAACTTCCAGCACCACGGTGTCCTGTTGATACGCAAGATTACTTAACACAAATTAGGGATCGGCTAATAGAAAATACTGAAACGGCTAAAGAAATTAAGTAGTGCTTTGTCCCATTAGTTCTGAGAGGTGAAGGAATTAACCACAAAGGCGCATTAGACACGAAGTGGCTTCCCGTAGACACGCAGTGGCTTCTCGAAGAGTAGGGTAGAGCGCAAAGTCAGAGGGAGAGAAGATAAATTGAGATATTCATTTACCAATCAAAATTAGTGCGATGAACCACTAGTCTGATTTATCAGACTTTGCCTTTGAGCCTGGGAATTTCATTCCTAGGCGGAAATATGGACTCATTGAGAATGCTGCAAGTTATTAGATTCACCGTAGTCACCAAGCCCTAATTAGGGTCTGATGAATAACTTTAAAACTCTTATATTGTAAGCTTTTCAGACTATTTTTGTCGCAAAAAGTGCAAGAGAGTAGGGGTATAAGGCTTAAAAATCTTGCATTGACGAGCGACCCCCTAAAGGGTTCGTTAGTTACTTCAAGTCGGGGAAAAGGGATGGAGTACTAACTCACCGCGACGACGACAGTCGCTCTGGGTAGCGCGAGTCGTGACAATTTATTGGAGTTCAAAAAATTGTCAACAATAAGGCTAAAACTGTTGCCTGTTGCCTGTTGCCTGTTGCCTATCCCCACCAAGGGAATTTTACAGCTAACGCTGCGCTACGCGAACAGCAAGCCCTAATTACTAGTATTTTTACTGTCTTCTTCAGTAATTTTAGACTCAGGTCTAGAGCGCTGTAAAAGTCTTTGGAGTAAATTTTTTGGCTGATCGGGGGTTTGTTTAGCAGGAGATTTTTGTTGAGGAATATTATCCCCAGCTTCTTTTAATAAAGGTTCTATCTTATTCCGCCAGTATTTAATATCAGGCAACTTTTCTGGATGCTTTTGGTAATCTTTGACTCGTTCCCATTGTCCATCCTCCATTGCCTGATTAATGTCATTAAATAGAGCTTCTGCCTTTGTCCAATCCTTTTGCCATTGGGACATAATTGACGCAGCTTCCTGGAAGTCAGAGGCATTTTGAGGAATAGATTTTAGCAAATCGATCGCTCCGAAAAAATCCCCTGATTCATATTTCTTTCTTGCTTGCTCCAAAAGCTTAGTAGCCGGTTCCCTGGGGGTAGGGTCAGGTGTAACTGTATTTGTTGCTGTAGTCTGTTTTACTTTCGCTTGGGACTGTACTACTGAGGGTTCACGCCTCGCGCCTCTGCCTTTAGGGGCATCACTAATTAAGCCCTTTTCATCCACAGTTTTAATTGCTACTCCCATATCCCGCAGACAGTCAACCCACTCTGACTTGTTTTTAATCACATCCGTATGTGCCCAAGCAGGAGTTCCAGAGGCTAATTTCACCTGTATCCATTGGTTTTTGGTACGCTTGCCCGTGACTTCAAAACCAGTATCATCAGTAACAGTTTTCACAATGTTACCAGGGTCAAGGGCACTAGGTTCAGAACGAATATTAGAATTGCCAACAATAACTGCCAAGCAAGTTTTATTTCCACTATCCCTACGAACAAAGTTAGCAGCTATATTCTCCATATTATTAACCACTGTGGGGGTAATAGCTGCCGCACCACCGACTAAACCAATCAAAATTAACAACTGTAAAAAATCGAAGCGATGGGGAGCTTTAGGCGGTTCAGAGGGGTTAGTAGCAGCCAGTTTACCTTGGTTATGATTGGCTGGTGCTAGGGCTACTGTCTTTTGTTGGGAATGGGGCGATCGCAGTACAATTGCTGAAGTCTGGGGGAAATCCTGGGGAAAGGAGGTACAGAGCGGTTGCAATGCTTCTAGTGCTTGGGTGGCACTTTGATAGCGATCTTTAAAATGATAATGCACCATTTTAGTTAAGATTGCTGCCAACTCTTTATTTACCGATACTAAATGTTGCCAGAGAATTTCTCCCGTATCAGGATCTTCTGGAAAATCTATAGGTGAAACCCCTGTTAATGCCTGAATAGCAATCATACCCAAAGCATAAATATCGCTATTGGGACGGGGTTTTCCCTGGCCCTGTTCTGTAGGCATATAACCAGGAGTCCCAATCGCCACCGTTGCCGTTGGATTATTTCCGGGGGATAAATAGGAATTGCGTAGTTGTTTTACCGCCCCAAAATCAACTAAAACTAATTTCTTATCAGTAGCGCGACGGATGATATTATCTGGTTTAATATCGCGGTGAATTACCTCTTGGTTATGGACAACCTTGAGAATCCCCAATACTTCTTGTAAAAGGTGAACAACTTGAATTTCCTTCCAACCCTGCCCAGGAACTAATTCTTCACTTAGGGGATGTCCTTCAATAAATTCTTGTACCAAGTAAAATTCTTGGTTTTCCACAAAATAAGCCAACAATCTGGGTATTTGAGGGTAATTACCCAGTTTTTCTAATGTTTCTGCCTCACTGTTGAATAGACGCTTGGCTGTAGCGAAAATTTGGGGATCGGGACTGGAAGGTTTGAGATGCTTGACTACACAGATAGGATTGCCTGGACGCTTGGTATCCTGAGCAATGTAAGTTTCACCGAATCCTCCAGTAGCTAGGACTCTAATTAATTTGTAGCGATAATCTAGTAGCTTGCCTATCATGTTCTTTCCCCAGTGTTAACACCCAATACCAATGGATGGCAATAATAAATATCTCCATGTTTTCCTCGATAAAATCCGCTAGTTTGAGAAAATATTTGCACGGATACAGCGACTTTTGGTCAAAATTTATTGTTAATTTTTGTTTCAATACCTGATATTTATTTCCAATGCTACCTAGAATTACCAACTCAGTTACATGGCAGCAAGCTGAAATGCTGATGCAACCGTCCTTCATTCGGTTAATAGATAATATTCGCAAGCTGTTAGATACATCTGCTTGGACAGGGACGTACAAAGATATATTAATCTGGCCAGAGGGTGTAGACAGCGAGACTCAAACCCTTGTGATTCAGTTGTTACAAACATTGGAAACCGCCACCTCAGAAAAAGCAGAACAAATTAGAGAGCATCTAGCTACTTTACCAATGCCCCATCCAGGATACCATCTGTGTTTGCAACGTCAAGAGCAACAAGTGACTGTGGATCTGTGGGACTTATGTTATCAAGTATGCTTTTGCGACTACTCCCCAGAAAATGAGAAGGTTGAGATTGATCTGGATTTAATTGATCAAAATGGTGAGGTAGATTGGTTAAGTTTGGATTTGAAGGCAAAGGCTTTAGTTGAGAAGGTATTTGCCAATCTCCCAGGGTGAGATTCTCCGTGTAATAAAAAGTAAATCACCAGGGCGGAGTAACTTCCCAATGATCAAATCATAACTGCAATGAATTCCAAGCAAATGCAGTTAACCAATGGACAATTACCTACCGCTCTGGTGCTTCTATGGCGGAAATTTTCGCCATAAGAGTAAAAGTAAAGGGCTTCGCTAGCATATCTCATTTATTTGCGCTGTATCGTATAAACACATACATTTTTGCCCCACATTTGGGAAGTTTTTTCATATTTCATCCCATTTTTGAGCGCTACTTTTTGGGATGCAATATTTCTGGGATCGATGAGGGATATGAGGCGATGTAAACCTAGTTCTGTAAAAGCGTAATTACGAATAGCGATCGCAGCTTCTGTGGCTAAACCACAACCCCAATATTCCTGAGCCAACAAATAACCAATTTCTACTTCTTTTTGCCCATCTACCTGCTGGGTAATCAATCCACATCTACCAATCAGTAGGCTTTGGCTCTTATAAATAGTTGCCCACAAACCAAAACCATTTTCTTGGTAAGAATCCATGATTCTTTTGATATTGCTCACTAATACAGCTAGATGAAGTAATGTGAATAACTGTTTCCTCAACTGTGAGCATAAATTACGTTTTTGTAACATAATACAAAAAACGGGAACAAGGAATTTATTTATGCCCTACACAAACGAAGAAGGTGGTCGTCTCAACAATTTTGCTCGCGAACCCAAGGTTTATCAAGCAGAACCACCAACAGCAAGTCAAAAACGCAATTATATTTTTCTGAGCATTTTAGGTCTAGCTTTAGTTGGTAGTTTAATTTTTGTAGCTTACTCAGTTTCCACTGTGAGTTAACTATCTATATTCAAGTTGAGGTTCCGTGAGCGTGCGGAACCTATTTTGTATCTATCTGTCAATATGAATTGGAGATTTTGGATTAACCCACATTAGGAGATTTCCAGAATTGAAATAGCCGTGTTAACCATGAACCAACATTTTAATACCCAAGGCTCACAAATTATCACCGCACCTACCAAAAAAATTATTCACTTAGAGCATATTTTTAAGATATATGGCAGTGGTGACACAGAAGTTCGCGCACTTAACGATGTCAATCTAATTGTGGAAACGGGGGAATATTGTTCCATTATGGGACCATCCGGTTCTGGTAAGTCCACAGCCATGAATATTATTGGCTGTTTAGATCGTCCCACTTCTGGCAATTATTATCTAGATAATGTAGATGTTGCCCAAATGGATGATACACAATTGGCTCACATCCGCAATCAAAAAATTGGCTTTGTATTCCAGCAATTCCATCTTTTACCCCAACTCAGCGCCCTAGAAAATGTCATGTTACCGATGGTATATGCGAGCGTATCATCTAAAGAACGTCATGACAGAGCCACAGAAGCACTCACCAGAGTTGGTTTAGAAAAACGTCTGCATAATAAACCAACCCAACTTTCCGGGGGACAACAACAAAGAGTAGCGATCGCTCGCGCTATTGTCAATCACCCAGTATTACTTTTAGCTGATGAACCCACAGGTGCTCTTGATTCCCATACCACCCAAGAAGTATTAGCAATCTTTGGCGAACTTAATGCTAGTGGTATGACTGTGGTAATGGTCACTCACGAGTTAGAAGTAGCTCGTCACACCCAAAGAATAGCTTGGTTTATTGATGGTCAAGTAGTCCACTCCCACCTCACTCCCGATGAACTGAGTCATGTGGTAGTGTCTTAACTTATACTCTCATCAGAAAATATTCTGAGATAAGATGCAGAAATATGCAAAAAATACAAATGCATATTTTTGCCTTCTGCATTGTAGCGGTTTTCACTTGAGTTTAATACAGTATTGTGAGATGTAAATCCCTGCCCATAAGAATTTTATCAGCTTTATTTGTATTCCATTCAGCTGAAAACCGCTATTATATCTTAATAGTTGCAAATCTAGCTATAACAAGGGTTTCAGGTAATTCAGATACATCCGGAGTATGATCCAGAGGTTTACATATTCTTTACTTTTGATTAGTTTTATATATATTTTTGACAAATTTACCTAGTTGTTTACTCAAACACCTAGAAAAAAAATAACCAATGCTTTAATATAAAAATGTGCAGCAGAAAAAACACAGTAATCCTGCTTACACAAACAAGGGTATATTTTATTACTCTTGCAATCTGAAATAATTGACTTGCGTAGCAATTTCAATTTCACCAATAAACAAGTGATTGTATGGCAATACTGGCGGTATTACCATTATCAATTGAAGTTTGCGTTCAAATAACTATATTCTACGTCCATCCGTGCGGCCGACGGATTGATTCTAGTGGATATAAGATTAAGTAATTTGTAGTGGCGTAACTACTATTACTTAAGAATACGCAATTGGTAGATGTGAAATTACTTTGCTAGTCAAATTGTCTAACTCTTTGAGGATATTTCCAAACATAGAAATATCTCAATATATACTATATCACTTCAAACAGGAGAATGTCCATGAAATTTAATCAAAAATTAGCAGTTGCTGTAATTGCTGCTTCCGCTGGTATTTTCGGTATGTCCTCTGCTGCTTTGGCTGATACTATCAACAGACAAACTGGTGTTGTTAACTCACCTAATGGTAATACTGCTGCTGTAATACAGCTAAAAAATGGTGCTGGCAATCAACCTGAATTATTAGGTGTCAATGCAGCAACAGGTGCTGGTTCCGCAACAGCTACCGGAGCCATACAACAGAAGGGTAATGCATTTTCTATCACAGGTACTGCAGTAGGAAGCGATAATAAAAACGTAGATGTAGACACCATGCAAGGTGATAACGATGCAGCTCAAGAAAACGAAACCGTTGTAAATGTCGGTCTCTAATAATCAATACTTTCGTTTTCACCAAACGGCTATAGGCTTAAAACCTAGGGCTACAGGGATAAACTTTATCTAATATATGAGCGGACTTTTTCTATAAGGCAAGTCCGCTCGTCTTTTCATAAATATGTAGTACAAGCCTGACGACCAAATAATTTATTTGTATCATCAATAAAATCAAATGGTATTACAGCAGTTTTTATTTGCTCGCACCACATGTAAATGTAAGGGTTTAGCAATGCTAAACCCCCTACAGGGTAGTTTACTCATCTGAAAATAGTTGTAAATCTAGAACAAGCCTTTTAATAAAAACGTAAACCTATTGTCGTTTATATTCAATTTATTACCTCCACCATCAGTACCAAATTTATATTCATTATTAGTCCACGATACTGAAACAATAGGACTTTTAACATTATTACTTAGTTTCCAAGTAGCACTAGCTCCATAACGAGAACTGCTGTTGCTTTCGTCAATAGGTTTATAGTATCCCGATATCTGAAAATTATTACTCAGTCTAATCCCTAAGTTAACTAGTAAAGAATTATCAATTGAATTTGGTAGTATATCTCCAAAATAATTAACTAAACCTAGAGTCAATGATCCAAATCTTACTGTTGCTCCTAGTCTTAAAGAACTAACAGAGTTACTAATTTCTACCCCGTCAACCTTAGTATCACCATCAAAAGCATAATTAAAGCCAGTAGACAATAACAGCAAAGATTTTTGGTTTAGATTTATTCTTTTAGAAAGACTACCTTGTACTTGACTATAATAATCTCTATCTGGGTTTGTATATGCAATTCCCCCTAATGAATAAGTCCAACCATTGGGTGTATTGCGAGTAAAATCTGCACCGAGATATGCTTTCAATTTTTCTGATGTAATTAAACCTCCATAGTATCTAAAAATATCTTGACTATCAGTGATATTGCCACTAATACTAATATGTGGGTAGTAATTATTTACTGTTTGAAAATTACTAGAATTCAACAAATTAGCATCTCGTTGTAATCCTGTTAAATAAATTTGGCTGTAAACATTCTCTAAGTTAGCATTGGTAAATCTTTGACCATCAATCTCAGATATAAAACTACCATTAAAATCTGCTCCCCCTTCTGAGCCACCTGCAGTAGTAATTCTGGGATCTCCTATGATTTGATAACGAGAATTGCCAGAAATATTGATCTTTTTGACTGGAGACATACCAAGCCAGATACTGTAATATCTAGCAGGAGAAAGTTGATTAATATTTTTAATCCTTTTTTGTGGGGTTTTAGCTTCTCCAAGACCAGCATGATAAATAGTCAAACTATTATTTGGTCGCCATACATTATTAACAGCAAAGAATAAATTGGTGTTAATATTTTTTTTAGCGGGATTAGCTCCAGATTTAATCTGAGGGTCAGCATTAGGTAAAAGTACATTAGCTAGTTGTAAACTAGAATTTAGTAATGAGTTATCATCATTTAAGACAAATCCAAATCCACGTACAGTGCGACCAACAACAGCTTTTTTATCATTTGCTTTAAAAACTTGTCTAACTGTAGAATAAAATGCCGAATAAGTATTTGTTGTAGTTTCTTTTCTAGTTATAAAACCTCTATCAAATTGAGTATTTCCAAATGAAGAACCAGTGTTAGGAAAAGATAAATTTACGCCAACTTCTTGTCCATTAGCTCCACTTTGAAAACCAGGCTCTTGGATAGCTGCAAATGATTCTGGCGTTACTACATCTCCAAATTGATTCGGTGACAAAAATCTTGTTGGTTGTAGAGATGTAGGGTCGATTAAATTTTCATCAGTAACAAGACTTGGAGTAAATGTACAGAGGTTATCTGGATCTTCAATACAAGAGCCAATCAGACTTAACTGAATATCTATACCTGTTAAAGTTTGTGGCTGTTTAGTATTAACTGAAATTTGCCTTTTTTGATTAACTGTTTGTAACTGTATATAGCTACCAGTTTGCTTCCTGACAAGAATATTTTCCCTGCTCACACTTTTTTCAATTTCACCATCGAGCTTGAGAATACCATTAATATCAAAACTAGTATTCCGACCATCACCTAAACTAACTGCACCAACGAACTCTCCTGTTGTTAGGTGATTAATACTTTGACCGTTTAGTATTAATTTTGTTGTCAAAGGATTTACTTTTTTGTTGGGAACAATATAAGGTGGATCGATATATTTTGGATCGCTTGAGGATTTTTCTTTATCTTTTATAGCTGCTGGTTTTTTATCTAGTTTCGCCACTAAAGGAAAATTTGTGGAATCATCAGACTTTGGAGGTATTTGCTGTTTCTCCAGTTCTGAAACATCTGTTTGTTGTTGTAAACCTTGACTAGAAAATTCTGGTTGTCCAATATTAGTAGGAATACAAGGTTTTTGATTACTCTTATTAGAGGTTAAATCTACTAACTTTGTAAACTCTACATCTCCAATATTTACGGGGGTACAAGGCTGTTTATTGCTATTCTCAGAGGCTAAATCCCTTACTCTTGTTTGTTGAACTAATAAAGTTTCCCGATTCTGGGAATAACCTCCTAACTCTGATAAATCTTGAAAAGATTCCGGTTCGGGAATGGTGACAGATATAGAGTCAGGTGTATTAACTGAATAGGGATTTGATGATGATTCTGATTTGCTGAATTCTTCAATTGGTGCTGTATTGTTTTCCTGGCTCACAACTGTGTCAGGAAGCATAACAACTGCTGAAGTCAGAAAAAGTATATGCTTTAATCTAAGAGTAACAGTATCCATGCAAAATACAGTGATTGTATTTTTATTGATAAACTGTTACTTTCATCCTGAAAAAATTGTAGTTTTCCGTATAATTTATCTGTGAAAAGTATTTTTTTGCAGTAATTTTACATAGGTTTTCTGTTAGTTTATACCTCTCCAGACAAAAAAATATCATACTCAGAATTTAGAATGAGCGAATTTAGAATGAGCGAATTGTGTGAGAGCAACGGGGATTTTACCCCGACGCAAAACGCGCTGCTTGTAGAAGCAGGGGAATTTAACCCCCAAAGTTGGTTAAACTGACATCATATTAATGGTCAAATTATTTGAGATAAAGCATCTGCAATTAATTCCCGTACCTGGGTAGGCTCATCTGCCTGCAATGCTGCTTGAACGATCGCTTGGGTTTGGGGTAATGTTAATTGAGCGATCGCTTGTTTTAATCTAGGTATCCCTGGAGCATTTAAACTCACCTCATCTAGCCCCAATCCCAATAAAATTGGTGCTGCTAGAGGTTCGGTTGCCAATTCCCCACACAAACCTACCCAAATCCCTGCTTGATGGGCTGCTTGGACTGTTTGCTGGATGGTTCGCAATACCGATGGATGCAAAGGATCGGCTAAATTTGCTACCAAGGGATTTGTGCGATCGCTTGCCATGATATACTGGCTCAGGTCATTAGTTCCAATACTAAAAAAGTCTACTTCTGTTGCTAATTTATCTGCGATGGCAACTGCTGAGGGTACTTCTACCATTATCCCCAGTTCCATTGCTGTATCAAAGGGAATATCGGCTTGCTGCAATTCTGACTTTACTTCTGCCAAAATTGCCTTGGCTGCTTGGATTTCTGCCATAGTTGCAATCATGGGAAACATCACTTTCATGCTCTGTCCCGCACTAGCCTGTAAAATAGCCCTCAACTGAGTTTTCAATATTTGCGGGTGCTGCAAACAAAAACGAATCCCTCGCACACCCAGAAAAGGATTAGTTTCTGGTGGTAAATCTAAATAGGGTAATGGTTTATCTCCCCCCACATCCAAAGTGCGAATAATTAAGGGACGATTCTCCAAAGCTTGGGCGATCGCCTGGTAAACTGCTAGTTGTTCTGTCTCTGATGGTGGGGTATCTCTATCCATATACAAGAACTCGGTGCGGAATAATCCCACACCCTCAGCCCCCAAATCCAAGGCAGACTGAATATCATTAATACTAGTAATATTCGCAAATATACTGATATGACTGCCATCAATGGTTGTAGCTGGTTGATGGGCAATGGTTAATGCTTGCTGTTGGGCTAATTGCTGGGTATTTTGTTTGCTCTGTAAGAAGTTGACCGTTTCCACATCTGGCTCTACCCATACCGTACCAGTTTCACCATCCATTGCCACCATAGTCCCATCTGCTAAATGCAAAATTGATGATGGTACACCCGCAACCGCCGGAATACCCAAGGAACGGGCAATAATGGCGGTATGGGAGGTGGCACTACCAGAGGTAATACAAATTCCCAGTACCTTACTAGGGTCTAAACCCGCCGTATCTGAGGGGGTAAGGTCATTTGCCACCACAATGGCAGGTTGAGAGATATCTAACCTATTAACAGGTCTACCTAGTAATAAACGCAACACCCTTTGACCCACATCCACCACATCAGCTACCCGTTCTTGCAAGTAAGGATCTTCCAGTTGACGGTAGTTAGTTGCAACTTCATCCATTACTGTTTGCCAAGCGGTTGCTGCCTGGAAATTATGTTCAAAGATATACTTGTGAGCCGTTTCAATTACCATCGGGTCTTGCAACAATAGCAAATGAGCATCAAAAATCCCAGCTTCCGCATCACCAATTTGCGTATCAGTATGGAATAACAGGGTTTGAATTTCCTGCTGTGCCGATCGCAAGGCACTATGTAGTTTTTGCCACTCTATCTCTGGAGCATCTGCGAGTAATTGCGGGATAAATTCCGATGTACTGCCATCGACAGTTAGTGGGGCTGGGAGAAAATTAAGGATGGGAGCGATCGCCACCCCACCAGAAGCGGGGATTCCTTGGAGGGAGGGAGATGTAGATACCAGGGGAGGAGGGGAGACAGGGGCAGGTACGGGAGCGACATCATCTTCACCAAAGTTACCTTCTATTAATGTCCGTAACGCCAATAGGGCTGCATCAGCATCAACTCCATCAGCAGCGATCGCTAATTTATCCCCCTGATGTACCCCTAAGGTGGTAACTTGATTAATACTATCACCACGAACAAATTCTGAGCCTTTAGTTAAATTTTTTACCCAAATCTTGCTTTGAAATTTTCCCGATGTCGCCACAAATTTAGCTGCGGGACGGGCGTGTAAACCCAAAGCATTACGGACAAATAGCTGTATCTCTTTCCCCTGTCCTGTTTCCTGCTCCTCCTCAGATTGCGGAGAAATAGGGGTAGAACCCAATTGAGTTGCTTTAGCCGTCAATGCTGCTTGGGCTTCAGCCATGACATGCTGTATATCTTGAGCCGATGCAGCCGCAACCACCGCTGCAATTGTCCCTTCTACCAGAGGTGCTGCACAAAGATGTACATTTTGGCGTTGTTCATCGGGTAAAAACTCCAGAGCCATTTCCGCGCTCATTACAGCACTACCCAAATCCATCAATACCAATACACCATCATCAGTATACACAGATGCGATCGCTTCATAGACCTGCATAGCATCAGTCCCTAGGGGGTTTTCGGGGTCATCCATACCAGCTGCGACTGCCACAGCCACTTCACTCGGAACCATCTGGGTTGCTAGTTCTCGCACACCTTCAGCTAGCCGTTTACTATGGGAAACAATGACAATTCCAACCACTGTAACACCATCAACTTAAGTTGGATTTTGATCGTATTTTTATATTTATAGCAGAAGGCAGTCCTTTAGCCGCTAACGCGGGAAGCAAACTACATGAAAAATTAAAAGTGTGCCACGCACCTCAGAATTTAAAGACAGTACGAATTGTGCCCACATAAATAGTGTCATTATTGCTGTTTCCTTCTGGATTGATAATCACCAATAAACCAGGAGCAATACTGATATTGTCCGTCACTGAGTAGCGATAAAAACCTTCCAGATGCCAGGGAGTGTCGGGATTATCGGGACCGCTATCATTACTGGTTACTCGCGGTGGGTTCCCGAAGACAAATCCAGCCAAGTTGCCTTTTTTACCTAAGTCAGGGAAAGCCAAGGTAACTGCCCAGTTGACAATAGTAGCGTTATCATTGTCATTCACCCCAGCACCTTGAAAACCCACACCACCAGTTTCAGCATGAGCCAGAGTTACACCTAACCA
The DNA here is from genome assembly GCA_030065055.1 of Calothrix sp. MO_192.B10. Lineage (GTDB taxonomy): Bacteria > Cyanobacteriota > Cyanobacteriia > Cyanobacteriales > Nostocaceae > Calothrix_A. Next base: position 15,274 of record JASJDS010000185.1, read on the forward strand.
ACCAGAAAGGGTAAAAGAGGGGCTAAGGCGAAAGCTGGATTGAAATCCAAATTGGTCGGCTGAAGTGGCTAGGGAACCAAAAGGGGCATTAGCTAAACGACTACCAGTGGCTCCAGATACAAAGGCTTTACCCCCGGGATAGTAAGCCCGCACATAGGTCAGTCCTAAATTAATCTTATTGTTTGGTTTAATGCCTAATTGAGCCAAAGCCCCATAAGACCCGTTAAACAAGCCATTTCCGTCTTCAGGGTTGTTAGAATTTCTGGCTAAATATCCTAAAGAGAAATTAACCGCATCATTAATTTTATAAGTAGCGGTGACACCTGCCCCTAATATGCCTTGGTAATAGATGGGATTGAAGCGACCAAACCGGGAAATAGAGCCAGTTATGGGATTAGCAAAGAAAGGATTATATTTAGGTAAATTAACCGGATAGCGACCGACAGCATCAAGGGTGATTCGTAAGCGTTTATTAAGGGGGAAACGGTAGAATAAGTTACCAATCTTTACTTGATTATTCGTATTTAAATCAAAGGATAAACGAGACATATTGGTGCCGGTTACCCTAACTCCAAAGGGTTCGGCATTGAGGGCATCTAAACGAACTAACAAGAGGTCTTTGCCGGTAAAACTAGTCTTTAGAAAGAGGCGAACTCGGTCATTGAAGACAAGGTTATCAGCAATTTCCTGACCACTGTTATCCGCTTTTTCATCTCCAAAAGCACTGCTAAGAGAAAAAACTGCTTCTCCGGTTAGTTTCGTGGTAGTAGAAAATTGACGTTCTTGCAACGATGCCGAGCGGGTTTCAAGATTATCTATCCTTTGTCTTAAAGTAGTTAATTCCCCTGCAAACTCTTGAAGCAGTCTTTGCAAAGTTTCCCAGTCTTGTTTAGTGGTAATATCGGCAGTATTAGCGGCAATCAAACCCTGAATCTGCTCTAAGCAAGCATTCAAGCCGGCAGCAAATTCATAACGAGTCATAGCCCGGTTACCTTGGAAAGTACCATCGGGATAACCAGCGATACAGCCATAAGTTTCTACCAAGTTACGCAGTGCCTCATAAGCCCAGTCTCCTGGGAAAACATCCCGCAGTTGGGAAACGGAAGTGACTTGCTCTAATGGTTGTTTTTCTAAGGAATACTCAAAAGTACCTGGCTCAACTTCCTTTGCACTTATCTGATCAGGTATACCGAAAGCCCCACACAAAGCTAGGGAACTCACTCCCAAAACACCCCACCAACTTTTTAACATCAACACTCCTCACACCCAAGTTCCAGACTCCCAAGGGATGACATGAACTCATAACTTTGATATTGAGATATTTTTGGAGAAAATAAACAAAAATGTCAAAAGACAACTTGTCATACAATATTTAGACTTTAGATTTATCCCAGTAAAACTGTGGTGAGAGACGAAAATTCGGTTGGGTCTAAACGTGTAAAAATCCGGCAGCCTAAGGCTTTCAGCCTAGCTTCGCTAACGGAAAAACCGCCCCACGTGTACCAGACATAAGCCCCTGTATTGCATCGAAGTTAAAATTGCTATATAGTTTGACATTCTGTCTTTTGACAACAGATAAATTTTGTATAAGCATCATAAAGGCATTGAGGATGTTAATTCCCATCCCATGAACTCAAATCATTGCAGTCAAAAATCTTTGCGTCTTGTCAGGGCTATTTTGCCGGAACTAGTGGGATTGGCTATTTTTTTGGTCTTGTGGCAGTTCGGGGCAATGCACTATGGTAGTGTGGTCTTGCCTTCTCCCCTGGAAACTTGGGCTGCTTTTGCAGGTTTGGCAACAACGGGAAAGTTAGGCACTGCTATCTTCACCACTAGCTTCCATCTGCTTAGTGCCTTCACTCTAGCTGTGTTTCTAGGTATTATTCTGGGCATTATCGCCAGCATTCAGTCTTGGTTGCGACAGGCAATTAGTCCGGTGATTAGTGCCTTGCAAGGTATTCCCCCTATTGCTTGGATTGTTCTGGCATTGCTCTGGTTTGGTAGCGGTAATGGAACTCCAATTTTCACCATTACGGTGGCTACTCTCCCGATTATTTTTCTTGGGGTGGTAGAAGGAATCCGCACATTTCCCAAGCCTTTATTAGAAATGGCTCGTATGTTTCGCGCCCCCAACAGTTTACTGTTAACTGACCTTTATTTTCCCCATTTACTTTCCTACCTTTTCCCCTCCCTAGTCGCAGGACTAGGACTGGCTTGGCGGGTGGCTGTGATGGCGGAATTATTATCCTCGGAAACCGGTATTGGGGCTGAGTTAAACCTTGCTCGTATTAACTTGGACACAGATGAGGTGATGGCTTGGATTGCTGTTGTTGTCATTTTAATTTGGATATCTGAATACCTAATTTTACGCCCCCTCCGTCGCCGATTAGAACCTTGGCGACTTACCCCAACAATGGCAAATTTGACCTCAATCTAAAATCTAAACTCTTTTAGTGCCTTGTTAGTTCTCGATCGCATTTGCTACAAATACAACCACCGTCCCATCCTCGATGCCATTAGCCTCTCCTTAGCACCGGGACAAGTGCTGTGCTTAACTGGACCTTCTGGGTGTGGTAAAACTACTCTGCTGGGAATTGCGGCGGGTTTAATTCAACCTTGTGGGGGAGTCATTCACAATGAATTTAGTTGCATTGCCCATGTTTTCCAGTCACCGCGACTGCTTCCTTGGCAAACAACTCTGGAAAATCTTGCTTTTGGACTCAAAGCCAAGGGTATCCCTAAACAAGAACGCCATCGCTCCTCCAGGCTGTTAGCCAAACAACTGGGTTTAGAAGCATTTCTAGAATATTACCCCCATCAACTCAGTGGTGGTATGCAGCAACGGGTGGCTTTGGGTCGAGCATTGGCAATTAACCCGGATTTGCTATTGTTAGATGAACCATTTCATGGTTTAGATATTGGTAGAAGGCGAGAATTTCAGGAGATGCTGTTGAGATTGTTGAGCGATCGCAATTTGGCTGCTTGTTTAGTTTCCCATGACCTGGCTGAAGCCGTCCGCTTGGGGGATCAAATACTGGTTATGTCTCCTTCTCCCAGTCAGATTATATATCGGTGGCAACAACAACGACCTGCCACTGCTAGGGATGAAGCCTATGTTCATGCTACTATTTCTGGGCTATTAATCCATCCCCAAGTTGCTGGGTGCTTTGGTTTAGCTGAACTAAACTGAAAATTCTACTATGGATAAAACATCCAAATCCACTGGGGAGCAAATAACTCTGTTAAAAATGGCACTTTCTTTAATGAAAGTTGGTACCATCGGATTTGGGGGAGGAATAGCCATCATTTCCCTTTTAGAACGTGAATGGGTTGAGCGGCTGCATTGCTTAGAGGTGGAAGAATTTTTACACGGTGTTGGTTTGGGGCAAATCCTCGGACCTTTGGCTGTCAATACTTCTATTTTTATTGGTTATCGCACCTTTGGATTAGTAGGGGCACTGGTGGCGGAAATTGCCTTTCTCTTACCTTCTATTATTGTGGTAATTTTGCTTTCATGGTTATATTTCTCCTTCCAGTCAATCCCTTCCCTTAAAACAGCTTTAACGGGTATTGCTCCGGTGGTAATCGCCATGATTATGAGTGCAGCTTGGTCTATTGGACGCAAAGCCATTCGCTCAAAGATTGCCTTGGGACTATGTTTAGCAGCCTGTTTAGGAAGTTTAACCCATATTAATACCCTGTGGATTTTAGCGATCGCTGGTTTGATGGGATGGCTATTCAAACTAAACCGCAGTCAATCACATCATACCCAGAATAAATTATTCTTACTTTTACCCCCTGTTATCCAACTACTACCCCATAATTATCCTGTTATTTTCGCAACTATCAATGCCGTTGCATCCGTAAATTTACTAATGCTAGCTTGGGTGTTTCTCAAAGTAGGCTTTGTCTTCTTTGGAGGCGGGTTTGTCCTCATTCCCATTCTCAACCAACATCTAGTTAATGATTTGGGTTGGTTAACCCAACAACAGTTTCTTGATGGTGTAGCCATCAGCCAAGTAACTCCAGGTCCGATTGCTGTCCTAGGGACATTTGCGGGCTACCGAGTGGCTGGTATCCCCGGAGCATTAACCGCTACGGCTGCCCTATTTGCTCCTGCAACGGTACTGATGTTGTTAATTTGCCAATTCTATCAAAAATTCCACGGCATCAAGGCAGTTAAAGATTTTCTGGCGGGGGTTAATCCGGCGGTGGTGGGGTTAATTGTGGCTGCTGCCATTGCCCTTGCCCCCAAAGCCCTCAACTTAGCCCATCCCCTGGGTATTATTTTATGCCTGGTTTCCTGGTTTCTGCTTGCTTACTGTCAGTGGCATCCTGCCATTGTGCTTGTCATGGGGGCAATAGTGGGGATTTCTCTACCAGAATTTTTCGGGTAAAATTTGTCAGGTTTCACTCATGCTCATCTCCAATCGTCGCCGCTTTTTACAATTGCTGACAGCTACCACTGGGTTGACGGTAACTTCCCAACTGTGGGGCTGTAATAACCAATCTCCCTCTCCATCTCCCAGCCAAACTCTAGAGAAATTAACTATTGCTGGCTCTCCCATCACCATTACCGTACTACTTGCTTATTTATCCGAGCAACCAGAGATTCAAGCCTTGGCAAAGGAGGTGGATTTTCGGCTTTGGAAAACCCATGATCAACTTAGAGCTGATGTGATTTCCGGTCAACTCCAAGTTTCTGCTACCCCTACCTCCCTAGCAGCGAATCTCTATCAAAAGGGTGTCCCCATTAAGTTACTCAATGTTTTAGTCTGGGGGGTTCTCAACCTATGGAGTGCAGATAAAAGCATTAGCAGTTGGGATGCTTTGAAAGGGAAAAAGGTGTTAATTGCCTTCCGAGGGGGACTACCAGCACAGCTATTCTTTTACCTTGCCAGTAAAAATGGACTAGTTCCAGAGCGGGATATGAACATTCAATACACTACCGACTTTGCTCAAGCAGTGCAATTATTGCTAGCAGGAAGGGGAGATGTAGCTTTGCTCTCAGAACCAGCTGGCACCGCAGCCGAAATTCAGGGAGAAAATCGGGATATCCCCATTCAATTAGTACTAAATCTCCAAGAGGAATGGGGAAAGGCAACCGGAAGAAAACCCCGCATTCCCCAAGCCGGAACTCTAGCGCTAACTTCCCTAATTGAACAGTATCCAGAGGTGATTGCAACGGTGCAAGGTTCACTGAAAACGGCTGTGGACTGGGCAACACAAAATCCTCAAGCAGCCGCTCAACTGGGGGCAAAATACCTGGGATTGAAAGCCCCCGTAATTGAACGTTCTCTAGCAAGAACACCACTAGAAATGGTTACGGCAATTGAGGCAAAAGCAGATTTAGAATTTTGGTTCTCTCGGTTGATGGAGAAAAATCCCCAACTGTTTGGGGGTAGTTTACCCAAGGCAGAATTTTATTATGGATAGGGGACTTATTGATATACAACTAATATTACCGATATTACCCACGGGAATTAACTTAACAGCACTATATGATGGCACAATAAAAACCATACTTTTATATTCATCTCAAATTGCCTCCAGCCAAAGGAAAATTGACCCATGTGGAAACGAATTACCTTGATTTTATGTTTAATTTTCACCTTCACCCTGACAAATCCTGGGATAGCAACTGCGGCTGGACTGAAAAGTTTTGTAGATACCCAAGATGGCTATCAATTCTTATATCCCAATGGTTGGATACAAGTGAAAGTAGCAAATGGTCCTGATGTTGTCTTCCATGATTTAATTGAAGCCACAGAAAATGTCTCGGTGGTAATTAGTCCTGTTCCGGAAGGTAAAACCTTAACCGAACTAGGTACACCAACAGAAATAGGATATAAACTAGGGAAAAATGCCCTTGCGCCAGAAGGTTCCGGGAGAACAGCAGAGTTAGTTAATGCTGAAGAGAAGGAATTTAAGGACAAAAAATACTACCTATTGGAGTATGCAATTAAGTTACCTAATGGTAAAAAAAGACACAATCTTGCCAGTATCGCCACTAGCCGGGGTAAACTGTTTACCTTCAATGCTTCAGTAGCAGAAAGACGTTGGCGTAGAGTGAAAGGGATTATTCAAGATTCTGTCAATTCTTTTGTGGTGTATTAAACTGTGTCTATTTTGTAAGCAATAGTTTTTGCTTAGGAATATGTAATCGGGTGAGGTGGGCACGGCATCCACGATATTCTTGCATATCAAATAATCTTACTGATGCCGTGCCCCTACAAGATAATTTGTTTGTTGCTATTCCATAGGTGGGCACGGCATCCACGATATTCTTGCATATCAAATAATCTTACTGATGCCGTGCCCCTACAAGATAATTTGTTTGTTGCTATTCCCTAGAGGGAAAACTCCGGTTGTCAAGATGAATGGGGGTGAAGTACCCACAGACTCCGCTTACGCTACGTCTGGGGCTTCGCGTCTCACTCGCCGTTGCTCTGTTGGGTATCCCAAAAAAACGGGTATCCGGAACCAAATCCGGTCTGAGTCTTACACAGCGTCTCTGGCATTGCTGCCTTTATCCT
>JASJDS010000186.1 GCA_030065055.1 Calothrix sp. MO_192.B10
AATCTCGTTTAGCCCACATTCCCACCTTGAAATAAATTTCAAGGCTAATAAACCAAGTACGTTAAAACGCACTCTCCTGCCTTACAAGCGTCTGATTTATCAGACTTTGCCTACTCGCTGTGGGAATTTATTCCTAGGCGAACATTTGGGCTAGTTGAGAATGGTGCAAATTATGAGTTAAAACGCACTCTCCTGCCCTACAAGCGTCTGATTTATCAGACTTTGCCTACTCGCTGTGGGATTTTAATCCTAGGCGGAATTGCGGTATATCGCGTTTCTTTGTCTGGTGAAGTACAAATTTGAAGCTGAAAACTATAATAATCAAGTAGATACTATGTCACAAAGTCCTAAAAAAGAATCCCATTTTGACTTAAAAGGTGCTCAATTTGCTGGTGGTTTGGTCGATGCAGATAAAGTAAATAAGGACATGATACAAGTGGTTTAAATGCCTTTTACTCCGGAATGGTGCATAATCACAATGTATAATATCAGTGCAAACACTTAGAATTTGCAAGTTATGCCACCAGATTTCTCCGGTCAAAATCTCCGTGGACAATCATTCAAAGGTCAAGATTTATCCGGTGCAATTTTTAGCGGCGCGGATATTCGGGGAGCCAATTTTACTGGTGCAATACTAAAAGATGCCAACTTCACCCATGCGAAAGCAGGATTGCAAAAGCGTTGGGCTACCTTCCTGGTCGTAGTTTCGTGGTTGCTATCGGGATTATCAGGACTCCTCTCCTCTCTTATTGGCTATTTCGCGTCATTAGTCTTTAGCTCAGATAATGGTAATCAAATAGCAGGGTTGACTGTTATAATTGCGATATTTATTTTCTTTTTCATCACAATTTGCCAAGGAATACAAGCCGGAGCCGTAGCCCTAGCCGGAGCTGGAGCGGTAGCCTTTGCCCTAGCCGGAGCCTTTGCCCTAGTCTTTGCCCAAGCCGGAGTCAAAGCCCTACTCTTCGCCGAAGCCGTAACCCTAGCATTCGCACTAGCATTCGCACTAGTATTCGCCCTAGCCTTCGCCACCGTAGCAGGAGCCTTCGCCTTCGCCCTAGCCACCGTAGCCAGAGCCACCGTAGCCAAAGCCAGAACCCTAGTCGAAGCTGCCTACGCCGTAGCCTTTGCCCAAGGCGGAGCCGCCGTAGCCTACCGCATAGCCTTCGCCTACGCCTTTGCCTTTGCCTTTGCCTTCGCCTTATTGAGTATTTACATCAGTTGGCGAGCAATGAAAGGAGAAAAAAAGCACGCCATTATTCGCAACATTGCTGTCGCTTTTGCAGCTTTTGGTGGTACAAGCTTTCGCAAAGCCAATTTAACTAATGCTAATTTTACAGGAGCTATCCTCAAAAGTACTGATTTTAGAAAAGCTATTCTAACTCGTACCTGTTTCTGTAAAGCCAAGAATCTCGACCTAGTTCGTCCGGGAAACACTTATCTGAAAGACGCAAAAGTGCGGCAATTATTCAAACAAGAACAGGTAAAAGACAAAAACTTTTGCAGTCAAAATCTACGCGGTGTCAACTTACAAAAAGCTAATTTAATAGATGCCAATTTTGCTGGTGCAGACTTAAGCCAAGCCAATCTACAAGACGCTGATTTATCCAGAGCTATATTACAACAAACCCAATTAGATAGAACTGATTTTACCGGAGCAACCCTTACTGGAGCATATATTGAAGATTGGAATATTACCCATGAAACTAACTTTCAAGGGGTGAGGTGCGATTACGTTTATATGCGGCTTCCTACTAAAGAAAATCCCAACCCTTTACGCAAACCAGATAATAACGCCGAAGTATTTGCAGATGGGGAGTTTGGCGATTTTATCAAGCCAATAGTTGATACCCTCGACCTTTATCATAACCAAGGTGTTGACCCCCGTGCTATTGCTATATCATTCAAGCAGTTAGCAGAGAAAAATCCAGATGCTGAACTAGAAATAGTGGCTATGGAAAGACGGGGTGAAGATCAGTTTTTACTCCGTGCTAAAACTGCATCAGAAGCCAATAAATCAGAACTGAGTGCTGAATATTTTGAGATATACAATCATGTAAAAGCTTTGGCAGAGCAAGAAGTAAAAACTCTATTAGCAGAAAAAGATAATAGAATTGTTAGTTTAGAAAACATGGTAAATACGGCGCTACAGCGTTCTCATTTTTATTCAAGCACTCAAATACAAGAGGTTACTAATATGACTAACAATCCTGGGGGATTTTCTGTAGGCGGTTCTGTTGGCGGTAACGCCAGTAATGTTCAAGGTGATAATAACCGTGCCATTCAAGGGGACAAGAGTAAAGGAGTCCTTGGTGATGGGAATCAAGTAACGCAACAAAGCCAAGTAAATACTGAAACTGAAGCATCACTCACAAAAGATGATGTTGTAGCATTGTTAACACAGCTTGAAAATTTAGTTCAAGCTGCTGAAGTTCCTGAAGACACAAAAGAAACGGCTATTGAAGACATTAGTGCTGCCAAGAAAGCGACGCAAAAAGAGGAACCGAAAAAGAACGTAGCACTAGCTAATCTGGAAAGCGTAACTCAAACCCTTGAAAAAACTAGTAAAACGGTGGATGCTGGTCAAAAACTCTGGAGTAAAGCCAAGCCTATAATTACCAAAATCGCTGGTTGGTTAGGTGCTGCTGCTGGTTCATACTTATTGAAATTGTAAGTTTGATTGATGAGTCAGTTACCACCAGATAATTCTGACTCACAACAGTCTGCTTAGGATAGTATATTTATAATAGTAAAACTATAAAATCAATGCTAGGAAATAGACTGCTATTTTGAGATGAACCTATTTACTATTGGACATTCCAATCACAGTATTGAGGCATTTATTACACTGCTGCAAAAGCATGGGATAACCGCTTTAGCTGATGTGCGATCGCATCCTTACAGCCGTTACCTACCTCACTTTAATCAAGCATTATTGAAGTCAACTTTAGAGAATGCAGGTATTCGCTATGTATTTTTAGGAAATGAATTGGGAGCTAGGTCTAATGATTCCAACTGCTATGTAGATGGTAAGGCTGTATATGAAAAAATAGCTGCAACAAAACCTTTTGCAGAAGGTATTCAGCGAATCCTCAAAAGTTCTGAGAATTATACCATTGCTTTAATGTGTGCCGAACAAGATCCAATTACTTGCCATCGTGCAATACTTGTCTGCCAACATTTGCATGAGTTTAATTTAGATATTAACCACATTTTGAAAAACGGTGATTTAGAAACTCATCATCATCTTGAAGAAAGACTTTTAGAATTACATAAACTCAAACCACCAGAAATACCTAAACAGATTCAACTATCTTTGTTTGAACCATTAATTACTGAAAATGAAAAATCAAATAGTCATTATTCAAAGGAAGAATCTATCAAAGAAGCTTACAAAAGACAAGGTGATAGAATTGCCTATGTAGAAACAAAACATGAAAATGACAATGACAATGAATAATTCAGTTAATTTATTTACAATTGGATTTACTAAAAAGACTGCTCAAAAATTCTTTGAGACTTTAATGAATTCTGGTGTTAAGCGAATTATTGATACAAGACTTAATAATGTTTCCCAACTAGCAGGTTTTACCAAACGTGCAGATTTAGAATATTTCTTACGAGAAATTGGCAATATTGAATATGTTCATATTCTAGATATGGCACCAACTAAAGAGATTTTGGATGCTTATAAGAAAAATAATGGTGATTGGGAAACTTATGAGAAGAAGTTTTTGCAGTTAATGGAAGAACGCCAACTTGAAAAAAAGGTTTCATCAGAGCTTCTAAATGGTGGATGTTTATTATGTAGTGAAGCGACACCTCATCACTGCCATCGTCGCCTAGTAGCTGAGTATTTGTATGACAAATTGGGAAATATAACCATATGTCATCTTTAAGAAAAATCTATGACTCAAGTTATCTGCCTTGCTAATTCTTGGAAGCATGGGGAGCGGTGCATTGCTGGTATTGACCCTTCTACAGGGAAATGGATTAGACCTGTATCAAACTTGGATGATGGTCGAGTCCCAGCTAGTATCCGATGCATACAAGGACAAGAACCTGCTCTATTAGATATTTTGGAAATTCCTGTAGAAACAACTGGTTCTGATTTTGGATTTGAAAGTGAGAACTTGACTATTGCTTCTGGAAAATGGGGACGCATAGAAAAGTTTCAAGCTACAGATGTCTTGAAATACTGTGGTAGTTATCCCTATATTCTCCATAATTCTAACAAGTATGTGAATGTCACTTATTTGCAGTCTTTACCATTTCAAGAAAGGCGCACCCTGCAATTAGTGTATGCTAAAAATTTTTCTGTACAGTCTATACCTCAAGGAGGAGGTCAAAAATGGAAGGGTACATTAGAGACAAATACCGGACAAAAACTAACTAATGCTACAATTACCGATCCTGTATTTGTGAAAAAATTAGAATTTGGCTATTACCCTCAAAATCCCTGCTTGGTGACAGTTAGTTTGAGTATGCCTCACCGACCTGATGATTGGGAAGGAGACGATCCTTGCTGGAAAATAATTGCAGGGGTTATTGAATTGTCAGCATCAGACTTGATTCTTGTAGAAATGAAGCGATTAAATTGGAGTATAGATCAAGGAAGGGAGTACTTACAGCGAAGTTACAACAAGCGATCGCGCCAACAGTTAACTAGTTCTGAAATTACCGAATTTTTGAATTATTTGCAATCTCAGTCATTCTAGCGATTAATTTTTGATTGTAGGCGATCGCTTAAAACCAGATGTTTATAGCCTCTACTGCTCCCGGTACTCTTGATTTCAATAAATTGCTTAGAGAATTTTTGGTGAATTATCACGTTATATTAAAAAACATATTCTTTAAAAAAGTTTACAAAACAGCCACAGAAATGCAAGTAGCTTATCCTCGCAAATACAACTCCATGAGTGCCCGAGACATACTCAAAAGAGTAGTTGCGGACCGCGAACTTCACCTAATCACCCTCAACCGCTATCGCTACAACGAACAACGTAGCTGTAAAGACCTCACAGAACTGATTGAACGGCTCAATGGTCAACCCAAAGCATTGGTAAAGGATCTATCCCGCCACGTCTCTGATGAAGCGCGTCATGCAATGTGGCTGACAGATTTACTAGTAGATTTAGGCGCAGACATTGGTAAACCACCGGGAATGTCCTACATTGACGAATTTGAAAGGCTAATAGACCAAGAAGTATACGATGCCCAAACAAACCTGGAAGATGGTGTTATCGCCGCCCTAGCATCGATTAATGTGACAGAAAAACGGGGTTGTGAGTACTTTTCTGCCCACATTCACGCCCTCAAACAAGCCCCCCAAACGGAAGAAAATATCCAAATTAGAGAAACCATTGCCAAAATTTTCCCAGAAGAAGCGGGTCATGTGCGTTGGGGAAATCGCTGGCTAGCCCAAATTGCGAAGAAAAGCCCGGAGCATCGGACAAAGGTAGAACGGGCGAAAAGCAAATATGCCGCCATAGAACAAGCGGCTTTTGAATCGGGGATGGATATTATGGCTGGTGCGGAACTGCGTCGGCTCAATAATCTCCTGGAAGTGAGTAATACAATGCCTGTTTGGGAACGTCCCCAGTATTTGATGCAGCGTTTACCCCAAACCTTATTCGCTCCCGAACTACAGATGACTAGGGTACAAGTGGCAAACAAAGCTTGGCAAAGAGATCCCCAGGCTTTTATGGAAAAATTTGTGCCAATGTTTTTAAATGGGTTGAATAATATTCAAAAAAAGCAAAAAAGTAGTTAAGGTTGCAAGAAAATTTCTGAATCGTGGATGTGAGCCATCCCCGATTTCTATGCTACAAATCACTATGATGTGCGGATGAATACTTATAAAACCTCACCCACCTGGGTTACCCTCTCCTTATTAAGGAGAGGGTAAAAGAGGCTTGGGGTGAATCAGGTTCGCCTAATTACGCACGATTCGCCCATTTTTTTTCAAGCTAGCCCCTCATGGGAAAATCCCACAAACAAGGATGAAAATGCTTTGTGACTAACTCCTCAAGGGCGCACGCAATGCGCCCCTACAAACTCCGCGCCTCCTAACCATTTTCAAGCTAGTCTCCCACGGGAAAATCCCACAACCAAGCATGAAAATATCTCAAGTGCGGCTCCTACACCTAAGCTATCAACCATCAACTATCAACCATCAACCATTTTCAAGTTAGCCCCTCATGGGAAAATCCCACAAACAAGGATGAAAATATCTCGAGTGCGGCTCCCACACCTAAGCTGTCAACTGTCAACTGTCAACCGTCAACTGTCAATTTGCACGAACTAGCTAGAAAATAGGGGCTAACTTGCCAAATATTCCTGAAGATTTACCTTACCTTGGCGCAATTGTTTCAATGCTTGCTTCTCAAGCTGACGCACGGACTCCCTACTGATATTTAGCCATTCACCGATTTTACTTAACGTCAAAGCTTTACCATTTTCCAGCCCAAAACGCAGAGAAATCACCTGTCGCTGTTGGGGTGTCAAATTAGTCATTAACTTCTCTAAATCCTCTCGTAAAGAAGACTGGGTTACGTAATCTTCCGGAGAAATGTTGGTATCTTTCAATAAAGCACTCAATTCAGTATTCTCATCATCTCCTACCCGCACATCCAAAGGCATAATTCGACGCGATCGCTCCAAATATTCACGAATCTTTTCAGCCTGCAAACCAAGTTCAGCAGCCACTTCTGTAATAGTTGCAGTCCGTCCTAATTTCTGATTTAGATGGCGCTGTGTTTTCTTAATTTTGTTCAGTTTTTCAGTAATGTGAATTGGTAGCCTAACGGTACGACCTTGGTCTGCGATCGCTCTTGTCATGGCTTGTCGAATCCACCAATAGGCATAGGTCGAAAATCGATAGCCTTGTGTGGGGTCAAACCTTTCCACACCCCGCTGCAAACCGATTGTCCCTTCCTGAATTAAATCTAACATTTCCACATTGCGTTTGAGGTATTTTTTGGCAATTGATACCACCAATCGCAAATTAGCTTCTACCATTTTACCCTTGGCACTTTTCCCTTGTTCAATGGCTAGTTGTAAGTCTGCGATGGATAAATTGGCTCTCTTTGACCATTCCCCTAAACTAGGCTCGTAACCTAGCTCCTCCCAAAGAGATGTTTTGACCTTCTCTAGAGCTACCCAGTATTGTACTTGTTTGCCATAGAGGATTTCTTGTTCGTGGGTTAGCAGGGGAAAACGACCAATTTCTTTGAGATAGGTACGAATGAGGTCAGTAGTGGGTTTAGTAGGTTTCATAAGAATAAATTAATAAGAGAATAGCAGAAAAAAGACTTTAAACAGTTGGGTACTAATGTTTGATTCAATACAGTGAACACAAGTCGCGGGTGTGAGCGATCCCCGACTTCTTAAAGAAGTCGGGGATCTGTTATCCCTCACTAGGTGGGGAGAAAAAATCCAGGTACTACAAAAATTAACAGATTTTATGTATTTATGTAAACTTTTTTCATAAATTTCTCATCTTGCGATCGAATTGAGAGTATAGCTTTGCCCTGAAACTGTTATAAATGGGGGCGCAGCTCAAACTTTCTCTCTCATATACTAGAGGTAGGGGGAAAGAGGTGATGGGATGATGGAATAATGGGGTGATGGCACAAGGTGCCCGCCTTACGGCGGCCGATGCTCCCAAAGGGAGCCGCTACGCGATCAGCGGAGCTTAACGCCTCCGGCACAACTAAGTGTAAAAAATGTAGCAATTACCATGCAAAAAAATTAAGTGTGAGAAAGTAGGGACATTTTTGACATAAATGTTTACAATATCTCTTGTAATATTTCTTTATATATTGGCGAAAGTCAAAAAAAATAAACGGAGCTTTAAGTCATGGACAATCAAGAATCTAAATTTGGTTTTACCAAGTTCGCCGAAATCTGGAATGGTCGTTTAGCGATGTTGGGCTTCGTGATTGCGATCGCAACTGAGTTAGTTACAGGTCAGAGCATCTTGTCTCAATTGGGCTTGATATAGTTACTCAGTTAACCTTCTGATTGATACAGCTTAGTAGAATTACCCAGTCAGTGAACAAAATTAGCCAACTGAGGCATAATATCATGTTTGGTTAATTACTTATAATTCCTGCTTGAGTTACCCAACCATCTTTTACCCTCTCCTTAATAAGGAGAGGGTAACCCAGGCGGGTGAGGTTTTATAAGGAATCATCCGGACTTGATATAAATCCTTTTTTACTGGTGGTAAATCTTTAAGCTGTACTAGGTAGCAGATAAAAACTATTTGATTATTAATCTTTATGTTGCAACCACCTGGTTTTGGTCAATATTCCATTACCACGAGTCTGGGAGAGATGGTCTATTATACTGCTGACAGTTCTCCTTGGCTCAGAGAAAGTAGGGAAACTGATTCAGCAAAGACTCTAGTATTCCTGCACGGCTTTGGCGGAGGTTCCTCTGCTTATGAATGGTCTCAAGTCTATCCAGCTTTTGCAACCGAGTATCGCATTCTGGCTCCAGATTTGATTGGTTGGGGGAGGTCATCTCATCCCGTGCGGAATTATCAGATTGATGACTATTTGACTACCATTACAGAATTTCTAGAGAAAACCTGTAATGCACCGACAACTGTTATTGCTTCCTCTTTAACCGCCGCCTTTGTCATTCGAGTAGCGATCGCTCGTCCTGAGTTATTCTCCTCTTTAATTCTTACTACACCTGCTGGGCTATCAGATTTTGGTGAAAACTATACCCGTAGCTTTTTTGCTCAATTGGTTAGTACTCCCATTTTGGACAACCTAATTTATGGGGTTGGTGTGGCTAATGAGTTAGCAATTCGCAGCTTTTTGGAACAGCGACAATTTGCCTGTCCAGAGCGAGTCTATCCAGAGATGGTAGAAGCTTATCTCCAAGGGGCTAAACAACCGAATGCGGAATATAGTGCCCTCTCTTTTGTTAGGGGGGATTTATGTTTTGATTTATCAGATTACATTACCCAACTAACAATTCCCACAGCTATAATTTGGGGTCGCAAATCTCAATTTACAGGACCTGAAATTGGGCATCGTTTAGCACAAATGAACCCAGAAGCGATTAAGGTTTTCCAAGTTCTAGAGAATGTTGGTCTTACCCCTCAATTAGAACTACCTGCTGTCACCATTGGCTTAATTCGTAAGTTTTTGACCTTGCTAAATTCTCAATAAAGTTAGACATACTATCAAATTCATTGAACAAAATTGCAATTTACAGGAGCAATCATGTCAGCAAATGAGCGCAGTAGACGTATTTTGGAACACTTGGAAAAAACAAGCAACATAAAAATCAAGCTTCCTTCTCCAAGGTTAAAAACTTCCGAACCAGCACCAGTAAAAGCAACACCAGCACCACCACCTCCTCCTACCCCAACTATACCGAAAACACCAGAAAGTCGAAAAAAACGGGTTATGCAACACTTAACTCGTAGTGGGACTAATTTCGATCTGTCCTCTGCCAGTTCAAAGAGACGCAAACAAAAAATTCAGGAGCATATTCGTAGAAGCATCAGCTAAAGTGTTAAGTATATAAATTTGGTTAGAAGATTTATTTTCAGGCTGGGATAAAGTTATAAACCCAGCCATCTTATTTAGGGCTTGCTGTTCGCGTAGCGTAGCGTTAGCTATAAAAGTCATGATTGTGGGGGTAGGGAATATGCAATAGGCAATAGGCAATAGTTTCAGCCTCTTTTTTTATATTCAAAATATTTGTAAATTCCATATTTTTAGAAATATAAATAGGACTAGATAACTAAGGTTATGAGATTACTAAATGCTTCCGTAACTTGTGATAGAGCTTGATTATTAAACACAAATTCACTGTAATCAGCCAAGTTGTCCAAACCCATTACGTTCAGCAATATTTCAACAGTTAACCAAACAGAAGTTTTAAGAAATAGCTTTTGCCATTGTACTTTCATAATTCTTTCCTACCTACTAGGTGCAGATATAAATACAAAGTTCTCAGCACCTACATATGCGAGCGTGTCATAGGTGAGGAACGTAATTAGAATAGTTTTGTTACTAGTTTCGTAAATAAATATATAATATTATTACTTTTTATTGCAATGCATAAATTAATCACTTGAAGTAGTAATTTCCCCCATTGACCGAAATAATTACGCTCTTCATAAT
The DNA here is from genome assembly GCA_030065055.1 of Calothrix sp. MO_192.B10. Lineage (GTDB taxonomy): Bacteria > Cyanobacteriota > Cyanobacteriia > Cyanobacteriales > Nostocaceae > Calothrix_A. The sequence continues at coordinate 10,152 of JASJDS010000186.1, forward strand.
TCATAATTAAGAGGGTACAAGCCCCTCAATTTATTGATGGAGATAAAAAACATATTCCGAGCTTCAAGCCCCTATATGCGCGGTATGGGGTATAAATTATCAATTACGAATTATTCTGACTGTCAAGGGGAATTTAGAATTTAGAATTTAGAATTTAGAACTATAACTTTTTAAACTGCTAAGTAGCCTCTACAACTTTTCATCGTCTTTTTCGCCAATTTCGTCAATGAATCCAATTTGCCTTGCGCCTTGTATATCCTTTATAAGGCATCAAATGTATGGGGGATAAAGTTATGGATTGGCGACACTATGAACGTTACGAAAGTTTAATCTTACGAGTATTCCTTGGCTTAACTCTGATTTTCTGGGGCTACGAGAAATTAGTTTTGCCGAAACTAGCCCAAAGTTACATCAAGGACTATCAAAGTTTGATGTTTATTGATGTTAAGATATTTCTAGCGATCGCTGGTATTGCCCAAATTATTTTGGGGATGATGATGATTATTGGGTTCTATACTAGGATAGCTGCTGCTTTGCTAGCTCTGATGGCAATTATCACCATCATTATTCCTGGAATGATTATTATCAAAGATGTGCCTCATTTTGCATATGCTTTTGCTACCGCTGGCGGTGCAATTGCCCTTTTGATTAGGGGTTCAGGAGCTTATAGCTTGGATGCTAGACTTTGGCGGAGGCAAAAACTCGCTAATAGGGTTCACCAAGATTGAGAGTTGATTTTCTTTACCAGTCTTAGAAAAAGCCTTACAGACGAAAATTGAAAAACGACTCCTGCCAGTTATAGTGCTACGCGCAAGTAATAAGTAATAAGTAATAAGTTTACTGTTCATAGGTTTGCTGCATTCAACAATGTCCTAACGGTTCGACTTCGCTCACCGTTAGCCTAATTGCGTAGTGCTATATATAAAGAAATTTAAATAAATTCTTCCGTAGGGGCACGGCACCTACAATATTATTGCATAAGTCATAACCTTAATGATGCCGTGCCCTTTCATATCATGTCTGGTTAAACACTGATAATTAAATGTAGGTTGGGTAGAACGAAGTGAAACCCAACAAAATTTTGATTGTGTTCGGTTTCGTCCCTCAAACCAACCTACAACTCGCTACAACTCGCGATTTTATTACAAGTAATTATCCGGACTTGATATCATCCGATTGAATATGCGTAAGCAAAAACTATGGTTTTCAAACTAGTCCCCCACGGGAAAATCCCACAACCAAGCATGAAAATATCTCTTACCTGCTCCCTGTTAAGAGTTCCCTGTTCCCTATTTTCAAGTTAGCCCCCCACGGGAAAATCCCACAACCTGCCTATGAAAATGCTTTGTGACTAACTCCTCAAGGGCGCACGCAATGCGCCCCTACAAACTCCGCGCTTCTTAACTATTTTCAAGTTAACCCCTCATGAACGTTTGTACACAACCAATCATGAAAATATATGTTAAGAGTTCCCTGTTCCCTATTTTCAAGCTAGTCCCCCATGGACAATATTTTGTCCACAACCAAGGATGAAAATAATTCCCTCACTCTGGGCGGGGAAACCCCGCCCCTACTCCTTCACTCCTACTCTGCTCCAAGCCGCTACCGCGTCTACACTCCTTCACTCCGAACTCCCTATTTTCAAGTTAACCCCACTCTGCGAGAAGCCGCGCTTCGCGCGTCTACATGAACGTTTGTACACAACCTGCAGATGAAAATACCTCAACTGCGGCTCCTACACCTAAGCTGTCAACTAACAACTAACAACTAATAACTAACAACCATTTTCAAGCTAGACATGGTTTAAGAGGAGAATATTAACATGGCTGATGAACGTCGTTCTCTACTAAAAGCATCGGACATTGATTCCATCAATGAGATTGAGTTTCACCACCCCCTCAATCCTAATTCAGAGGTGTACTTGCGCTCCCTTGGGGATGCTGTCGGTTTTCAGCGTATTGCTGTTACCATCGCTCGCATCCCACCAGGAAAGGAATCTTTCATTTTTCATGCTCATCATAACGAAGAGGAATGGATTTATATACTCTCTGGGCGTGGTGTCGCAGAGATTGGCGATATGGAATATGAAGTTGAACCAGGGGACTTTATGGGGTTTGGACTACCTCAGGAAGCACATCATCTTCGCAATCCATTTGATGAAGAGCTTGTCTATCTTGTGGGTGGAGAAAAAGTTAATTTCGATATCGGTGTTTTCCCTCGGTTGGGTAAACGAGGAATCCGAGATGGTGATTCAGCTTATATTGTGGATGATTCATCCCTTCAGGATTTTTGGCAAAGCAAAGAGTCGAAAGATGCTACCTAGGAACCACTAAAGATTGCAATTATCTCGCTTTTTTACGAATGACTAATCCAATCTCTCTGTGCTGTCCAATGCCTATCTGAATTTTGATATATTTTGACCCCTTCTAATCCCGCTTGGGTAATTAATTCTTCCACTTCTTCCAGGGTGAATGCGGCGTGGAGAGAATCACGAAATAATTTTTTCTGATGCTCATCGTATTCTGTACCAATACTGTCAACCAAAGTATTTACTGCTTCCTCATCAATAGGACGAAATAAGTCCCTAAGAAAGATACCACCGTTGGGTTTTAACACTCGTTTGAGCTCTTGAAAAAAAGGTAAGGGATTTGGTAAATGGTGAATGAGACTATTGGAAATAACCATATCAAACTGCCCATCCCTATAGGGTAGATGTTTGGCATCAACTAATTCCAGACGAATTTGGTTTTGCAGCCTAGCCTTTTCAATGTGTTTAGCAGCAACTTGCAACATACTTTCAGCCATATCAATGGCAGTAATTTGGTATTTTGGTTGCATTTGACACATTAAAACTGGAATTTGAGCAGTACCAGTACCAGCATCTAAAATTATAGGGGATTCTAATGGACAAAGAGCGATCGCATCTTTAGCAAAAGCGGTATTAATTTCAATCAAGTCCATTGCATCATATGCAATAGCTTCCTCCATACTATCCATTACTTCTGGTTCTAGTAATCTTTCCATTGGCGTGTTTATTTACCCATCTAGTATATTTTCCCATCTTCCTGACATCAATTGGTGGGGAAGTTAAACCCCCCATCATTAACAAACTAATTAATTAAAGTAAACTCCCGTTGCTTTGGTGTGAATACTAAATTTTGGATTCGCTCCCCTTGAATTACTGTAGCTAGACAACGGGCTGTAGATACATTAGGTGCAAATAAACCATAATTAATTTTAAGTCCCCCAACTGGCTGCAACCAAGTGTAAGTTAGTTGCAAATTGGTATGGGTATTAGTGTTAGTTTGGATATTTGCTGGTAGATTTTGGGATGATGCAACCTTTAGTACTCCTTTTTGTCCTTTACTATTTGTGAGGCGGACTTTTTTTCCTAAAAATTGTTCGAGTTCAGTTTTATGGTTTATAGTTTCTGCCTGGGAAAGTTGTCCATCTTGGTTATCATCACTAAAAGCTACTAAACTAGTAGGAAAAGTCAGTGTAATTGCGGTTTGCTTATCTCCTATGATAATTTCTGCAACCGACAAATCTGCCCAATGTGCAAAACTAGGGGTGCTAATACCAATTGATAGTATTAGTGATAGAAAGAAGAAAATTATACTTAGCCAGTACTTACGCCACAGATTTTTCATTGTCTAGTCCAAAATCTAAAATTTAAAATTTAAAATTCTCTAATCCCATTCCCAATGCAAGTCGCGCTTGTTTGTCGAAGGTGGGATCGACTTGCTGGGATAATTTTTGGTAAGTTAGAGCTTGCTGGTTATTACCTAATGCTTTTGCGATCGCACCTGCACGGTAAAATATAGCAGCATCTTTAGTACCTAGTTTTAAAGCCTCTTGGATGGCTTGTTGAGCTGACTCCATGCGTCCAGATTCGTATAATGCCCAAGCAAGGGTATCTAGGGTTTGAGCATCCCGACGAATTTTGATTTCTGCTTGCATTAAAGATAAGGCTTCAGCAGTATCTTGGGGATTATTCTTTTCCAATAACAACCAAGCTAACTCCCGTCGATGCCCAAAGGAACCGTTATCATGTCCCGTAGCATTCTCTTGTCTGAGTAAGGTTTCGGCTTGAGCTAATAATTTTACCGCTTGTTGTTGTTCCCCTTGCAATTGTTTGAGTTTGGCTTTACCCCGCAAAACAGTATGATCGTAAGTCGTGGATGATTTCTGGGAGTTTGGTAAGACTTGAGCATATAGACTCTCTGCTGCTTGATAATCTCCCTGTCTGGTTTTTAGTTCTGCCAAGTGTAATAGTGCTAGGGGATACCTTGGTATAATACGTAAGGATTCTTGGTATAATTTTTCTGCTAGTTGTAGTTGACCTCGTTTGTAGTAAAACTGACCAAGCATTACCCGTGTATATGCAGAGCTACCCTTTTCTCCGGCTTCTTCCGCAGCTAGGGCGAATTTAAAAGTATCAATTGCTGCTTGCTCTTGCCCTTGTGCTGTGAGAACTAAAGCTTGTAAGGTTAAGTTGCCTTGGGTGGGAATTTTGTTGACAAGTTTATCAGTAGCGGTTTTTGCCTGTTGTAATTTACCCATTGCTAAGTTGGATGTTGCTAAGATAGCGAGGGCATTTTCGTCACTGGGCTTAATTTTTAAGACTTGCTGGGATAAGTCTATGGCTTGCTGAAAATCATGTCTGGCTTGGGCGACACGCGCTAAAACTATTACCGCACCTTGATTATTAAAGGGGAGATTAGAGAGAGAACGTTTAGCTGCTTGTTCTGCTAGCAAATACCAATCACTTTCTCCAGTCGCCTTTGCCATTTTCAGATAATTTTGGGCTAGGAAAGTTAAGTTTAAGCCACTTTGAGGATTTTGGCGGACTTTTTGTTGGTAAAAGCTGATTTCTTTTTGGATAATAGCTCGACGATTGTTTGTTCCTGGTGAGGAACGAGAAAGGGAGTAACGATAAGGTGCTGGAAGTCGGGAAGATTGGGATTGAAGAAAATATGAGATTGTTAATGCTGTGGTAATTGCGATGGAAGTTGTAATTACAAGTACAGCTTTTGTTCGAGATATGTTGAGTTTTTGTGTATCAATTGCCTTAATCATCACCGTTATTTCCTTGACTTGATTTTTTAACTTGCTACCCTCGAAGTTAGAAGGAGTGGGGGAGTGGGGGAGTGGGGGAGTGAAGGAGTGAAGGAGTGAAAGAGGGAAAGAAGGGGACAAATTTTTTCTCATCATCCCATCAGCCATCAACCATCAACCATCAACTAACAACTAACAACTAACAACTATCAACTCCCCCACTCCTCTAATTAGGTAGTGCTAAGTAAGGAAATTGTGGTTCTAAGGGTTTATGACCCTGGGCTGGGTTATCGGGAGTACCTTCATAGGAAACATTATCGGTGGTAACTGCACCGTTAGTAAGTACACTTAAAGTTGTATCAATTACATCATCTTTCAGTAAACGTCCGGTAATGGGACTACCTTTAGCATTGAGGGCTTTACCATATCCACTTTCTTGGGTGGTGTCAATTCGCATCACATCGGGGAGGAACGCGCCTAGAAGTGCATTAGCCCTTGCATCATCATTTCCCAGAGCGAGGAGGGTTCTTTTTGCTTCTGCTCCCACAGGTGCTGCTGCACGACTTAAGTCCGCAGAAGGAGGAATACTATTAAAAGCATTCAGAAAATCGTTAGTTACAATTAAGCCTTCATTAATACCTGGTCGTGCGAGACGTTCAACCTGTTGAAATCGGCGAGTACGATGGTTTTTGAAGGAAATAGTTTCCCAAACATCGAAGGTTGTCGCTTTAGTATGTCCTTGTAATAAAGAGCGAGGGACTCTGACAACGATAGTATTGACATTGTATCCTTTGGCAAAGTCAAGGGCTTGGTCGGGAGAACGAAAACCAACTTGTGGTCCTATGCCTAAAGCACCTGCTCGAACCCGGAAGAATTGTTCCACATCGAAAAAGAAGGGGTCTTCCCGCAGTCCTGCGAATGCGGTAATTCTCGAATTACCTAAATTTAATTCATTAATATTGGGGTTATTTTCTGCACTTAAAGGGGTAGTCGTACCTATATCAGAACCAATTCTTCTACCATTAGCGATCGCAGTTAGTCTGAATTGCTGTTCCCCTTGACTATTGGGGCGGCTAAATTTAAATCTTAGAGTTATATCTTCTTTACCTGTGGGAGTTGCATCTTTATTGGCAACCCGGCTAATTTTGAACTCATACAAGGCATTACTACTAAAATAATATTGTTGACGTGCCAGCGATCGCGGATTGGTATTCATGACGAATATCAAGTCATCTCCATTAGCACTGGGATTTTGGTCTTTTTCCCGAAACACATATAAATCTGTTAGATTGAGGTTGCGACCTTTGATATCCACCTCACCATCATCATGATCGGAAGCATTAACATAGATGGGGATGACTGTGGCTGTACCCACAGCTAAACCCAAGGCTAGTACACTGGCTCCGATAATTTTTTTCAGATCCATGTTCTTTAAATTCCAAGAATGCCAGAATTTGGGAGATGTATGTGTTGTGTGTGTCATGTTGGTATTTACTCAAATTTCAATTGAATGAGACAGAAAATCTATCAGGGGTAACAGATCCCCGACTTCTCCAACTCGACTTTAGCCAATTTGGATTTCTGAGACTCATTGTCTCCAATAGCGTAAGCTGTGCGGATCAGAGCTATTTAGGGGTGAAATCCCCAAACCCTTTGAAGTCAATAATTTTGATGAAAACCGGAGTACCCAAAATCCGTAATCCGGTTTTATTCCCTGACAATTCCGTGAAAACCTAATGCTGCTGAAGTCTAGTAAACGTGTAAATGGCTAAAGTCGAATCCAAGAAGTCGGGGATCTAAAACATCAGCGACTTATCAAAGAACTCATGACCTGCAAAATAGCCTTTCAATAGAGGTATACGTCGATGTTTTGAATTTGGATCTCTAGATGGAAAAATTTTTTTATTGCCCTCGCAAATGCTATGGTGAGCAATATATAAAAGTGATAGTATAAATTTCCGGCTTTGCCACATCCCAGCACTAAATGACCGCACAATCAAATATTGATGAAATAGCCCTTGTTACCAAAATCGCTCAACAAGACCAAACAGCTCTCGCTGAACTTTACGATCGCTATGCCCGTATATTATATGCTGTCGCTTTTAAAATTTTAGGTACACAAGAAGAAACAGAAGAAGCAGTGCTGGATGTTTTTCAGCAGGTGTGGCGAACCGCAGGGCGTTACAATCCGCAAAAAGCCCGAGTTGATGCTTGGCTATTTATGCAAATTCGCAGTCGCGCTTTGGATAGATTGAGAGTTAAACAACGCATGGCGCAGAAAAATACAGTATCTTTAGATGCTGTAAATATAGACACCCAAGCCCCAACTAAAAATCCTGAGGAAAATGTAGTGGTAATGGAGCGCCGTAGGTTGATAGTTACGGCTATGCAACAATTACCGCCAGAACAGCGACAAGTAATTGAATTGGCCTATTTTAAAGGATTTACCCATAACGAAATTTCCACTCAAACAGGTGTAGCTATAGGAACCATTAAAACTCGAATTCGTTTAGCATTGAACAAACTTCGGGGTGCCCTCAGTCATTTTGATTGTGATGATTTAGCATAGATTTATTAAGAAAAGTAAAAAAATGAAACCTGAAAATTTTTCCGAATTAGCAGCTTTGTATGCTCTCGATATCCTCGATGAGCCAGATTGTCATTTAGTTGAACAAGCGGTATTAAATTCCCCAGAATTAAAAATAGAATTAGTAGAATTGCGTAATGCTGCCGGTGCGATCGCTTATAGTGTTCCTGATGTGACTATGGCTGTGGATCTCAAACAGCGTTTATTCCAACGTATTAACAGCGAACCCTCCATTGAAGCCTTAAAAGAACAAGCAACTCAAGTAACTTGGAAACCTTATTCCATTGCTGGGGTGATGCGAGGTATCCTCAACGTGGATGAAGAAAAGGGGGAAATTAGTTGTTTTTTACGTTGTGCAGCTAATGTGCGTTTTCCCCAACATGGACATATGGGTAATGAGGAAATAGTAGTACTAGAAGGGGATTTAACCATTGATGGGAAATTGTATACAACAGGCGATCGCATTTACTCCTTTTCCAGTACCATACATCAACCAGAAACCCAAGAGGGATGTTTAGTATTTCTCAAAACTTCCATTAATAACATGGCACTTGGGTAAACAATATGCCATTTCTTGAGGTTTAGGAGAAGAAAACACTACAATAAACGGTGTTGCATAAATGCAGGATGATTTATCTCACGCAGAGTCGCAGAGACGCAGAGAGAATAAGGAGTTGAGAATTTCCATACCTTCAATTTCATCCTATTATTCAGCAACGTCCAATAAACTTCGTAAAACTTGGGAGAAATTTCATGGAAGCGACGAAGGTACTTCCCTCTAAGTCCTTCAAAAAACTAGAAGAAAGACTGCGTAGTTTGGTAGGAAGGGCAATCCGCGATTACAATATGATTGAAGATGGCGATCGCGTCATGGTTTGTCTTTCAGGTGGTAAAGATTCTTACACCATGCTCGATATGTTATTGAGCTTACAACGTCGCGCTCCCATCAACTTTGATATCTTAGCAGTTAATTTAGACCAAAAACAGCCAGATTTCCCCGAAAAAGTGCTACCGGAGTATTTAGAATCCCTGGGAGTTGCTTACCGGATAGTAGAGGAAGATACTTACAGCATTGTCAAAAATGTTATTCCGGAAGGGAAAACCATGTGTGGTTTATGCTCCCGTTTGCGCCGTGGTATTCTCTATCGGGTGGCCAAAGAAGAAGGTGCAACTAAAATAGCTTTAGGTCATCACCGGGATGATATGGTAGAAACCCTATTTTTAAATATGTTTCATGGCGGTAAACTCAAAGCCATGCCTCCCAAGTTATTGAATGATGATGAACAGCATATAGTCATTCGACCCTTGGCTTATTGTCCCGAACATGACATCCAGCGTTATGCAGATATGAGAAAATTCCCCATCATTCCTTGCAATCTCTGTGGCTCTCAGGAGAATTTACAACGGGCACAGATTAAACAAATGTTGCAAGGGTGGGAAAAGGAATCTCCTGGTAGAATTGACAGTTTGTTTCGTAGCTTACAAAATGTCACCCCCTCCCACCTTGCTGATGCTCAGCTGTTTGATTTTGCCAACTTGGGGAAAGGGTGATGAGTTGTTAGTTGTTAGTTGTTAGTTGTTAGTTGATAGTTGTTAGTTGTTAGTTGTTAGTTGATAGTTGTTAGTTGTTAGTTGATAGTTGATAGCAGGACTTACGCACAAGCTACGTATTTACGTCATTACGAAAAGCCTACGGCATAGCTGAGTCCTAACTCCTACGGAGACGCTGCGCGAACGGAGACGCTGCGCGAACGCTTACGGAGTGAAGTAATAGCAAAGCCTTATTTTTCGTCACGAGTGCGTAAATCCTAGTTAGTTGATAGTTGATAATTGATGGAGGGAAGGAGTGAGAGAGGATTAAATTTATCTTCTTTGGTAATCCCAACCATCAACCACCAACCACCAACCAACAACCAACAACCAACAACCAACAACCATCAACCATCAACAGCATACTCCTGCAAAACTTCCAGGGGAATATATTTCAAAGCAGCCTCATGGGTAGCAGACAAAACCACGGGTGGTGCCATACCATCTTGCCATGCTTCATGCCATCGAGAAGCGCACAAACACCATTTATCCCCAGGTTTTAAGCCAGGAAAGTCATACATGGGAACTGGGGTGCTTAAATCATTACCTTGAGACTTAGTATATGCGAGAAACTCTTGGGTAACTTGGGCGCAAACTACGTGATTACCCATATCTTGAGGTCCCGTTTCACAACAGCCATTGCGATAAAAACCCGTCATGGGTGATGTACAGCAGACTCCTAGCTTTTCTCCCAAGACATTTTTGGTATCTGTAATCATAATTTTATCCCCTGGAATGTGATTCTAGATTGCGATCGCATTCTATAATTAACTCACGAGCGATCGCACAATTCAATTTTTTTCTCTGGTAAGTCTAAACCTACCTTAATGGTTAATCTGTACTATCTATTAATCAATGACTGTAGATTAACCGGAATATTGCAAGTATCCTTTGTAGTCTGATGATGATATGGGTAAAATTATGCATAGCTGCATACATCCATATAGCCTTTAATTGATTGCACAAAAGAGATATTGTTAATTGCTATGAAATCTGTTACATCTATCTTTCCCGCACAAAAATCTAACTCTAACGGTTCAAAACCATTTTTGAGCAAACAGAGTATTGCTAAGGCAGCAATGCCGATTTTCTTGGGTTTATTATTACTAACTACTACAGCTTGTGGTGGTCAGGATTCGAGAATTACTAAATTAGAATCTGAGAAAAATGTAACTGAATTAGTATCTTTACTCCAAAAGCAAGATTCTCTATCCGCACAGGCTGCTGAAGCACTGGGTAATATTGGAGATAAACAAGCTGTACAACCATTAATTACAGCCCTCAGCAGTGAGGATAAAGCTATTCGTGAAAATGCTGCTACAGCTTTAGGAAAAATTAAAGATACCCGTGCAGTACAACCATTACTTAAAGCTTTAAAAGACAAAGTACCTAAAGTTAGAAATGCAGCCCAAACCGCATTGGCAGAAATTGCTAAAACCGATTCCAAGGTACTACAATCTTTAATGCCGGGATTGAAACAAATTAATCTTCCTTTGAGGGGAGTATTTGCCAAAATTGGTACTCCGGCTGTAAATCCATTAATCAATGCACTCAAAGATAGTAACCCTGTAATGCGTTTAAATGCTGCTGCTATCTTAGGAAATATTGGCGATCGCAAAGCAATTGAACCCCTCAAACAAAATTTAACTGATTGGTATTCCAACAAGTTTGTAGGACAAGCTTTAACAAAACTAAATTGGGAACCACAATCAGATGAGGATACAATTCATTTATTAGTTGCCCAGAAAAAAGGTGAGGAATTAAGACAAAATTGGGACAAAACCAAAAAAGTTTTACTCCAAGATATTCAGTCCAAAAATTATCGTCAAATTCAAAATGGTCTCTATGCATTTATTAATATTGGCGACAAAGATATTGTCAATGAACTAGTGAAAATTCTCGATACCAAAGGAAATAAAACTATGGCATTGGCTTATCTCAATAGCCGTGAAGAGAACTTAGAAAATGCAGCGAGAAAATGGGCAAAACAACGTGGTTTTAGAATTGTCAAAGCGAAGAAAAGCCAAACTGTACAACCAGTAAAATGGGGTTCTTGGTAAGCTGAGTCATTTCAGTTATCAGCTAACAGAAAAACACGTAGGGTGTCCTGCCGCGCAGCGTAACGCACCCTTGTATATTAAGAGAAGTAAACCTCATTCATCTTAAGAACTGGAGTTTTCCGTTCGAGGGTAAGCTGCGGGAGCGTTTAACTTATATATTGATCGAAGTCAGAAGTTTGAAGTCAGGAGGTTTGAGCGTCCTGTTCTGAAAACTTCTGACTATAGGGGTCAAAAACCCCATCCCCTATGGGTTGGGTA
>JASJDS010000182.1 GCA_030065055.1 Calothrix sp. MO_192.B10
AAAACCGGAGTACCCAAAATCCGTAATCCGGTTTTATCCCCTGACAATTCCGTGAAACCCTAATGCTGCTGAAGTCTAGTAAACGTGTAAATGGCTAAAGTCGAATTAAAGAAGTCCGGGATCTGTGACTCGCGCTACCCAGAGCGACTGTCGTCGTCGCGGGTTCTCTCGTCAATCCCGGACAGTTGTTCATGGGGGAAACCACGCCATTTGCACTCTTAGTGGGAAACCACGCCAGTTCCTCCATTTGGGGAGACCCCAAGACCGGACTGGCTCCACAAGACCGCTGCGGGCTCCCCAAAACCACACTGTCCTCAAAATCTAAAATTGAATGACCTTTCAAGGAAAATACGAATATTTTGTGAACAAGTAATATTTTTTTGATACAATAGATATGAGTCTATTTTAAATAGACAATTAGGAATCCAAAAAACTACTTGTTACCAGCAAAGATGATTTTTGAGTCAGGGATAAAATCATCACAGACCCGATTTATATTGGGTTTAGCTCTATTTAATATAACCTCAGCATTTGCCAAATTGCTTGTATGAGTATCAAATCATACCTATTACACCTTAATAACCGTAGTTTTATAACAGGACTTTGGGATTGCTTCGTCATAGTCGCAATCACAACATCAAAGTAATACCAAATCAAAAAATGTTTGCAACATATCCAATCGTAGGGGCGGGTTTACCCCGCCCCTACCAATCAATCATGTGTCGCATTGTTTTTTCAAATTGGTATAACTGTAAACTCTGCGGTTCAACATGGATGAGGTGTATTTAGTTTCGGGTTAAACATATTCATCTACCAATTCACTTATTTCACGAGTATGTTTAATTGTAATGTTAAACAATTTGTTTCTTAAAGATTATCCGGCTGCTTTGAGAAGAATCATTGCACAAGAACCAGCGAGGTTGATTGAACGGGAAATACAATTACCGACAATCGCTCAATATTTAGACAAAAAGAGGGAAAATGCAGCATTAATAGAGCAAGAAAAACTTGTAAATGAAAAACAAAAATTAACTAAACTGCAACATAATATCATTTCTTCCATAAAACAGTACGGTTACTGGAAAGGAAGCATAAATAAAATATTCGATTTTCAAGAAGCCAATACATTGATATCATTATGTGAGTCTTCTTACCAGTTTTTAAAGCAAGATTTAAATAAATACAATTTCCAGCAACAAAATACAGTTACTTTATCTCCCCGTCTGATTTACAATAATTCTCGGAATTGGATTATTTATCAAGCTGGATTAAATGAAAAGCTATTACAAATAGCCCATCAATATATAGGTCTTCCAGTAGGATATCATGGGGCTGAAATTCGTCTCAGTCGAGCTAATCCTGATAAGCTTGATATGGCTGGTCCCAAAACCCCTCATAAAGACTGTGAAGAAGGACAAAAATATCCCCTACTCAAAGCAGTTCTTTACCTGAGCGATGTTACAGAAGATAATGGACCTTTCACAATAATTCAAAAAAATCAGAGCAAACCATTCACAGGATACAAGGGAACCCTAATTTTAGCGGATACTAGTCAGAACTTACACCATGGAATGCCCCTAAAACATGGGGAACGCATGATATTATTTTGGACTTATTCTAGTCATAGACCAAGATGTCCTCACAGGTGTATTATTTGGCCCCATTCCCATATTGCTGTGAGGAAAATGACTAGAAATATGAGTTTAGTACAACAGCAGGCAGCACGGTGGAGAGAATATTTACCGTTCTTATTATGTCCTGTACGTTATTATCCTTTTCCCGGTCATAATTTTTTTCTGGGCGATCGGAATATAACAGGTTAATTCTTGACTACAACAATTGCATAATCCTCGGTACATATTTCAGTTATCAGTTTCCCCATCGATAAATCGAGGGGCAAGATTTACGGAAAAAATTTTTCCACCTCCATCAATAGAATTTGGGGGCTTGATCCCGATTACTGTTTGGTCGGGATTCTTCACAAGTTCCTCAAAATTATCTTATAACCTAGAAAATAGAGCTAGCTGTCTATCTCGGCTACTGTTTAGGGTGTTGTTGATTTGCAAAAACACGAACCATAAATATATGCCTGATAAAAAGATTAATTGATTAGTAGTATCAATCATCGGAGGCAACGAATATGGCAATCACTCGTTGGCAACCTTTAAGAGATATTGAAATGTGGGAACCTATCCGCGAAATGGAAAGTTTACGGGATGAAATGAACTATTTATTTGAAAAGTTTATGCATCCTGGTAATGGTGGTTCTAAAGGAATTACTTTTAGGCCAGCAGTGGAGATGGAAGAAACTGATGATGAAATTTCTCTCAAACTAGAGATTCCTGGATTGGATATCAAAGATATTGAGATTCAAGCTAGTGAAGATGGGGTTTCTATTAGCGGCGAACGTAAATCTGAAACCAAGACTGAAGAGAAGGGAATGATGCGCTCTGAATTCCACTATGGAAGATTTGAGCGCTCTATTCATTTGCCTGCTCATATTCAAAATGACAAAGTTAAAGCAGAGTATCACAATGGCATCTTAAGTTTGACTTTGCCTAAATCGGAAATAGAAAGGAAAAAAGTCGTTAAGGTCAATGTCAGTTAACTTTCTGCTTAACTTGGAAAATTAGATAATTTTGTGGTCAGTTCCACATGAGAATCTACCAATTTCAAGAGTTGAATGAAAGCTCGAAAAGATAGAGTTTAACGCAATACTACTCGGTTAAGTATTTTGCACTCAAAATTTGGTTTTAGTAAAAGGTTCAAGGGTAAGAGTTAAAGGTTGTTTCTCCTACCTTTCCCCTTTCCCTTTTCCCCTTCCCCTTTTCATTTAAGTATTTTGACTTGTAAGCTTTGAAATTCTGATTTGAAAGTGAGGAGTTGGGAATGAGGAGTTAGGAGTGAGTAAAGGAAAATCAGTTTCATCCTTGATGGTGAACAATTTTTTTCATCGGGACTGCCTTGAAACAGGTGATGGGATAATGTGTTTTGGCTTATATTCACTCCTGACCGAAGGGCGGGGAAACCCCGCCCCTACTCCTTCCCTCCTACTCTACTCTACCCTTCGGGAAGCCACTTCGTGTCTACGAGAAGCCACTTCGTGTCTACACTCCTGACCGAAGGGCGGGGAAACCCCACCCCTACTCCTTCCCTCCTTCACTCCTTCACTTAGTGAGGGTTGTTGCCATGACATCTTCTCATCCATCTGACCAACATTCTCATAAATATAACTATCTGCCAAAAATTGGTATTTATCTGCTGATGGCAATTTTGGGTGCCGGTTTGACTTTGGCAGCTATGCGTTTGTTTCCCACTAAGTTAATTCCCCAAGATGTGTACCAAAGTCCGGAAATAACTGCCTCTGCTAAGGAGTCACCAGCCCCAAAGGTGACAACAACAGTAGCTAGTACCAGTCCTAATTTTGTAGTTGCTGCGATCGCTCGAGTAGGAGCAGCAGTTGTAAGAATTGATACAGAACGCACTGTTAGACCTAATTTTTATCCTTGGTTTAACGATCCATTCCTGCGTCCTTTCTTTGGTAGAGAAATGATGCCAGGTACACCCCGGTTTCGTCTATTTGGTGAGGGTTCGGGTTTTATTATTGAATCTAATGGTTTAATTCTCACCAATGCCCATGTTGTGAGTGGGGTTGATCAAGTCAAGGTTACTTTGAAAGATGGACGTAGCTTTCAAGGAGAGGTGCGGGGGATAGATAAACCCTTTGACCTAGCAGTGATTAAGATTAAGGGAGAAAATTTGCCTGTCGCGCCTTTGGGTGATTCTGATAATTTGCAAGTGGGAGATTGGGCGATCGCAGTTGGTAATCCTTTTGGTTTGGATAATACGGTAACTTTAGGTATTATTAGTACCCTAAAACGTTCCAGTAGTCAAGTGGGAATTCCCGATAAAAGAATAGATTTTATCCAAACCGATGCGGCGATTAATCCAGGTAATTCCGGGGGTCCATTGCTGAATCAGCAAGGTGAAGTTATCGGCATTAACACCGCTATCCGTGCCCAAGCAGAAGGCATCGGATTTGCAATTCCCATTAACAAAGCTAAGGAAATTAAGGATATTCTGGCTAGAGGTGAAAAAGTCTCCCATCCTTACATTGGCATCAGTATGGCTAGCCTCACCCCTGAATTTGCCAAACAACTCAATCGTCTTCCCAATCAACCATTTACAGTCCCCGAAGTCGAGGGGGTACTAGTAATGCGAGTATTACCCAATACTCCGGCAGAATCCGCTGATTTACAACCAGGGGATGTAATCACCCAAGTGAATAGCCAGAAGATTGCCAATGCCGAGCAATTGCAAGACATAGTTGCCAAAAGTCGGGTGGGTAAGCCATTGAAATTTACTTTGCAACGCCAAGGTAAAGTCAGAACCATTTCTGTAACTCCTGGGGATTTAAGCGGTTTCAATCAATGAATTAGATACAAACAAGGGTTGTAATCATGACTTTTAGATTCAGTAATCGTGCAGAAGCCGGACAAATGCTGGCTCAAAAATTAACAGCCTATACTGACTGCAAAGATGGGTTAGTCATGGCTTTACCCAGGGGTGGTGTACCTGTGGCTTATGAAGTGGCAAAGGCACTAAATTTACCACTAGACATCTGTATTGTCAGGAAACTAGGTGTACCTGGTCATAAAGAACTAGCTATGGGCGCGATCGCGTCTGGGGGTGTGCGAGTACTGAACTATGATGTGGTTGGGTGGTTAAATATATCTAGCCAGACAATTGATCAAGTAGCAGCCAAAGAATTGAGGGAATTGCAGCGTCGCGATCACGTTTATCGGGGCGATCGCTCACCACCAGATGTACGAAATCATACAATAATTCTGATCGATGATGGTATTGCTACTGGTTCCACCATCCGTGCTGCCATTACCATTATCCAACAGCAGCAACCTCGACGGATTATAGTTGCAACTCCAGTAGCTCCCCAGGTAGTCTGCGAAGAGTTACAAGGTTTGGTTGATCAGGTTGTGTGTCTTTCCATGCCCGAACCATTTTATGCCATCGGTCTGTGGTACGAAAATTTTGCCCAAACAACAGATGCAGAGGTCAGGAAACTGCTAGAAAAATCTCATCCAACATTGAATCATCAATCCAAAGTTGCCAGATGAGTGAGTGAGGGAGTGAGGGAGGGAAGGAGTGAAAGAGGGAAGGAGTGAAAGAGGGAAGGAGTGATGGAGGGAAGGATTGAAGAAAATTGATTAGATTCTTTTGACTTTTGATTTGTGCGTAGCACTATAGCTTCCATTACTCTTCCCACGGGTGAACGAAAAAATGTGTGGGAGAGCCAAAATACTTATTACTTATTCAGCCTCTTCCCACGGAGAAGATTCCTATGAAGACAACATCATTATTAGAAATAAAAAGGTCAACTATTGCAGTTGAGGTGGGAAGGTTACAACTAATTGCTGAATTGTTTATCCCTGACAATGCTCAAAGTATAATTGTATTTGTAGATCGCAGTGGTTGCAGTCGAGAGCATATTTGCAACTATTATCTTGCCCAAGCACTAGGTAAAAAGGGACTGGCAACTATATTAATTGATTTACTAACTCCAGAAGAAGAAGCCATCGACCTCCGCAGCAAACATTGTAGTGCCAATATGAGACACTTGGCAGAACGCTTAATTGCAGTCACAGACTGGTTAACTCAAAACCCCATCACCCATAATTTACAAATTGGCTACCTTGGAGACGGTACGGGGGGAGGAGCCGCATTAGTAGCAGCTACAGAGCGTCCCTTGATGGTGAAAGCTGTTGTTATTCGCAGTGGATTAATAGATTTGGTGAGTGAAGTTCTTTCCTATGTGCAAGCTCCCACACTCCTGATTGTAGGAGGTTATGACTTACCTGCGATCGCCATGAATGAGGATGCATTGACACAAATTTCTACTCAGCAAAAGCGATTAGAGATTGTACCTCAAGCCAGTCATCATTTTGCCAAACCAGATGTATGGCAAAAAGCTGCACAACTGACGAGTCAATGGTTCCAACACTATCTACCTAGAACCCAACCACTAAAGAAAAATCAAACCTAAGAAAATCTTCTCCTTCCCTCCTTCCCGACGGGCGGGGAAACCCCGCCCCTACTCCTTCACTCCCTCACTCCTTCCCTCCCCCACTCCTCCACTCCCCCACTCCCTATTTTCAAGACAGGAGCCAAAAAAATGCCAGTGGAAACAGATGGCAACCGCCAAATCAAAACACCGGAACCAAGGCAATTTAGGAGCAGTTTACTGCTATGGTTACTATTTTTGATGTGTCTGAATCTCCTGATTTTTTCTAAACAACCAAACCAAAACCGTCCGGTTCCCTACAGCAAGTTTATTTCCCAGGTGGAAGCGGGTAAAGTTGTCCGCGTGGTGGTTGGTTCTGACAAAATTGTCTACGAACTCAAATCAGCAACCATCACTAAAAAAGATAAATCTCAACCTGAGAATTTTGTTACCATTCCCGTACCACTAGATTTAGAATTGCCCAAAATTCTCCGCCAGCATAACGTAGAGTTTGAAGCACAACCCCCTAGTCGTTCTGGCTGGTTTGGAACTCTACTCAGTTGGGTTTTACCACCGATCATTTTCTTCACCCTTTGGGGTTGGTTCATTAGTCGTGCTCAAATGGGGGGACCAGCAGCTCTGAAAATTGGCAAAAGCAATGCCCGCATTTACTCGGAAGGTGTTACCGGAGTCACCTTCGAGGATGTAGCTGGGGTGGATGAAGCCAAAGTGGAATTGCAAGAAATTGTCGATTTTCTCAAAAATGCAGGTAAATATACCCGCTTGGGAGCCAAAATTCCCAAAGGAGTCTTGTTGGTAGGGCCTCCAGGAACCGGGAAGACACTGCTAGCAAAAGCGATCGCTGGTGAAGCGGGAGTGCCTTTTTTTACTATTTCCGGTTCTGAGTTTATTGAACTATTTGTGGGTATTGGTGCGGCTAGGGTCAGGGATTTGTTTGAACAGGCAAAACAACAAGCTCCTTGTATAGTATTTATCGATGAATTAGACGCTCTAGGTAAATCACGCGGTGGAACTGGTCCTGTATTGGGTGGTAACGATGAACGGGAACAAACCCTTAACCAGTTGTTATCAGAAATGGATGGCTTTGACCCCAACACGGGGGTGATTTTACTGGCTGCCACCAACCGTCCAGAGGTGTTAGATCCAGCACTGTTGCGTCCCGGTCGGTTTGACAGGCAAGTGGTGGTGGATCGACCAGATAAAATTGGTCGGGAAGCAATTCTTAAAATCCACGCCAAAAATGTCAAATTAGCAGAGGATGTGGATTTATCTAAATTAGCGGCACGGACTCCGGGATTTGCCGGTGCGGATTTAGCTAACTTGGTCAACGAAGCGGCATTATTAGCGGCTCGTGCCAATCGTGAGGCAGTGGCTATGGCAGACTTGAACGAAGCCATAGAACGGGTGTTAGGGGGATTAGAGAAAAAATCCCGAGTCCTGAACGACATGGAGAAAAAGACCGTAGCTTACCACGAAGTTGGTCATGCCATAGTTGCCATATTAATGCCCGGTGCTGGAAGCGTGGAAAAAATTTCCATTGTTCCTCGGGGTGTGGGTGCTTTGGGCTACACCCTACAACTACCAGAAGAAGACCGCTTTTTAATGATTGAAGATGAAATTCGCGGCAGAATTGCCACCTTACTGGGAGGACGTTCCGCAGAAGAATTGATTTTTGGTCGAGTTTCCACTGGTGCTAGCGATGACATCCAAAAAGCCACCGACTTAGCAGAGCGTTATGTCACCTTGTATGGGATGAGCGAAGAACTAGGTCCGGTTGCCTTCGAGAAAATTCAACAACAATTTTTGGAAGGGTTTACCAATCCTCGACGGGCTATCAGCCAGAAAATTGCTGAAAAAATCGATCTGGAGGTGAAAGAAATAGTTGACAGTGCCCATCAGATAGCTCGGCAAATTTTGGAGAAAAATCGGCAAATTTTAGAAGCCACAGCCAATAATTTACTGGAAACCGAAGTTTTAGAAGGAGAAGAATTGCGATCGCATCTCCAACCAGTCCAAGCTCCGCAAACAATGGAAAAATGGCTGCATACCGGCAAATTAGTAGACCAAAATCAAACCAGTATTGGCAACGGTAATGGCAGTCAGTTGGTTTATCGTCACCAAAATTCTTAAAAACTTTATCTATTATCAAGTACATATACCGCTTTCAACATGGAGGGTGGAAAAATGCAAGGTAATTTAACAAAAGATATTCAAGAAAAATTGGTTGTAATTGCTACAGAATCAGTCAGGCTAGAAGGCAATTTGGTAGTTCCCCCAACAGCCCAAGGAATTGTCCTATTTGCCCACGGTAGCGGTAGTAGTCGCCAGAGTCCCAGAAACCGTTCTGTTGCCAAAGTTCTGCAACGGGCTGGATTAGCAACTTTGTTATTCGATTTACTGACATCAGAGGAAGAAAAAATTGACTTACGTACAAGACACCTGCGCTTTGACATTGGTTTATTAGCATCAAGATTGATTGGTGCCACAAATTGGCTTGCCCAATATCCAGATACCCACAACCTCAAGGTTGGTTACTTTGGAGCCAGCACAGGTGCAGCAGCAGCTTTAATTGCAGCAGCAGACGAGCCGCAAAAAGTATCAGCAGTCGTCTCTAGGGGGGGTCGTCCGGATTTGGCAGGAAGTGCTTTAAGCCGTGTCCAAGCACCAACTTTGTTAATTGTCGGTGGCTATGATTTCCCTGTGATTGAGATGAATCAGGAAGCAATGGCACAGCTTAGGAGTGAAAAGCAATTGCAAATAGTTCCTAAAGCCACCCACCTATTTGAGGAGCCAGGAGCCTTAGAAGCAGTGGCACAATTAGCAACTCAGTGGTTTCAAAAATATCTTGATTAACTGGCTACGCGAGAAGGAAGAAGGGTTTTTTTCCCTACACCCTACACCCCACACCCTCTTTCCAGTCAGAGGGTTTGAGCGGTAAAACTTGCAATATAAACAAAAAGGTTTTCCTTCTTCCTTCTTCCTTTTTCCTTCGGTTAAGAATATGTCAGCCGACTACCTAGGGCTTGCTAGTGAGTTGATACAATTGATGGTTGACAGCTGAGGTGTGGGAGCCGCAGTAGGGGCGCATTGCGTGCGCCCTTGAGGAGTTAGTCACCCCCGCATTTTCAGATCCGCAGGTTGTGGGATTTGACCGTGGGAGACTAGCTTGAAAATAGGGAACTCTTAACAGGGAAATTGCTGAATAACTAGAAAATATTGATTGATCAATGCTTTCAGGCTATTTTTTGGAGAACAAGTGCAAGTCAATTAGGGTTTTAGGTTTAAAATGCTTGCATTTTTAATTTTTTCTGGTACAAAAAACAGGAAAAATAAGCATGAAGCTGTTGCCTGTTCCCCGCCCTTGAGTTCCCTATCCTCACCCAAAAACTTTTTCAGCAAGCCCTACTTACCAATTTACAGGATGAGAATTGATGTTTTAGTGTTAAATATTGAATGTTGCTAAAAATTAACTATCAAACGTGAAATTGGTGATTTAATCAAGCAATATTTTTTTCAGGAGTGAATGTGAATACTATTTTTATGCGTCACGGTTTTTTGGGATTACTGAGTACAGCAGTACTAGTAGCCCAAGGTAGTAGCTTATCAGCCATTGCTCAGACTACAGAGCAAATAAATGATGGGCAAGTTTCCCAATCTGCTGCAACCATAGATTCTGTAAATGAGATGGATATTAAGGTTGAGAACCAAAGCCAAAATATCTTTACTCTCACCTCAGAGCAATCCACAGTTTCGACTACACAAGCAGCTCAAACATCTAATTTAACTACCCTACAACCTTTATCAACCAATACTAAACCAGATTCTAGCAATAAAGTAGCTACCCCAATTCCCGGCACAGTAGCTACATCATCAACAGCTTTGAATTTCCAAAATTCTCAGCTTACCACTACTACCCAATCCCCTACCACTAAACTTGCCCAAACAGATATTATGCCAGGTAGAGCTACAGTTGGTAGTAAAAGCTACGTTGGTATTGGAATCAATGTTGGTATCAGTGGTGATGAATCTGCTTTGGGGGATGCTAATTTTTCAGTCCTGAGTAAAATTGGTTTTACCAAAAACCTATCACTTAGACCATCAGCGGTAATAAACGATGATAATTCCGTCATCTTAGTACCCGTAACCTACGATATTTCCATCAAGGATACAGCAGATCCATTTACCGAAGTATTACCTTTTACTCCTTACATTGGTGCTGGTGTTGCTTTTAAACTTGGTGATGATTCAGAAGCCGGATTGCTACTATCTGGAGGAGTTGATTTTCCTCTCGGTTCCCGGTTTACGGCAACTGCTGGGGTTAATGCCGGCTTTTTTGATGATGTAGATATCGGTTTATTGTTGGGAGTTGGTTTTAATTTCCCTGGGTTCTAAGAGTTAAGAGTGAGCATCCCAATTTTTATGCAATACCCACGCCCCGGGTATCGCTACAGGAACAAAGCCCATCTTCATGGGCTTATAAAGCTCTTAGCCTATGTTCGGCTTTTAGCCGTTCCCACAGGGTAGATGGGCTTGGTTCTTATAGCCTGTTAGTAGAGCGGCACGAAGTGCGGGCTTTTTGAAAAAATGGGATGCTCCCCAAAATCTTAATTCTCCAACAGATTCCCTTTGACACTCCCCGCAATAAATTGACGGGGATTCTAGGGATGTCTAATCGGGGGATAAATCCACCCGATTAGACGATTCACACTAGTTATAGGGACTGTCATTGACCCCACCCTTTGTATCCACCATATCCATTGCAGATACAGCTTTTTGAAGATCCAAAGGGCATGAAAAACCGATCCATTGACCTATATTTCTAGCAGCATTGAAATCAGC
>JASJDS010000030.1 GCA_030065055.1 Calothrix sp. MO_192.B10
AAGAAACCAGCGCGAGTGAGTTGATCGAGCAATGGATAAGAGATACAACCCTGTTAAAACCTTTCGTGTCCGTTTCATCCCCTGGCTAAAAGCTCAGGGGTTCTCACGTCCCGTATTACTCTGATAGGGTGAGGTTGTTTTCAAGTTAGCCCCCCACGGAAATCCCACAACCAAGCATGAAAATACCTCTTTCACTCCCTATTTTCAAGTTAGCCCCCCACGGAAATCCTACAACCAAGGATGAAAAGGCTTTGTAACTAACTCCTCAAGGGCGCACGCAATGCGCCCCTACTCCGCGCTGATTAACTATTTTCAAGTTAGCCCCACTCTGCGAGAAGCCGCGCTTCGCGCGTCTACATGGACGTTTGTACACAACCAAGGATGAAAATACCTCGACTGCGGCTCCTACACCTAAGCTGTCAACCATCAACTAACAACTAACAACTAACAACTAACAACCATTTTCAAGCTAAATTTAAGGTGATAAACGCTCAATTTTCCAACTACCAGAGTCTAATAGGGTATAACGCAAGCGATCGTGTAAGCGACTAGTGCGTCCCTGCCAAAATTCAATTTCCCTGGGGATCGTTCGCAAACCTCCCCAATGGGGGGGACGCGGTACATCTTGATTTGCATACTCCAGTTGTAATTCTTGTAACCTCCGCTCCAGTACTTCTCGACTGGCGATCGCTTGACTTTGTTCGGAAACCCAAGCACCCAAACGACTATTGAGGGGACGACTGTAAAAATACTGATCTGATTCCTCGGTGGACACTTTTTCTACCCGCCCACAAATACGTACTTGACGTTCCAATTCCGCCCACCAAAACACCAATGCAGCTTGGGGATTCTGGGCTAATTCTAATCCCTTATGACTAAGGTAATTGGTATAAAAAACAAAACCTCTTTGATCAAAATCCTTGAGGAGTACCATCCTTGCCGAAGGCTGACCATCTGGGGTTGCAGTCGCTATAGTCATGGCATTAGGCTCTGGTAATTGGGCATTTAGTGCTTCATTGAACCAAATAGCAAATTGTTTAAAAGGATTGGGATTAACCTCATCTTCATTCAACCCCTCTAAAGTGTAGTCCTTGCGGAGTTCAGCTATAGTTTTTTCCATTGCCATCTATATTCCTTACAAAGATTTAAGTATATATGCCTTGTAACTAAATAAAAATATCTATGATGGTGATTGGCATCAACTAACTGACTACCTACTTTGTCCAATAGATTCTCACATAGATGGTATCAAATGCGGCGTTGGACTTCTCTGCAAAACCTGTTAATCTACGGTCTTAGCGGTCCTATTATTGCCCTCAATGTGTGGCTGCTGTCCGAATTGTTTAAATATTTTCGCAATCCCATTACTATTATCAGTATTGCTGCAATTTTGGCATTTTTACTGAATTATCCAGTCAAATTTTTGCAGAAAATGCGTTTTTCTCGCACCCAAGCCATAATTATTGTCTTATTACTGAGTTTGACCATAGTCATGGTAGTAGGCATAACCTTGGTACCCATAGTCATCGATCAAACAATTCAACTGTTAAACCAAATTCCTGATTGGCTCACCAGCTCCCAAGATAACTTAGAGTACCTGCAAACTTTAATCAAAAAGAGGCGTTTACCCATAGATTTGAATGTGGTAAGCACTCAAATTAATGCCAACATTGAGAAATTCGTACAAACTCTGGCTTCTGCTGCTGTGGGATTAGCCAGCGCCCTTGTATTTATATTTATTAATTTTGTATTAGTAACAGTGTTAGCATTTTATATGCTATTGTATGGCGATCGCGTCTGGCATGGATTAGTCAATCTGTTACCATCCAATATTAGAGTACCTTTTAGCACATCCTTACGGTTAAATTTCCATAATTTCTTCCTCAGCCAACTGTTGCTAGGATTGTTTATGGCATTCACCCTAACTCCAATATTCTTATTACTACTCCAAGTACATTTTGGGTTAGTATTAGCAATTCTCATTGGCTTATCCCAACTCATCCCCTTTATAGGAGCAACTCTTGGCATTGGTACTGCAACTCTTCTAGTCCTGTTACAAAATTGGTGGTTGGCACTTCAAGTTGCCTTAGTGTCAATAATTGTGCAACAAGTTAAAGATAATCTCCTGGCACCAAAATTATTGGGTAATGTCACCGGACTCAATCCCATCTGGATTTTTGTAGCTATTTTAATGGGATTTGAAATTGGCGGCTTGTTGGGAACATTAGTCGCAGTCCCGATTGCTGGCACAATTAAAGGAACTTTTGAGGCAATACAAAAACAAAAAGCAGGTATGGGAATATCCTCCACTGTGACTCTAGACAATGACTTTTCATCCAATTAATTGAGTATTAAACCTCATTGATGTTGATTTCCATCCGACGGTACTAAAATGCAATTAAATAACATAACATAACAGTACCCTTAAAGATTAGGACAGATTAATGAGCTAAAACACAGTGATAATCAGGTTTTTCATCCTGGCTCCTAGTACTCTGGCAAGGCAACTTTGCTGGG
This sequence comes from Calothrix sp. MO_192.B10, assembly GCA_030065055.1. Lineage (GTDB taxonomy): Bacteria > Cyanobacteriota > Cyanobacteriia > Cyanobacteriales > Nostocaceae > Calothrix_A. The sequence continues at coordinate 2,518 of JASJDS010000030.1, forward strand.
TGAAGGAATTAACCGCAAAGGCGCATTAGACACGAAGTGGCTTCCCGTAGACACGCAGTGGCTTCCCGAAGGGTAGGGTAGAGCGCAAAGTTAGAGAAGGAGAGAATAATTATAGAACTTGGTTTACTCTGCAAAGTTAACTTGCTAGACCACTAGTGGTCTACCACATTAGTTCTGAGGGGTAGAGTCAGAAACCGCAGAGGCGCAGAGAGCGCAGAGTCAGAGGAGGAGAGGAGAAGTCTAGAAGTTGGTTTGCCCATCAAAATTAATGTGGTCGAGTACTAGTACTTCACCAAATTAATTCTGATGGGTATTGCATCAGTCCTATTTATAGGACTTTTGCTATTAGCCAGGGACTCTAAGTCCCTGGCGGTTGGATGTCCACCCGGCAAGATTAATGTGGTGGAGTAGTAGTCCTTTTCATTAGTTTTGATGGTTAGGTAACAGATCCCCGACTTCTGAATCAATATCCGCACATTGTAGCAATTCCTAGGATAGAAGTCGGGGAGCTAACCACCCGCGACTCGTCAAAATTAATGGGACAAAGTACTAGGGTGCAGGTGCAAGATATGAGCTAGGGTCGTCTACACTTCGTTCTACCCAACCTACATCTACTTATAAGTGTTTATACGAACTTGATTTTATCAGTAAAATTCCTAATCACAAGCCCAAATCCACCGCAATTCGATGGGCGCAAGCAAACCCCGAAAATGCCACCGCATTCAATCCCTGTCCGGGAAATGTACTATCCCCCACACAATACAATCCCGGAATCGCCGTTCTATTAAAGGGCATTCCCAACAAACCCCACAACTTCCGCCGAGGAATTGGTCCATATGTACCATCTTCTCTGCCCAAAAAGCGACGATGGGTGCGGGGTGTTCCCACTTCCAAATAATCTAACCCATCATTTAACCCCGGAAAAATTTTCTCTAACCGTTCAATAACTCGCTGTGCAGCCTCTTCTTTCTTTGTTGCGTATTCTTTTGCAGATAGTCCTTGCCATTCACTTATCCAATGGGGGGTAAATGCATGAATGATATGATGTCCTGGTGTTGCTAAATCCGGATCTAACAGGGTGGGAATAGACACAAAAATCGTTCCCTCTACATCCGCCATCTGCTCCCAGCTTTCTAACAAAATGTGGTGACAATCCGTACCCTCAGGCAATACCTTTGCCTCTACTCCCATATGTAAACTGAGGAAACTAGGTGATTTTTGATAACGTTGCTGCCATTTTTTTTCATTTACTGGTTTCATTTTTTCTGGCAATAATTTGTTAAAGGTGTCCCAGCGAGTGGCATTAGAGACAATGCGCCTAGCGTAATAAACACTACCATCTGCCAGTTCAACGCCTACTGCCTTACCCCTTCGTGTCAAAATCTTGATCACCCTGGCTTGATATTTAATCTTTCCTCCCACTGCTTCCAGCCCTTGGACTAATTTTTGAGCAATTTGCCCTACCCCTCCTTGGGGATAATTTACCCCTCCATAATGCCTGTCAGAAAACACCATCCCCGCATTAATCATCGGTGTCATATCTGCTGGAACCACTGACCAGCAATAGCACTCAATATCAATAAATTTCAACAATAAGGGATCTTTAATATAGCGTCGGGCGATGTCTCCCACATTACAAGGTAAATATTTTGCTAAACCCAAACAAGCTAAGGGGTTCTGAGAAAATACCCTGAGTAAATACCGGGGTTCTTCCAAGGACAATAACTCTATGCGGTTGAGACAGTTAAATACTTGCCAGCACTCGTCATAAAAACGACGTATTCCTTGCTCTTCATGGGTAAAATACGCAGTTAAATTCTGCAAAAATTGTTCGTAGTTGCGATCGACTTTAATATCTAAGTTATTAGGAAGATGGTAGTGAATTTGTACTGGATCGGGTATGGTTGGCAAGCTCATATTCACAGCCTGTAAAGCGCGGGTGAGTAAGTTGGTGGTACCCTTGTGCCCAAATCCAAATATCATTGACGCTCCCACATCAAAACGATAGCCTTGACGCTCAAAATAGCCAGCACTACCACCAGGAATCACATACTTCTCCAATACCAGCACCTGAGCACCCTTTGCTGCTAGCTGAGTTGCTGTCACTAATCCACCAATACCAGAACCAATTATGATCGCATCCAATTTTTGACCAACTCTTCTTGTTGGAGGATGAGGATTTTGCTGCATGGAACCATACTTCAGTTACCAGTTATCAGTTAACAGTCATCAGTTCCTTCGAGTCAAGCTGTAAATATTTCCCATTCCAAAAAAAAGAGGGGAAAAGCCTGCAACTGCTGGCCGATCCCGTCTGCCGATCCTTAAAGAGAGGAGAACACTTCAAAAACTATAAACCTGATTGAGAATAAATGTCAACTAGTTGCCAAAATAAATGCTAAAAATTTCTGAGATGCTTATATAGGGATACAAATTAAAGTTCTGCTGGTTCAAACCGATATTTAGATGCCAGTCGCACACAGGAAAGAGTATGATGATGTTTCAGTTGTAATATATATTGATAAACGCCCCAATCGGTTATGACCCAACAATTGCGGGTTTACGTTCCACCCCATCCTTTAATTAAACACTGGTTAGCAGTGGCTCGTGATGCTGCTACACCCTCAGTGTTATTTCGTAGTGCTATTACCGAATTAGGTCGTTGGTTAACCTATGAAGCATCTAGAGAATGGTTACCAACGAAAGATGTGACAGTACAAACTCCCCTGGACACCTGTGCTGCTACTTTTATTGATGCAGAAGTGCCAATGGCAGTTGTTCCCATTTTACGGGCAGGACTGGGACTATTGGAAGGAGCGCAAACATTACTGCCCTTAGCCTCCATTTATCATCTGGGTTTGGAGCGAAACGAAGAAACATTACAACCCAGTTGTTACTTAAACTCCATGCCCGAAAAATTTCATCCCCAGACACGGGTTTTGATTACCGATCCGATGTTGGCAACGGGAGGCTCAATTATGGCAGCAATGTCAGAATTAGTACAACGGGGGATTGAGCCATCTTTAGTGCGGATTGTTTGTGTGGTGGCATCTCCACCAGCTTTACAGAAATTAAGTGAGGCGTATCCTGGTTTAATTGTTTATGCGGCGACTATTGATGAAACTCTAAATGATCGAGGTTTTATTGTACCTGGATTAGGAGATGCAGGCGATCGCATTTTTGGCACTTAAGCTAGGATGCAGCTAAGACAGGGTAGTAAATTCACAATCTTGATCTTGGTAAAATTCATTGGTAGTGGTGAAAATTATGACTCAGCGAGAAGGTTTTGCAAGTGGCTTTTTAGCCGGAGCGATTCTTGGTGGTGTAGTAGGAGGTATTCTAGGTACGGTACTTGCTAATCGCCGGGATATAGAGTTATCTCCAGAAGAGGAAGCACAACAGAATAGTAGTTCTTTAGAAGAGCGAAAAAGTTATGGAAAGCGACGGCAGATGAAGGCTGCTACGAATGAGATGGATATGGAAATGACTAGGCGTGAGCTAGAAAACAAGATTGCTCAGTTAAATGCCTCCATAGATGAAGTAAGGCAACAGTTGGGGAATGTTAATAGTAATTCAGTGCTCACAAATAGCGATAGTACAACCAATTCATAATCTGGTTCCCCAAGCTCCCATAAATTGTTTCCCATCAATCATCAAGGTTGATTCCGGCATATATGAAATAATCAATTAGGATATGGGCAGGGCAAGAAATAGGCAAATTATGGATTTGCTTACATTTATGATCATGGAATTTCATCCTTTTTTTACTTTCTTCCCCTGAGGACTTGATATGATATGTGCCAAAGCAGAGTATACAGGATAGGTCATGGATGAACTATTTATATGCACTATGACTATCAAATCATAGATTATGGCCGGGGACTTACTGCTTCCCAGACCCTACGTCAGTTAAAATTAGTAATTAGACCACTGTTGGCATTTAGTAGGAAACATCACCGTTTATGACTTTATTGATTACCACTCTGGCTACTTTTATCGGGATTTATAGCTCTTTGCTATTTATTCGGGTACTTCTGAGTTGGTTCCCCAATATTAACTGGTATAATCAGCCATTTGCTGCACTCAGCCAAATTACCGATCCCTATTTAAATCTTTTCCGTTCTATTATTCCCCCATTGGGAGGTATGGATTTTTCTCCGATATTGGCTTTCATCGCCTTACAAATATTGAGAGATGTTCTGTTTCAACTTTCTCGGATGTCCTTTGTATCAGGCTTTTAGCTTGTAACTCAATTACCAAAATAGAAAATATTTGTAGAGGTACTTATTAACAACATCACAGAGTATCTCTACAAATTGTCACAAATTCAGTTATTCCTAACCAAAACATAGACTGGATACAAGCCCTCCGCAGTCGCTCATGGGGGAAACCACGCCATTTGCTCTTAGTGGGAGACCACGCCAGTTCCTCCATTTGGGGAGACCCCAAGACCGGACTGGCTCCACAAGACCGCAATGGCTCCCCAAGACCGCGCTGCTCTGGTGGATTTATCCGTGGGGATAAACAAACGTTTCTATCATTCTCACAAGCCTCCGGGCTTTAGACATGGGGTCACGACTCGTCCTACCCAGAGCGACTGTCGTCGTCGCGGGTTCTCTCGTCAATCCAAACTTCGACAAGCTCAGTTACCGATCCCAAATCCAAAATCCAAAATTGAATGACTTCTCAGTGTTCTGCTTCCAAGTTCAGGTATAAATTTTTTGGTCTTACAGAAGAACTAAACCCTACTGCCTTAAACTTTTTTAGCTTTAACGGAGTTGGTTGATTGGCAGGTACAGAAATCCTCAAATCAAAATCATGTATTCCTGGGGGTATTTCTGCAATTGAACCTAGGCGATTGCGGTTCTGCATAGCTGGATCATTGTTAGCGTCGTAGATGCGTCCAAAAATATCTGCATCATAAATTGTTTGGTTTTTAGTATTTTCAGCTTTTCCGGTAATAATAAAGCAGTTAGCCGCCATTGTATTTCTACCACTAGTCACCGCCCCTTTAGCAATGTCTGGAGGACACTCATGGTAAGAAAGGTCAAATAGTCTTACTTGTGTCAATGCGATGGCATCAGGAGTAAATAACAACGTACCCACACCTATGATGCAGGTAATTACAATAACCATGAGTGGAGGCAAACGCATATAAAATACCGTGACTTAATTAGAACAGTGGGCAAACATGATTAAATCTAGCTTACCTTGAATCAAGCCCCTAACTATTTTCAACCGCTTAAGAGTGCTTCGACGAACTCGTAACTAGAAAAAGGTCGCAAATCTTCAATTCCTTCCCCAGCACCAATAAACCGGATAGGTAAACCGAGTTGTTGGACTACGGCTAAAGCGACTCCTCCCTTGGCAGTACTATCTAATTTAGTCAAGACAACACCACTGAGTTGAGCAGCTTGGGAAAATACCTCTGCTTGCCGCAAACCATTTTGTCCCAAAGTCGCATCTAATACCAGTAGTGATTCCACCTTGGCATCAGGAGCTTTTTTATTGACTATCCGGCGGACTTTACTGAGTTCTTCCATCAAATTTTTCTTATTTTGTAACCGTCCGGCGGTATCGACCAAAAGTAATTCAGTATTTCTGGACTGAGCCGCAGAGATGGCATCAAATACTACTGCTGCGGGGTCAGTATTCTTGCCGGGATTGGCAATTACCTCCACTCCGCTTCTGGCTCCCCATACCTTGACTTGTTCTACGGCGGCAGCGCGGAAGGTATCGGCGGCTCCAATCAAACAGTTGTAACCTGATTTTTTGGCAAGGTGAGCTAATTTACCAATGGTAGTAGTTTTACCCGCACCATTCACCCCAGTCATCAACCAAATGTTTAAGGTTTCTTTGTCTGGTGCAATGGAGATTGAGGATGTTTCCAGGGGCTTATCTAACATATCCCGGAGAATTTGCTTTAAATAAGCGATCGCTTCTTCTGGTGGTAAAGCCTGTTCCTTTAACTTTTTCTGCAGGGCATCAATAATATAATCTGTGGCTTCAACCCCCACATCTGCTTGCAGTAGTGCTGCTTCGATTTCGTCCACTGCGGCTTGATTCAGGGGTCCTTGACCAACAATTGCCTTGAGTTGGTTAACGATGTTACGCCGGGTTTTATCTAAGCCTTGGCGCAGCCTCTTGAGCCAGTTAATTTCTTCAATGGAAATATCTTCCGGTCGCCTTCCTTGGGCTGCGAGAACTTCGGCTGACCACAGGAACCCATCATCAAAGGGAATTAGGGGAATTTCCTCACTTGTAGCATCAGTGCCAGTTTGTGTCTCCTCTGGCTCCTTTACTTCAATGGCACTGGCAATTAATCTTTCTTGCTTTGCTTCCTTCTCTGCTGCGGCTCTTTCGAGGAAGGATAGGTTTGCTGGTGCTGTGGGTTGGGGTAACTCGGAGGTTGACTCTATGGTGGATTCTGGAATTGCTGCTGGTTGATTTTCCGTGGTTTCTGCGGCTTCTGGGGCGATATTTTCCAAGGGAGCCGCTCCTTGAGCAATTGCAGGTTCTACAACGGGAACATCATCTGCTTCTGCTGTGGTTGCTTCGGTAACATTTGCAACTACCTCTGGGGGTTGTATAGTCCCTGTTTCTGGCTGGGTAGAAGAAATATGATCCGTAGATTTAGCTTCTATTTCCGGTATTGTTTCTGGTTCTGTGGCGACGGGGGGTGGCTCACCAATTACAGTGTCTTCATCTGTAGGCTGAGGTTCTTGCTTTTCTTGGATATTTTTATAAGCTGCTTTGGCAAACGCTAACAAATCTGTTGCTACCTCTGGTGTAGTTTCCGTGGCTGGTGTTGCAGTTGATTCTGCTTGAGATTCACTTACACCAGGAGTTTCTTTCTCTTTTTCTGCAGATTTGCTCTCAGCAGCATCTTTATTTTGACGATTGAACCAATTAAAAACCATTGCAGCTAAATTTATAAGTTGTTTTATCAGGAGTAGTGAAGTTATGAGTCGATCGCTTTCCTCAAGCTCTGACCGAGGGAGGGCGATTGCGGATCGAGGTAGTTGACAAACAGCAATCGGTATCAAGCCCCCAAATTCTCTAAAGTGGAGGTGGGTTTTTTCCCGTAACCCTTGCCCCTCGATTTATCGATGGGGAAACTGATATAGCACTACGTGCTAGGGAACTCTTAACAGGGAACTCTTAACAGCAGGCTGTCAAAAGGTTTCAGGATTTAGAAATGTCCGCGCCCCGTCAGGCGTAGTACTATAACTGTTAGCGCAGCACAAGAGTGAAGGAGGCTAACTGTTAGCGCAACTCCTCCGCAGGAGGCTAACTGTTAGCGCAGCTCCTCCGCAGGAGGCTAACTGATAACTGAATTTTATGCCGTCTTTTGTTGTTCGGTTACCCGCCGCAAAACTCCGTTGATAAAGCGATGACCATCTTCTCCACTGTAGCGTTTTGCTAATTCCACAGCCTCGTTAATTGCTACCCTGTCTGGAGTATTGAGAAACATCATTTCTGCTACCGCAATTCGCAAAATATCGCGATCGATTTGGGCAAGACGGGTAACTTGCCAATCTACTAAAGCTGAGGCTATACATTCATCAATAATTGTTCGCTCTTCATTGATAGTTCTGATAATTTCAATGGCATATTTACCCACTTCTTTATCTTGATTGGCTAATTGAATCAATTCGGGAAATTCCACCGCTGCACCCAATTGATTAATAGCCGTTTGAGTATAGGTAATTGCCTCTTGCAACATACTTCTGGAAGTATTGATGTCTATGGCACGGGTTTGGCTGCTCAGGACGCGAGCATTACTGCGCTGTAGTTCAGCAGTGGCATTATCTAAGGTTTCTTGGACTTCCGATGTTAATGTTCTGACTGCTGCTAGTACCAATTTTGGTAATTCAGTTTCGGTTAGTTTTGTGGGATTGGCAGGTAGTTGGGAAAGACTTAAAAGTGCCAATTCACGAGAGATTTGCCGGGGTTTACGGGGTTGCATAGGAAGGTGAATTTAAGGATGAGAGGATCGGGCTACGGTATAACTCTAGTAGTCTGTCAATTTTGGATTTTGGATTTGAGATTTTGGATTTTGGATTGATTCCACAGATAAATAATCCTAAAAGGGCGGTGATTAGCCCAATAATCCCATCGGCTGTCTTCCGTGGGAGTGAGTATTAATAGAGCCAGACACTGATATTAATGCATTTGGGGATGAATTGGCAGAGGTAATTTTAAGTCTCTTCTATGGGCATTACTTGTCGCTTCGGTTCTAGGTTTGGTATTTCCATAGCGTGTTCTGGAGGAATTACTAGGGGAGAAGAAGAAGTGCTAGGGGCGACAATACCTCCAGAAACTACTATTTTTAAGGCTTCTTCGATGGACATGGATAAATTTACTACTTCATTCTCTGGTACCACCGCATACCATCCAGTAGTTGGGTTAGGAGTGGTGGGAATAAAAATACTCAGCATTGAAGTAGACATTTTAGCTTCTATCTCAGGGCTAATTGAGCCAGTGACAAAGGCAATTGACCACATTCCGCGCCGGGGATATTCTAGCAAAACGACCCTACGAAACCGATTATCGGAGTCTTTTAATAATGTCTCTAATAATTGCTTCAAGGTTTTGTAAACCTGTCCGGCGAGGGGAATTGCCTGTAATATCCGTTCCCCTACATCCAGCAACCATCTACCTGCAATATTCCGAGCCATCAAACCAATGACCAAAATACTCATTAGTGGTACCATCAATCCCACTAATAGGTTGAGTAGATTGACTAAAATTGGATGCATCCCATCAAAAGGATTGAGTTGCTTCGGGATTTGAGTGAGAAAGTTAATTGTCCAAATGGCAATGGTAGTTGTCAACCAAATTGTGGTTGCTAGGGGAATGACTACTAACAAGCCAGCAATTAGATCGTTCTTTAAGTCTTGTTTCCAACGATTGATTAGCAAACCCCCATGATCTAGTTTTCGATGATTGGTACTTCTGTTATTGGTATTCATAGCAGCATATGCATCATTTGACGAAGCTAACTCCTAACTCCTCACTCCTCACTATTTTCAAATAGTTACCTATACCCACACAATAAACATAGTGAGAAGATGCCAGTTCTACTCCATATATCAAGAAATTCCTCTTTTTAAGAGTTGTAAAGGATTGTTAAAAGTATTGTAGTGTATTACTCATACTATCGTGCCAAAAAACTGCTTACTATGCTGTAAGCGGTCTAGAAATGCTATTGCTCGGCACTGCGATATTACTTATCGTCCTCATTTCACATAGCCTCCTGCGGGGGAACTGCCCTAACAGTCGCCACTAATCTGAGAAAGATGGGGCAATATAATGATTTTTATTTGAAGAAATGTAACGTGAACGTCAAGCTTCGCTGATCATAGCTGATGTTGGCTCATTTTCTGACAACTGGGAAACTGGCGGATGCTGAATTTCCCAAACTTTCAACAAAATCAGATACTCGTAAAATGCTTGTAATGTACACCAAGCCATGCCGGCTCGTCCATCCAGACAGCCACCCAAAATAAAATACATATAAAGGAAGCGTATCAGGGGTCTAGCTGGCAATCTTAAAGATAAGTCTTTGAGAGCGCGTCTTCTTTCCACTTCTGACTTCCCAAACAACAAGTTGCGCCAGTTAATTTTACCGTGTTTGATTTGCTTCAGAGTTTCCTTTGCTTCATCCGTAGAATAACGGTTATGCTTTTCGATCCAACGGCTTAAGCCTTTGCTACAAGTGTAGTGAGGGTAAGTTGACTTTAAAAAGCCTGTATCGCCGTTACAAACTTCCCGTTCCGTATGACCGTAATCTGTAAACCAAACCTTGCCGTGACGAAATAGACGTAATTGGTAACGGGGATACTGAGTGCTGTAGCGAATCCAATGATTCATAAATATGACTCGCTCGGCAACGTAATAACCAATGTAATCTGGATTCTGCATTGCTTGTTGGCATTCAGCAAATAACTCTGGTGTCATCCGCTCATCGGCTTCTAGAATATATACCCATTCATACTTAGGGGTAATGGATTCTAACATCCAGGTACGTTGTTTGCCGTGGCTTTCAAAGGGGTGTTGGACAACACGCACTGGGTAGGTACTGGCAATTTCCACAGTGCGATCGCTACTACATGAGTCTACAACTATTATGTCATCGGATAACATTGCTGACTCGATACAACCAGCAATATCTATTTCTTCGTTATAAGTAAGTATATAAATCGAAAACATAGTCATATAATTTTAGATTTTAGATTTTAGATTTTGGATAATAAATTGAGTATTTATTGCTGTAATTGATTAATATAAATAAATTGTTAGGCAATATTATGGGAGCGATAATTAACTCTCGAACGGTTGATTTATATGTGTAAATACCAAAAAAATAAATTATCAAGTAGGGGCACGGCATTAACAAAATTCCTCTATAATACTAAATATTGTTTTGGAATGCCGCGACCCTGGTATTATTAATTAGCTATTAATAATTTGTAGTTAAATAGCTGCAATTTATTGCTTAACGCATAGTAGCTTTACGCTTATTACTAGACGGATTATTCATGCCTCTTAAGCCACTCCAGCCAATAATGATATAGCCAACAGACAATAATAAACTGCTCAAACCAGTTCTTAATCCAGTTTTCCAGGCATCCTGCTTAGTACGTTGTTCTAGCCTCTCCTTGTTACTACGAATTTTGTTTAGCTCTAGATCCGCATTTCTTTGAGCAGTTGCCAGAGGATCGGTTTGTTGGTTAATTAGTTTGTCCAGTTCTTTGGGATTGGGATTTGCTTTAGCCTTTTTAAGTACATCTTTCACTGGTTGAGGTACTTGAGGACTTTCCAATGCTTGTTTATATTTTGCTTCATCTTTGAGTATTTCTGCTAATTGAGTTTTGGTTCTAGCTCGTAGTTGTTCTATTTGAGCTTTACCCCGTTCGCTACTCAATTGTTCTTTTGCCTGGGATAGTCGGTTTTTTAGCTGAGTTTCTGCTTGTTCCGCCTCCTGACTGATTTTTTCCACTCTGTCGGCACTGACTTGGCGTACATTATTCAAATGCAAAGGGAAAAACACCAAGAAGATTAATCCCAAGATGCTAGCAAAAATCAGGGATGGAAATCTCACATCTATCCCTTGTTTGGGTTCGCTATCATCTGTACTACCGATCCAATAACCAGTAAATAGCATACCTAAACCTACCATGGGTACAATTCCCCGATCGACTAATGCTGTTACTAAAGCAATTTGCCATCTGCTGTCAGTGGGTTGAAAAGGAAATATAAGAACAAAAACGTCGAGCAAGAAAGATAGCATCAGGACTATGCCAGCCACCGTCAGGGTTCGAGCAGCATTCACTGTAGTAAAACGATTAATCATAAGCTTTGTGATGTCAAATTGGAGTTATTTTTCTTCTGTAAGTTACACAAATTTTCTCAAGAGTAACATTTAGTATATGGGGCGTTAATACACGTTAATACATTTGTTATGAATACCCAGGGGATTGACTTCATCTTCAGGTACATTGCCTCAGAGTAGCGATATTCTATGCTTAATTAATCATGGTGATAATTGACACAGTATAAACTTGAGATTGTCGTCAAGACAAGCAAAGGAGTGGGAAAATATTAAATCCGGAAAATTAAATTGTTAATTCCCAACAGAACTAGCGAGATTCCCAAATTGGTAAGTCCTCTGGTCGATCGACATCAGCTAAAGGTAGTAATTGCGCCTGTGATAAATTAAGCTGTTGGGCAATATCTATAGTTTGTTGCCATACCATTGCAGTTCCCCAGTCGATGTTAGCAAATAATTCTGGGATATACTGCTTTAAACCAATCAAGTAATAGCCACCATCGATCGCAGGACCAATTACCAGGTCATAACTATCCAGTTGCTGAAAGGCTGTTGTGAGAATATCAGCATTTACTCCCGGACAGTCAATCCCAATGAATACTATTCTTTGAGCCCCACCTTGTAATGCATCCAATAGCGATCGCGCCATGCGTTGTCCCAAGTCACCTGCTCCTTGGGATTGATAGAGCAAATCATCCCCTAACCAAGTTTGCATTAGTTGTAAATTACCATCTGCAAATCTAATTTCCACTGATGTAGGGGTTATGGTTTGTAATTTTTTGACTTGGCTGAGGGTGTGTTCTGTCATCTGGCGTTGCAAATTGGCAGCACCTTCTGCACCCAAAGCAGTTATGAGCCTGGTTTTGGTCTTCCCTGGCTCTGGATAACGAGTAAAAACGATTAAATGCTGTTTGTTTATTTGTGAACTATTCAGCAAATCAAACCCAATTAAAATTGACAAATAAGTAAGTCGGCACAAATAAACCTTACTATGTAACAGAATGTAAATAAGCACGAAACCCTTGTGATTGCTTCATTTCACTTCGTTACATTCGCAATGACATACCTTGAATTTTTTACGCCGACTTACTTAATATTTTAATAGCAATATTTACCACTTTGAGATGTTTCTTGCTCCTTGGAAGTCCTGATGGTTCCTAAAAGTGTGGAGACAAAAATACAACGTTTAGCTTTACCACCACCTTTACTAGAGATTGTGAAACGTCCTAGTTGACTGGTAGTTCCTAGATGGTCAAATCTCATTCTGTATACTCCATCTGATGGCTGGAAAGTTGTTTCCGCATCTATACGCACCGTGGTATCCAGATTATTCCAGTCAGCATTATTGGGGTTAATATTAGTAGCATGAACTGCCCATTGAACAATGTCATTTTGTTCGCGCAAACTGACTTGCCAGTCCAATTTTTGTAACTTTGCTTGGCTTTGAGCCTGACGCATTGCAAAGTAGATTTCATTCTGGGCACTCCTGAGGCGCGTAGTATTGGTAAAACCTAACCAACTTGGTGCAGCGATCGCGCTTAATATTCCCAAGGCCGCAGTCACTACTAATATCTCTAATAAGGTAAAACCATGAGTAGATGATTTATTAATATTCTTGAAATTATTTAGTTTAGTAGACATGGTAGATGTAATCATTCAGGGAATTGAAGCGTAACAATTATCTAGTTATAGATTTACTGATGATGTTGATCAATTTTATATGTAAATAAATGGTTATTTTTTAGGATGATTTATTTTCTATTTCTTGAGAAAAATATCCATTCATCCAAAGATAAAAAGGACTGACCAAACTACTGATAAATAATTGCATTTCGCAATCAATAACCAAATTAGTTTTTGCCCTTAAGTGATACTTCAAGAAATGAAAAATAATTTTACGCAAATCATTTATTGTATATACAATAGAAAATATTGGTCGTAACCAGGGCTTAACACTTACCATCCGAGTCACATAACGACTTAAACCAATTCCTTGAAAAAAAGGAATTAAATATTCCCTAGTTAAGCGCCATTGAGGAATTTGATGATATATCTCCATCTCCGGGTTATACCAAATTTCCCAACCAGAACGTTGAATATACCCAAGCATTTCTATATCTTCTCCTGTTAGCATATTCCCCGATACCCTCCCCGCTAAAATTGTTTTTTCAGGTACAGATTCAAGCCATGCTTGTTTATTAATAACTAGTCCAGCACTTGGGGGTAATACTTTTTTCTCGGCTTTATATAACAGAGGTACATCGCCACGTTCTGTAATAGCTAAGAATGGAGTAATTCGAGCAAAATCTTTGGGAGGTTCTATTTCCCAAAGAGGATGAATTTGACTGCCATAAGCTCCAACATTTGGATGATTTTGAGCAAATTTATAAGCAGCTAATACCCACATACAATTAGGATAATTATCATCATCTAGAAAACCAACAAATTTACCATTAGCCTCCATAATTGCTCGTTTGCGAGCATATGCAGCTCCTTGCCTTGGTTCAAAAATATACTTTAATTTATACGGATATTGCCAAGTAGATTGATAACTTTTGACAACAGAGGCAGTGCCATCATTACTATTATTATCTACAACGATAATTTCCCAATTAAAAAATTCTGTACCCTGTTGCTTCTGGAGCTTTTCTAATAATTTAGGCAAACGATGTTCGCCATTATAAGTAGGGATAGCTACAGTAAAATTAACTTTATTTTTCATGATTGATAAAGGAAAGCTGAAATATGTTCATCAAAAAACGACTCAAGATGATTCAAATCTGTTTTGAATCTACTTAAGTAAAGTTGGGTTATATCATGTGTGGATGAATACTTATAAAACCTCACCCGCCTGGGTTATACCGTTTCACTTTATTGGTGATACAAATCATGGACTTGGGCGCAAGCCGCAGCGCCCCTAGATATCCCCTAGGTATGTATCAATATTTTTGTGAATTGGTATTACCTTCTCCTTATTAAGGAGATGTTATAGGAATCCGGTTTGATTGTTGAATAAAATTAGGTACCTGTAGGATGCGTTCTGCTAACAGCACTCCGCACCAAAAAGATTACCGGATGGTGCCGTACTTTCGTCGGTAACACACCCTAGGTATTTTTCACAAATCAAATAGTAATCCTATATTCCTACCTACAATTAATTGCAAGATTAAATTAAGAATGAAATAGACACTAACTGTCTTAGTGAAAAACTTGTTTTTGTTATAAGAAATTTATTTGTTTAGGTAACTGGCTGAATATACTCTTAGCCAGAAAATATTTATGATTAAGCACCCAATGTTTTAATTTTGCTTGCCAGGTGCTATTTTCGCTTCGGTATTTCTATCGATTTCTGATAAATTTATTGCAATGTAGCAATTCTATTTGATTTACCATAATTGATGAGTTCAACTTCCCTACTTTTACCCTGGGTGTAGACGCGGAGTAGCTTGAAGCAAGTAACTACTACAGCGTCTTCAAAAAGTTAGGTGTCTTGTTTTTCACGATTGCCATTCTCAATAAATGCTCAACCGTAAACAGCTATACTGGTTAAGTATCCGTTGGTTTTGATTCTGTACGTTCTTTCCAATATCCAGGTTTACGGCTACAGTGCATAACTGCCAAAATCAAGATATCATCTTGTTCAATTGTATAAAGAATAGCGTAAGGAAATTTTTTAGTTAGACATCGACGAACATCTTCATCGATTACACCCCAACGAGTTGGTGACTCTCGAATCCGAAAAATAGCATCTTCAATAGTATCAATAAATGCTTGTGCTATTTCTGTGCTACGTTCTGCATAATACTGAACTGCTTCAGCATATTCAGTTAAAGCATCAGGGTGAAAAACATATTTCATTGTTCCAGCAAACGCCGCACTTCAGCTAGTGCTTCTTCTCCTGGTATGGGCTGTACAAAGCCGTTGCGAATTTCATCTCGTCGCCGTTTTGCTTCATTAGTCCAAGTAGTTTGGACGTTTGGTTCCATATCAAATTCAAGGCTTTCTAGGAGTTTTTCAACTAGGATTACTCTCAACTCACTTGGTAGAGCAAGGGCTTCTTTGGTTAGTTGCTCTATGGGTAACATAATTTGGTGCAGAATATATAATTCTGGTTACAGTATAACAAAAATAGTTGGAAACACGTTTATTATTAATTATTTGAGGATGTTTTGGAGTTCAGTAAAATCCCTGATTTTGATGTACATTTAGAAGATTTTAAGATTTCTCCTTGAGGCTCTTACATTTATTTCGTTTATAATAGATTTTTTGACTGAACTTTTGGCAAAATAAAATTATGTCACTTTTAAATAATGCTATAGATTCGATACAAGTAGGTATTGAAGACTATCTAATTGAAGATGAAAGAAGACACCTGTCTGCGGTCAGAAATATTTGCGCTGGTATACTTTTACTTTATAAAGAAAAGCTATGTCGTCTGTCACCTACTTATGCTCGTGAAGTTTTAATAAAAAAAGATATAAAACCTACTTATGATACCCAAGGAAATGTGATTTTTATAGGTAATGGGAAAAAAACCGTAGATGTTCATGAAATTAAGGATAGATTTAAAAGTTTACACATACAAGTTGATTGGAAAAAATTTGATGAGCTTAATAACATTCGTAATAACATAGAACATTACTATACAGATAAATCTCCTGATGCTGTACGTGAAGTTGTTGCAAAGTCGTTCATTCTAATTCGAGATTTTATCAGTAAGCATTTACAAGAAGAGCCTCAAAAGCTTCTTGGAGATGAATGTTGGCAGGTATTGCTAGATACAGCAGAAGTTTACGAAGCAGAGGAAGAAGCTTGTCAGAAATCATTTGATAAACTTGAATGGAAATCTCAGATACTTAAGGATGCAGTGATGAAAAACATTATATGTTCAGTCTGCCCTTCAAGTCTGATTAAAGTGGAAGATGAAGGTGAATTTAGTATTTCCACTGTTTTCAAATGTAGCTCTTGTGGTGAACGTTTTGAGTTTGAGAAGGTGATGGAAGAGTGTTTGTCAGAAATTATGCCTGAGGATGGCTTCGCATACTGCGGTGTTTGTGAGCAAGCATATGTAATTCCAACAGGCGATAAATGGCTTTGTTTGTCCTGTCTTAATATTCCTGAACAGGTAGGGTATTGTAAATACTGTGATGAATTTGTTGCTGGAGATTTAGAAGATAGTCTCTTCAATGGTTGTGTGAAGTGTGACGGTCTTATGGGTCATTACATGAGCTCAAAAGCTTATGATTAGTGTCTATTCAGAATAATTGTTGAGATTTGTTTGAAGAAAGTAAAACCCAACATTTACATTTATCAATATTTATCGAGATTTGTGTTGGGTTACTTTGCTCCTGGAGTATCTATAGTGCAATATTTTTAACTTACCTCCCTACAAGCCCGATATAAGTCCTTCCATCCTTCCCTCTCTTTCACCACTGTTTCCAAATATTCTTTCCATACCACCAAATCCTGTACGGGATCTTTGATTACCGCACCCACTAATCCAGAGGCCACATCGGTTGCACTCAAACAACCATCCCCAAAATGCGCCGCTAGTGCCATCCCACTATTCACCACAGAGATAGCCTCTGCTGTACTCAAAGTCCCACTGGGAGATTTTATCTTAGTCTTACCATCTTCTGTAACACCGCTACGCAGTTCCCGAAATACAGTGACGATGCGCCGCACTTCTTCTAATGCTGGGGGTTCGGCTGGTAATTCCAATGCCCTGCCCAAACTTTTTACCCGTCGCTGGACAATTTCTACTTCAGCTTCTACTGTTTTAGGTAGGGGTAAAACTACGGTATTAAAACGGCGTTTGAGGGCACTGGAAAGGTCATTTACACCCTTATCGCGATCGTTTGCGGTGGCAATTACACTAAATCCTTTATTTGCTTGTACCTGGGAATTTAACTCTGGGATAGGTAGGGTTTTTTCGGAGAGGATAGTAATTAATGTATCCTGTACATCTGCGGGTATCCTGGTTAATTCTTCCACCCTGGCAATCTTGCCATCTTCCATTGCCCGCATCAAGGGACTGGGAACTAATGCATCCATAGAAGGCCCATCAGCTAATAGTTTGGCATAATTCCAACCGTAACGAATTGCTTCCTCACTAGTGCCCGCAGTACCTTGAATTAATAGTGTAGAGTCTTTGGCGATCGCAGCTGATAAATGTTCGGAAACCCAAGATTTTGCGGTTCCTGGCACGCCTATTAATAACAATGCCCGATCTGTAGTCAGGGTGGCCACGGCAATTTCTATGATGCGTCTGTCCCCGATATATTTGGGGGATATTTCAAAACCATTGTCTAATTTGCCACCCAATAAATAAGTAGTTACCGCCCAAGGAGATAGCTGCCAATTGGGGGGACGATGGCGAGTGTCAACCTTTGCTAATTCCTCTAATTCCTGGGCAAACTGTTGTTCTGCGTGTTCCCTGAGTCGGGCTTTGGAATTATTTACCTTTTTTCTAGATGTTCTTGTCTTAGTAGTTTTATTTACTTCTGTCATTATAACCTCTAAAAAATATGAATTTTTTGATGTTTTATTGTAGTGCTTGGATCATTTCCCAGCGAAATTGCAGAGTACTTAAGAAGTTATCTATTGCCTCTTGCCAATTTCCCTGGGATAAAGGTGATAGGGTAGTTATTGCTTGATGTGCTAGGGAAGGTTCCATATATAGGGCAAAGTTTTCCATGTGCGATCGCATTTGCCGATCGTTTTGCCAATGGTTATCTTGGAGATTTTCCTGTATTTTTGATAACACTAAATTACTCAGTTCTACACCCCAATAATGGCTGCTGTGACTTAATAAACGCACAACTGGATGTTGGGAGTTAAAAGCTTGGTCTTCGTAATCCGTAAATATTTTCAGGATAAAAGCATCAGCTCGATGTTGGGGAAGAACGCCCAGTAATTTGGAGATGATTTGTTGTTTATACTGAAAATTGGCGTAATAAAAAGTACTGCATACTTGCAACAAATCTTCTGCCCAGGACACATCCCAACTGTTGATAGCTGCTTTTGCCCAACCCTCAATTAGTAATTTGTTCCACTCACTATCCTCAGCTGCTGATATGATTGCTGCTGGTGGTTTTTCCCAATGCTGACTCCAGACACTGGGGGGAATGCAAGCTAACATTTGCAGGAGTAAACTACCTTTTTCCCCAAAAGTAGAACTATACTGAGACTGGTCAATTCCGTCGCGGATTGCGTCCTTGGTGCAACCTGTAGGTAAGGTAACTTCTACCATATCTTCCTGAAGCTGAATTAGTGGTAGAACCCGTTGAATCATTCTCTCACACAACTCAGATTCTGGTAGTTGAGCAAGTAACTTAGCTGCTACATCTCTGATTGCCTTGCGCTTATGATCTAAAGCAGAGTTCAAAAATGGCTCATCATCCAAACTCAATCCAGTTTCCAAGGCCTGCAAACAAGCTACATTCTCATCTAAATTGTTGCTCTGCCAATTTTCTTGTAACTGTTCCCTCGCCTGTTTGGGGTCTTGTTGCCGCAGCTTTGACAAAGCTAGTTGTAGTGCATTAGAGTTACCTGTTTTCCAAACTGATTCAGTATTTTCACTGGTGGCATAACTCCACTCTGGGTTTTGCCCAGCCAACCATAACCCCCGTTTGCCCAACACGGGTAGGATAGCTGACTGTAAATGATTTTGCCGTTTTCCTAATGTTAATAATGCTGGTAAGCATTGGGGTGGTATTCGTTTGCCAACTTTAGCAGCTACAGTTAACCATTCTGGTAATACCTGATTATATTCTCCACTCAACATCATAGTTAGATGCTGTCCTGCTAAGGGATTGCAACAAGGCAAGTCTTGCTGGTTACAGGGTTCTGGCAGAGATAAGGCTGTAGCTGTAGATAATTTACCAGCTTTTTGATAGATAGCGATCGCAGCAGCTGCACCGAGCAAACTACCTTCGCGATCGTTACTATCTAGGTGGTGTAACATTTTACCTAGAGGATTATCTATTGCAGGTGTTTTTAAGGTTTGCCGTTCCGTACCAACTAAAGCTGTTGATATCAAGTCTTGCCAGAGATTCATAATTGATAATTCCCAAAGTCCCTAAAAACTGAGGAATGTATCTTCTGCCCACAAACTTAGAGGCAACAAGTACTCCCCATTCCATTCTCCAAACAAGTCTACGGGATATCCACCGCTAACAGCCAACAATTCCCACCCCTGCTCAAAACTAGGCATTACTGCTAATTGATGATTGGCATCATCCCGAATCAGCCATTTACCTTGTTGCTGCAAGGGTATAACTCCATTGAGCAAAACTGGAAATTTTTCTAACCAAGGATTACAAGATAGGGCTTGGGCATAGACAGACATCATGGCTTTAATTCCACTATAGCCCTGTATCTGCTGTATTTGTTTTGGTTGATCATAGCGAGTTTTGACAATGGCACGTAAAGGATAAGCACTATCAAAAAATACTAGCTCTGCTTGTATGGAGGTTCCTGGAACTAAACTAGTATCTAGGATCTGCTTGCCATAGACAAAGTTAAGTATCAAAGCAGCCTTAAGAGTTGCTTTTCCCCAAAGCCAAATCCTCTGTGATTTCAGGGCATCTTGTTCTTCCACCCGTTGACCTAAGATTAACCACTCATCCTCTATCCCCACTTTGGTAAATAACTCTTCTTGAGTTTGCGTCCAACCAATTTGGTTGCGGATATCTGCTTGCAGAGCAATGGGTAAGCTTTCTAAACGTTTAAACCCTTCTAGTAATAGGTAAACATTTCCCAGACGATGTAATAATCTACCTTCCCATCCTGTACCAGTATGGGGAATACTACCCATGTCTCGAATCAATCTAGCTACGCCCCCTGCTTGGGCATCCACTAGTCTGGCTGCGGCTGTATCCCAAAAGCTATAGGGTTGTGTTTGCGCCACAGCTAAACCTTGACGGAGCAAATCCCGCAGCCACAACTCTAAATCCTCCATCCCTGCTTTTACTTTGTTGTAACGTTGTTCGGCACGTTTTACCTTCGCTTTGGGGTCTACAGTTTTTTTAGCAGGGGCTTTTTGTTGGTTAATTTGTTTCTGCTTTCGAGTCTCCAGCCATTGACTCACCCAGTCTGGAGGACTGCTGGGATTGAAATTATCTTTAGCGTTGGCAAATATTAAAAATAAACCCAATCCATGTTTGCAAGGAAACTTTCGACTGGGACAGGAACACTTAAAAGCTGGCTCTGTAAGATCGATTTGGGTGCGGTAGGGATTTTTACCACTACCTTTACACTCTCCCCAAATAGCTTGCTCGTTATAACTCAACGATAACCATTTGTGGCGTACAGCTAAAGATTTACCATTTTTGATGGAACTAGAATCTGGGGCTAGTGCCAAAATCTGTTCCTGAGTCCAAATTGTAGACATGGGGTCAATCCAAAATCTGTCTTGAAAAGTTTGCTCAACGGGGGGAACCCCCGCACCGCAACTTTTCGCAAAATCTAAAATCTAAAATTGGATGACATTGCTCAATTTTTGCTATCGCTCAATTCCCTTGGCTCGTAATCGCGACAACCTTTACAGGGTCCACAGGGATTGATGGCGCAACGAATGTGGGCAGAGCGAGCATTATATCGACAGCTGATATCACCTATGAGAAAACCCACACCTTCTAGATAATAGCGATCGTTTTCTTCTGATACGAGATTATACCTTCTCTGGACAGCAGAAAAGTTCATGCTTAATCGCCTCAAACGGGATCTAGCTCTGATATGGGCTTTACGGATGATCCATAAGGATAATACGGACGGTAAGAAACCAATGGCAATCACTAAAAGTGTTTTCCACACCTTATACATTACCTCTTTATTATTTACTCATCTTTTCTGGGATATCTCTATCCCCAAAGGGGGTAGAGAGGAAAATCCGTCGAGAAGTTCCTTGGAGTACTATCTGTCACATATAACAGTAAGCATATGGGTTAAGACATCATGTTTTGCCCAAAGGGAAAGGGGAAAGGAGAAAATGTCCTAAGCCAAAAACGTAGTGCTATAAATGCAAATAGTCAAGTAATTAACTAGTACATGAGTTCTAGTCAAACAGTACTTGTTACTACTTTCATCAGCATAGCTCCTAGAAACCCAGAGGTAATGACTAATTCAATATTTATAATATTTTTTTGTAAATGGTGGGGATAAGTGAGTAATCGGTAGTCAGGAAAAATCAAAAAATCAGCCCCATATCACAAGCTATTTAACCGTTTGCAACTGGATCATTAGTTTCGCTATGGTGTATTATGAGATGCGATCGCCAATAAAAAGCACGAAAGTCTCCCTGTTTAGAAAATTAGCGATAATTTCTCCGCCAACGTCTCAGTTCTTCAATAGATATAGATTTAGTTACCACATTCATCCCATTACCACGCCAATCAACTTCGGGATCTGTGGTAAAAACTCCAGTTTGTAATTCATCAGAATTAATATTCCAATATTCACTAAATCGGCTTTTTAAGGTGAGTACTTGGTCAAAAACCTTATTCCTGTGCTTATTTCTTCTTTTCCTTTCCGTTGCTCCTGTGGCATGTGTATCAATAAATTTAGTTTCAATTAAAAATAATTTAAATTGAGGTGTGAGATAAACAAAATCACATTTACCTAAATCTGTATAGTCAGATATGGGTGATTTCTCAAACAGGAGTAGTTCCGAGCAATCAGGGAATAAATCTTTGATATTCAAAAACAGGTAAGCCTGCAACAGCAGTTCGTTATCGTAAGGAAAACCTACAACTCCCTGAAAAAATCTCCCAATTTCTTCATGAGTTTGAGGTTGCATTCTTTTGCAATATGTAACAAATTTACTAACTGCATATGATGCTGTGTGAATTTGATGTGCGGTCATGAGTATACTCTCCTATGTCCTCCACATAAATAGTTATGGGATTCAAAAGTACCATTTTTGTTAAGTAATCATCATCCGCATAAGTAACTAAACAAACACTAGTGGTGGCTACACATACGTCCATATACTTAAGGGGTGACTGGGATATTTTGTCAATATCATAAATATTGCGGTAATAATATTAAGACTTTTTCAATTCAAGAATCAGTATTGATTTTGACAATAAAGACTGTGGTCAAGTAATAACTAATAAGTAATAACTAATAAGTAATAACTAATATAGGACTCATATTTGATTTTTGTTGGCGTAGCCTGCGCGAGCGCTTAAAAATAGAGCGTACACTTTCTGTTAAGAGTTCCCCATTCCCTGTTCCCCGTTCCCTCTCCCGAAGGGAGGTCAGTTTTGGAATTATGTTTGATGCAGTTGTTGTATGCGAGCTGTAAAACTAGCATTTTTCAGGGCTTGAATGGTACTGATGGAGTCCTGCACCCAAAATTGTCTACCAAAACGAACTAACTGCCGAGAAGTGCCAGCTTGTACAATACCAATGACTGGAACTTTGGCTTTTTCCTTTTCTCCTGATTGTTCTTTTAAAATAGTTCTTAAACGGTCTTGTTCTTCAATGGTGCTTGCCTGATGGGGATTTAGTTCCACCATTACCATCTGTATATTTTCCACTGCTTCTGCATCTTCGACAATCAACTGAGTTTGCTCATCACGGCGATCTATTTTGCCCCACAGAATTAACCTGGCATCAACTTCCAGCAGGGGATGAATACGTTCGTAAGTCCTGGGAAAGACAACGGCTTCTGATTGGGCAGTCAAATCTTCTATTTGTAAAATAGCCATAGGGTCGCCTTTTTTGGTAATCACCTTTTTGACTCCATTGAGCATGACAACAGCACAAATGAGGGTTCCTTCTTGGCGATCGCCTATTTGAGTTAAATTAATAGGAGTGAGAACTATAGCGGATTGGCGTAAAGATGTCAAGGGATGATCGGATACGTAAAAGCCGAGAATTTCCTTTTCTTGACGTAATTTTTCTTGGGGGGGTAAATCATTCACGGGTTTGGCTTTAGGAGCCATCTCAAAAGCATTTTTGATTGGACTTGTAGGGTTGGTTGAAGAAAATCCTCCTCCGATTAAATCAAACAAATTTCCCTGTCCGCTAGCCCTATCTTTGGCACGGGATTGTCCCCAATCATAAACTAGTTCTAAATCATGAATTAATTGATTACGGTTGGGGTTAATTTTATCAAAGGCTCCGCAGTAAATTAGGGATTGTATAGTTCTACGGTTAACTGTACTTAAATCCACGCGATCGCAAAAATCTCCTAGGGCTTGAAACTCTCCCCCTGATTCTCTGGCTGCTAAAATTGCTGCGATCGCATTTTGTCCGACGTTACGTACCGCCGAAAATCCAAACAAAATCTTCTTCTTGCCCTCCAAGGGAGTAAAATCAACCCCAGAACTATTGATATCTGGCGGCTCAATCTTGATACTCATGCTCAAACAGGTAGAAATATATTTCTGCACCTTATCTGTATCCCCACTGTTGGCCGTCAGCAGTGCCGCCATATACTCTACAGGGTAGTTTGCTTTCAGGTATGCAGTTTGATAGGTGACGTATCCATAAGCAGTGGAGTGGGATTTGTTAAAACAATTAGAAGCTATGCAACCATTTTCTATGGCAAAATTATGGTCATCTCTGACACCAATGTCATATACTTTCTGCGTACCTAAAGATTTACGAGTTATTATTTTAACCATTATTCAATATGCTTAGAATTTGACAAATTAAGGAGAATAATAAAATTTGTTTCAAAGGGAACTCTTAACAGGGAACTCAAGGGCAGTGCAGGCGTTGGACGAGGATTTAAACCCCATCCAACGCAATCGTCCCACTCATGACCGGGCTTGAGACGCACTGGTGGGTCGAGGGAACTCAAGGGCAACAACCTTTGAACTGTTGCCTGTTGCCCGTTCCCTATTCCCTCGACCGAAGGTCGGTCAAAGTTAAATCAGAATACCCTCTATCTGCACTTCCCAATAAATATTAAATTAGTGCAAGCTCTATAAAGCGATTTGTTCGTATAGCTTTACCCAGTTGGAACAATAACCATCAATTTGTATTAAAATCAAACACTTGAGTCATACAAGGAAGCAATCATGGCATCCATCCGCGAGTTGCACACACAGCTAGTTAACAAAGAGCGTTCGGCTGTGGAAATTACCCAAGAAACTTTAGACAGAATTCAATCCTTAGAGCCGAAATTACATAGTTTTTTGTGCGTAACGGCGGAAAAGGCATTAGAGCAGGCTGAGGCAGTGGATGCCAAAATCGCTGCTGGGGAAGAAATTGGTTTGTTGGCAGGGATTCCCATTGGCATCAAAGATAATATGTGTACTAAGGGCATCACTACTACTTGCGCCTCCCGAATTTTAGAAAATTTTGTACCCCCCTATGAGTCCACGGTAACCCAGAAATTGTTCGATGCTGGGGCGGTAATGGTAGGCAAAGCCAATATGGACGAATTTGCTATGGGTAGTTCCTGTGAAACTTCTGCTTACCAACTCACAGGGAATCCTTGGGATGTGTCCCGGGTTCCTGGAGGTTCCTCTGGAGGTTCTGCGGCGGCGGTGGCGGCAGAGGAATGTGTGGTATCCCTCGGTTCTGATACCGGCGGTTCTATCCGCCTACCAGCATCTTTTTGTGGTGTGGTAGGTATGAAACCAACCTATGGATTAGTTTCCCGTTATGGTTTAGTGGCATATGCTTCATCTTTGGATCAAATTGGACCATTTGGTCGTTCCGTAGAAGATGCGGCAATATTGTTAAATACTGTTGCTGGTTATGATCCTAAGGATTCTACTAGTCTCAATGTGCCTATTCCCAACTATGCTGCCAATTTAAGACCAGATTTGAAACCCAAAGGACAATTGAAAATTGGTGTGATAAAGGAAACTTTTGGGTCAGGTTTGGATTCTGTAGTAGAACAAGCTGTTACCAAAGCCATTGAACAGCTACAAGCCTTAGGTGCAGAAGTTCATGTTATTTCTTGCCCCCGTTTCCGTTATGGTTTGCCCAGTTATTATATTATTGCTCCCTCAGAAGCTTCTGCTAACCTTGCCCGTTACGATGGGGTGAAATATGGTTATCGCAGCGAAGATGCAGATAATCTCATGTCCATGTATACCAGTACCCGTGCCACGGGTTTTGGTCCAGAGGTCAAGCGCCGGATTATGATTGGTACTTATGCTCTGTCGGCAGGTTATTATGATGCTTATTACCTGAAAGCACAAAAAGTCAGAACTCTAATCAAGCAAGACTTTGAAAATGCTTTTGAACAGGTTGATGTACTGGTATGTCCCACGGCTCCAGCAACGGCATTCAAAGCCGGAGAAAAAACAGATGATCCTCTGAGTATGTATTTAACCGACTTGATGACGATTCCCGTTAATCTGGCTGGTTTACCCGGTTTAAGCTTGCCTTGTGGCTTTGATGATCAGGGTTTACCCATTGGTTTACAACTGATTAGTAATGTTCTCAGGGAAGATTTACTATTTCAAGTCGCTTATGCTTATGAACAGTCTACGGATTGGCATTTACGTAAGCCTTCGTTGGGAGGGAAGGAGTGATGAGTTCGGAGTTCGGAGTTCGGAGTTCGGAGTTCGGAGTTCGGAGTTCGGAGTTCGGGGTTCGGAGTAGGGGCGGGGTTTCCCCGCCCGGAGGGAAGGAGTGATGGAGTGATGGAGTGATGGAGTGATGGAGTGAAGGAGGGAAAAAATCTCTTCTAGTCTTACCCCTTGATTGATGGGGAAACTGATAACTGATAACTGATAACTGATAACTGAAATGACAGTGCCCGTAGAGTCTCCTCCAATGCAGAAAAGGAAGAAATCGTCCCTTGCGTTGACGCTTTCAGCTACTGGGTTGTTGATTGGTAGTGGGGTGGCGACATATTGGTTGCTAACTCAGGGAAAGCTATTTTCTGGGGAATTACTAACAGGTGCCCACACAATCCCCCAAGATGCCCTACTAGCAGTTTCTATGACTACCAATCCCAACCAATGGGAAAAGCTGCGGAAATTCGGCACCACAGAGACTCAAGCCGCACTAGATCAAAATTTATTCATGTTACGCGATCGCTTTTTTACCAGTCATGGTTATGATTTCCAAAGGGATATTCAACCTTGGGTGGGCAATCGCATTACTTTTGCTGTCCTTGCTCCTCAGAACCCTGTACCACCCCCAAAGCCAGTTTCTACCAATGGTAAGGACACAAGTCAGGAACAACCTGTGGTAATGATCCTGCCAATTAAAAATCTGGCAAAGGCTCAACAGATATGGTCACAAAAACTCAATGAACCAGGGGATAAATCTGGTGATACTGCCAAGCAGCAGCTACGGGAAACTACTTACGCAGGAACTTCGATTCAGGAAATCAAATCTAAATCTGGAACCAAGTTTTCTACAGCAATTATCGATCAACGGTTTTTAGCGATCGCTGATAATTCTAATGCCATTGAACAAACCATTGATACGTACAAAAGTACAACATCTCTGGCTACAAGTGAAGGATTTGCCAAAAATTTCCCCAAAATTGCTACCCATCGTCCCTTTGCTCAATTTTATGTGAATGTGCCTGCATCTGCCCAAATTGCCGCTGCTGCACCTAACCGCCGCTTACCAGCTCAAGTCTTAGCACAGTTAAAGGAAAATCAAGGTTTAGCTGGAACTATCTCCTTAAAATCTTCCGGTATTCGTTTGCAAGGGATTTCCTGGTTAAATCCCAATAGTCGCCGCCAGCTAGTAGTAGAAAATCAAGGGGACGAGATGGCAAAACTCTTGCCACCAGAAACCTTAATGATGCTATCTGGCAGTAACTTACGCCGGTTATGGATAGATTATGTTTCCACATCCAAAGGCAATCCCTTCTCCCCAGTTGCACCAGAACAATTAAAGAAAAGTATTAAAGACTACACAGATTTAGATTTAGAGCGGGATTTACTGAGTTGGATGGGAGGAGAGTTTTCGGTGTCGGTGGTTCCTAATCTTCCTAGAGAAGGGATTGAGGAAGATTTTCGCGCTGCCTTATTATTTATGGTCAAGGCAAGCGATCGCCAAAAAGCAGAATTATTTTTTACCAAGCTAGATGAGATCATGAAGACCCAGTACCAGTTCCAAATTCAGCAAGGGGATGTGGCTGGTACCCCTGTGGTCAAATGGATTGCACCTTTTGGTACTTTAACAGGCACCCACGGGTGGTTAGATCAAGACGTATCTTTCTTAGTATTAGGTGCTCCCATTACTAATCGGATTATCCCTTCATCTCGGAATTCCCTGGCTAATAGCCAGTCATTTCAAAATACAGTTCCCTCCGAACTCAATCCCAGCAATGGTCAATTATTTTTGGATGTTGAACGGGGTATCAACAATTTTCCCCTACCTAACCTATTCCCCAACCAAAACATGATTTTAGGAGCGACCCGTTCCATTGGGGTCACATCGGCTGTCAGTGATAGTCGTAGCAGGCGTTATGACATTTTTGTTGAGTTTAAAAAAGTTAAGGAGTGATGGTTGGTGGTTGTTAGTTGTTAGTTGTTAGTTGTTGGTTGATAGTTGACAGCTTAATTCTTTCACTTCCCACACTTCCCACACTCCGAACTCCGAACTCCGAACTCCGAACTCCTCAAAAACAGATAGGATCTTAAATATGTAAATCCATACGTTTAAATAAAAATCTATTGGGGAGAATACATTTATGAATCTGGTTGTACTCCAGAATTATTTGGATAATGCCGCCTTTGCAGTTTTATTCTGCACTATGCTGGTTTATTGGTGTGGGGCAATTTTTCCCAATTTAACCATTTTACCAACTATAGGTACAGGTGGAATGGCGATCGCAAACCTCTGCATAGCTACTCTTCTGGGAGCGCGGTGGCTAGAAGCTGGCTATTTTCCTCTCAGCAATTTGTATGAATCCCTCTTTTTCTTAACTTGGGGTATCACTGCTGTCCATCTAATTGCTGAACATACTAGTAGAAGCCGTTTGGTAGGAGCTGTCACTGCTCCGGTGGCTATGGGAATTACTGCCTTTGCAGCCATATCCCTACCCCCAGGAATGCAAGTAGCAGAACCCTTAGTACCCGCACTCAAATCCAATTGGCTAATGATGCACGTTAGTGTGATGATGCTGAGTTATTCTGCTTTAATGGTAGGCTCTTTATTAGCGATCGCTTTTTTGATCGTAACTCGCGGTCAAAATGTGCAGCTAGTAGGTAGTTCTTTTGGTACTGCTGGTAGTTATCGCCAGAATGGCTACCGTTTGCAAAAATCAGGGGAATTGGTGGCTAATACCGAAACAACCGCCGCAGTTGAAAATAATGGTTTTTCCAGTTCGGGAACAATTAGCAATGGTAAAACTGCTGTGTTGGATGTAGTTACTACCACACCAACTCAAACAACCGCACCTACAGAGTTGCTCTCACCCCAACGGCTGAACCTTGCCGAAACCCTAGATAATATCAGTTATCGCATCATTGGATTGGGTTTTCCCCTCCTCACCATTGGTATTATTTCCGGTGCTGTGTGGGCAAATGAAGCTTGGGGTTCCTATTGGAGTTGGGACCCCAAAGAAACTTGGGCACTAATTACCTGGTTAGTATTCGCAGCTTATCTCCATGCTCGCATTACCCGTGGCTGGCAGGGTCGTCGTCCCGCTATCCTAGCCGCCAGTGGCTTTGTTGTCGTCTGGGTATGTTACCTAGGAGTTAATTTACTCGGCAAAGGTTTACATTCCTACGGCTGGTTCTTTTAACCTCCTTTGCGGAATTCCCCATCCGCCTTGCGGTGGGTAGTTTACTCCTTTTAGACTGCTGGCTGTATGCGTTCAGACTGTGAATCAGCATTCAGCCAGCGATTAGAATATTGTGTATTTGCACTTACAAGTTCAAAACAGGAGCGCGATTTGTATATTTGTAGAGTCTGCTGAATAACTGTAAAACTCTTATAATTTTTTCTAGTAACAAAGAATAAAAAAATAGGGATGAAACTGTTAAAAGTTTCCAAATCTGGCTAAAAGACTTTTACAGCTAACACTGCGCTACGCTAACAGCAAGCCCAATGTATTGCTCTACTACTCCAGCTAATCAAAAATACCTAGCATTGAAATCATAAATACTTGAAAATATTGATATTCCATGATGAATGCAAAGTAATGTTAGCCATTAAATTCAGTAATGATCCTGAAGCAAATTCTCTTCAATAGTTGCAAAATATATCCTTATAGAAGGATAGTTTACTAATTGTTTCAGGGAACTATATAACCATAAATATCCCAAGCGAATCAATTTTGATTTGACTATTTTACTATTAATCATAAACAAGTTTTTTGCTGCATAGCATTCATCAGCATTAAAGTATTTGTGCATTTTTATAGTGCATCTGCTTAAAAAGCATTAATTTAGCAGTTTCATTCACATTACAAATGCAGTATCGACAAAAACCAAGAATTTGTATTGTCGGATGCTCCTGATTAGGAACCACTCTATTACAGAGCTTGTTGTCAGCACATTCTCAGATAACTTTATTATATCAAAGCAAAAAATTCTACTATAGACTTAATTCACTATACAAATAATTGTTTGGTTAAACGTATTTTAATATTTCTGGATTTTAATATTAGAGCAAATAATATATATCAAATAACACAAGCATCAAAAATATTTTCAAGTAAGATAATGCAAAAAACAAATAATAATATTGTAGATATATCTATAGTAATTCCTACATATAATAGAGCTAGTTATTTACCTAAGATATTAGATAAATTAGCTGTACAAATTGGATTAGAAAAGATTAAATGGGAAGTTATCATTGTTGATAATAATAGTCAAGATAACACTGCTGAAGTTATAAATAATTATCAAATTAGCTTAAATAATAAAATTAATTTGAGGTATTTGATCGAAACGAGACAAGGTGCAGCTTTTGCAAGATTAAAGGGTGTAAAAGAATCAAAAGGTAATCTCATTGGGTTTTTAGATGATGATAATTTACCTGCATCAGATTGGATTGCAGAATCCGTTACTTTTGCACAAAAATATCCACAAGCAGGAGCTTGGAGTGGTCAAATACATGGTGAATTGGAGGTGAATCCACCAGAGAATTTTTCCAGAATTCAAGCTTTTCTTGCTATTAGAGAAGAGGGTTTAAAACCCCATTTATTTGATCCTGATAATTTAAAGCTACCTCCAGCAGCAGCACTTGTTGTCCGTAAACAAGCATGGCTTAAAAGTGTTCCCCAAAAAATATGTTTCAAGGGAAGATTAGGGAAATCTATGGTAGGCGGTGAAGATTTAGAGCCGATACTATACTTGTATAAAAATGGCTGGGAAATTTGGTATAACCCCTGTATGCATACTTACCACCAAATACCTAGTCACCGACTTGAAAAAGATTATTTATTAACTTTAGCTCGTGGCTGCGGTTTATCTATCTGTCAATTGCGCTTGATTAATGCAGAAAAATCACAAAAAATAATGGTGATTGCAAAAACTTTTTTTGGGAATTTCAAGCGAATATTGATGCACTTAATAAAATATAAATTTGACTTAAAAAGTAATCTCGCTGCTCAATTTGAACTGGAATTTTATTTTGCCAGTATGATTAGTCCTTTGTACAGCTTAATACTTTATTATAATCAATTATTTCATACCTCTATTATTATGGTTAATGAGTAATATGAAACTAATTTCTGTTATCATCCCAGCATATAATGCTGAAAATACAATTAAAGAAACTATCACATCAGTTTTAAAACAAACTTTTACTAATTGGGAATTAATTATAATTGATGATGGTTCCACTGACTCTACTTTAGATATTTCATCTAGTTTTACTGACTCTAGAATCAAAATATTTTCTTATCCTCATGCAGGTGGTAACGTTAGTCGCAATCGTGGTTTTCAACATACAGTAGGAAGCTTTATTAGCTTCTTAGATGCTGATGATTTGTGGACTCCAGATAAGTTAGAATCTCAATTTAAAGCACTACAAGCTAATCCTCAGGCATCCGTGGCTTATAGTTGGACAGATTACATCGATGAGAATAATAGTTTCTTGGTTTCAGGTACGCACATTACTCGGAATGGAGATGTTTATGAAAGTTTATTAATAAATAATTTTCTAGAGAATGGTTCTAATCCTTTAATTCGTAGAGAGGCTTTAATCAAATTAGATGGATTTGATGAATCATTAAGTGCCGGTCAGGATTGGGATATGTGGCTACGTTTAGCAGCTAATTATCATTTTGTCGCAGTTTCATCTGTACAAATATTATACAGAGTTAGTAGTCATTCTGTATCTTCCAAGTTGGAAAGACAAGAAAAAGCCTGTCTGCATGTCTTAGAAAAAGCCTATAAAATAAGACCATCGTCATTTACAGATACTTGGAATAAAAGTCTTACACATATATATAAATATCTTACTTGCAGGGCGTTACAGAAACCATTAAATCGACAAAAATCTGGGAGTGCTCTGAGATTTTTATGTAAATATTTTATCAATGATAACAAACGTTTGCAAAATCTATTTTTTACCTTTAAAATCTTATGTAAAATCATCATAATTATTATTTGTAATGATTTTCCTACTGCATTATTGACTAAAAAAGGGAGGGAAAATTATCAGGTTTAACAAGAAAGGCAGAAGTTCTGGCGAGGGGAAGGGAGCAAGGCTCTAAGTCCCCCACCATAATCTTTGATTTTGTGGCTTGCAATTGGTGGTGGGTTAGAAGCCCCCACCATAAATGCCTCCTGCCTGATTCACGAAAGTAGGGTAATCCGAATCATTACTCGACGGCTAACAATGCTTTTTTCTCAAGCGATCGCTGACATTATGCATTTACAATCCTAGGTGGTATCATTTCCTCTTGCTTTTTCCGCGATTATCATGGGAACTCCCAGCCAGAGGAATTTTTGTTACCTTTGTTATTTAGACAGATGCCTTGAGGATTGCCAACTATGCTAGAACAAGGAACCATCAGTATTCATACTGAAAATATTTTCCCGATTATTAAGAAGTCTCTGTACTCAGATCACCAAATCTTCTTGCGGGAGCTAGTATCCAACGCTGTGGATGCGATTCAGAAGCTGAACATGGTATCCCGTGCTGGGGAATATTCGGGAGAGATTGGGGAACCGGAAATTCAAATAGCTATAGATAAAGGTAACAAAACTCTCTCCATTACAGATAATGGCATTGGCATGACAGCCGATGAGGTGAAAAAATATATTAATCAGGTTGCTTTCTCCAGTGCAGAGGAGTTTGTCCATAAGTATAAAGCTCAATCAGATCAACCAATTATTGGTAACTTTGGTTTGGGTTTCTATTCCTCCTTTATGGTGGCGACTAAGGTAGAAATTGATACCCTTTCTTACCAAGAGGGAGCGCGAGCTGTTCACTGGAGTTGCGATGGTTCCCCTGCTTTCACATTGGAAGATTCTAGCCGCACCACTCGCGGGACAACTATTACTCTTCACCTGATGGAAGAGGAGCAGGAATACTTAGAAGCTGCACGGGTGAAGAATTTAGTTAAAACCTACTGCGACTTTATGCCTGTACCCATTAAGATGGATGGGGAGCAGTTGAATCAGCAAAAGGCTCCTTGGCGGGATGCTCCCAGTAGCCTGAGTCAGGAAGATTATTTAGAGTTTTATCGCTATCTGTACCCTTTCCAAGAAGAGCCACTGCTATGGGTACATTTAAATACTGACTATCCTTTTATTATCAACGGTATCCTGTATTTTCCCAAACTTAGACCAGATGTAGATGTTACTAAGGGACAAATCAAGCTGTTCTGTAACCAGGTTTTTGTGAGTGACAACTGCGAAGAAATTATTCCCCAATTCCTCTTACCTATGCGGGGGGTAATTGATAGTACAGATATCCCGTTGAATGTATCCCGGAGTGCATTGCAAGGCGATCGCACCGTGAAAAAAATCGGTGACTACATTGCGAAAAAAGTAGGCGATCGCCTTAAGGAATTATACCGTAGCGATCGCCAACAATACATCAGTGCTTGGAAAGATTTGAGTACTTTTGTCAAGTTTGGTGTGCTCAATGACGAGAAGTTTAAAAAGCAGGTAGAAGATTTAATTGTTTTTCGTAGCACCGCTAAACTAGCTGCAACAACTTCTGAAGCCCCCGCAGTTCAAGTACAATCCGATGAGGGAGATGCTTGGCAAGATGTCAATCCATCCACCCAGGATAGTGAGGGTGATGGTTATACTACCCTGAAAGAATACTTGGAACGCAATAAAGAACGCCACGAGAATAAGGTATTCTATTGTACCGATGAAGCCTCACAGGCTACTTACGTAGAATTACATAAAAGTCAAGGTTTGGAAGTTCTATTTATGGACTCCTTTATTGACACCCACTTTATTAATTTCCTAGAACAGGAATATAAGGATGTTAAATTCACCAGGGTAGATTCCGATTTGGATAATACCTTGTTGGATAAAGACAAATCCGGGGAAATTGTTGACCCTAAAACCAACAAAACCCGCAGCGAAACCATTAAGGAACTGTTTGAGAAAGCCATCAACAAGCCCAAGGTAAATATCCGTGCTGAAGCCTTGAAATCAGAAACTCAGCAAGCAACCCCACCAGCGATGGTGTTGTTACCAGAGATTCTCCGTCGTCTGCGGGATATGAATGCTTTGATGCAGCAGCAAGCAACGGAATTCCCTGAAGAACACATTTTATTGGTGAATACTGCTCACCCCATGATTCAAAACCTAGCAGAACTGAGCCAAGGAGCTATTATTCAAGGAGATGGCGAATCACCGAGCAGTCAGTTAGTGAATATGATTTGCCAACACATCTATGATTTGGCTCTGATGTCTCAAAAGGGATTTGATGCAGAAGGGATGAAATCTTTTGTTGAGCGCTCTAATGATGTACTCACCAAGCTGACAGAGCAAGCAGCCAGGTAGAGGAGTGAGGGAGTGAGGGAGTGAGGGAGTGAGAGAATTGAACTGTCAACTGTCAACTGACAACTGACAACTGACAACTGTCAACTGTCAACTGTCAACCCCCCACACTCCTTGCACGACAATCCCGCAACCAAGTATCAATGGCTTGTCCGATGTATCCGTTACTGCTTTCTCTGGGTGGTGTTGATATTTTTTGGGATTGGGAAGAGCTTGTCTGGGAAAACATCATTACCTTACGCCAACCACTTTCTGTTTGAGTTAATAACAGCCAATGAAATTCCTGAGACTCCAGCATTTTACCGGCTATATACCGGCGTTCTAAAGTAGTAAAAAATACTTGTTCTACATCTGGAGAAATAGTTTCGTCAGATTCGGGTGTATAACTGCTAAGGTTTAAGGGTAATGGTGTGAATTCCGGTCTACCTGCCAAAATTACATAACTAAAAATATCTGTTTTTCTAGCTAGGCGACGGGAACGTTGACTGGCTCGATTGGCATAATTAGGTAAATCACGCAATAAATTGGTAGTTAATGCTGCTAGATTCTGATGAGAACAGGCTGACTTTTTCTGGGTAGTATCAGAAAAAATCAGTTTTTTTTGTCCTGCTTTTTTACCATAAGCAGACAAAGATAATGCAGTGGGGGATGTGAGTAGCCAACAACTACAAACTACTAACCATAAACTCTGATTTAGCTTGGTTACTGAAAATTTCATCTCACAGGTGTTAATTCCTCACATATTTTCTGCCAAGCTATTTCTGGTTCCTCAGCAGCAGTAATTGGTCGTCCAATTACAAGATAATCAGCACCAGCTTGTATTGCTTGTAGGGGAGTGAGCGATCGCTTTTGATCGCCTTTTGCAGCCCAGTTAGGACGTACTCCCGGACAAACTAACAGAAAATCCTCTCCACAGGTGTCTCGTAATTGTGCTACTTCCTGGGGAGAACATACAGCTCCATCTAATCCGGTTTCTTTTGCCATTAGTGCCATGTGTAGGGCATATTCTGGCAATTCTAAGGGTATTTTTAAATCAAATGCCAATTGACGGGAGGAAATACTAGTTAGTAGGGTAATTGCAATCAGCTTTGGTGGTTTGACATTGGCTTTTATGGCACCCTCCTGAACTGCCTCTGTAGCGGCTTGGAGGGCATCTTTACCCGCAGTGGAGTGAATTGTCAATAAATCCACTCCATAGCTAGCAGCAGCGCGACAAGCACCAGCTACGGTGTTGGGAATGTCATGAAACTTCAAATCGAGAAAAATTTTCTTGTTTCTAGATTTGAGAACCTCCAGTATTTTTGGTCCGCAGCTGGTAAACAGTTCTAAACCAACCTTCCAGAAAGTAACTGATGGTAGTTGCTCCACAAGAGCGCAAGCACTTTCTTTATCTGGTACATCTAAGGGGACGATAATCTGTTTTTCTTTACTCATTGTTGGGGAGTGTGGGGACTGTGGGGAGGGAAGGAGTGAAGGAGTGAAGGAGTGAGGGAGTGATGGAGTGAGGGAGTGATGGAGTGATGGAGTGATGGAGTGATGGAGTGAGGGAGTGATGGAGTGAGAGAATTGAACTAAAAACTGTCAACTGTCAACTAACAACTAACAACTAACAACTAACAACTAACAACTAACAACTAACAACTAACAACTCTCACAAAACTAGTCGCACAAACTTATTTTTCCCTAGTTGTAAAACCTTTCCTTGTAATTCACTTGCTTGTTGAAAAGTAGTGTCAATATTGGTAATGCGATCGCCATCTATTTTCACACCACCTTCCTTAATTTTGCGTTTACCTTCCCCACCGCTTTTACACAAACCACTGAAATTGAGAATTTGGAACAATTTGCTGGGAAACTCTACACTAGCGAGGGAAAATTCGGGCAAATCCCCTGCCTCTCCCCCGGATTCTGCTGCCTTTTGTGCCTCATTCGCAGCTGGTTTACCGTGGTATTGTTGAACAACCTCCCATGCCAATAACTTTTGGCGATCGCGGGGGTTTTCTGGTAGTTTATCTAAGGGTAAATCTGTCAGTAGTTCAAAATATTGTTCTAGAAGATTATCAGGTACACCCTGTAGCTTTTGGTACTTTTGTGAGGGATGTTCTGATAAACCAATATAGTTATTCAAAGACTTAGACATCTTTTGTACCCCATCGGTACCAATTAAAATCGGTAATAGGAGTCCAAACTGGGGAGCTTTGCCAAAATAACGCTGTAAATCTCGCCCCACGGCAATGTTAAATTTCTGGTCAGTACCCCCTAATTCCACGTCAGCATCTACCGCTACAGAATCATAACCCTGCATCAAGGGATAAAGAAACTCATGGAGAAAAATGGGATTTTCTTTTTGATAACGTTCGGCAAAACCTTCCTTTGCTAACATCTGTCCCACCGTCATGGTAGAAAGTAATTGCAAAATTTTGCTTAAATCTAATTGGGAGAGCCATTCGGAGTTATAACGTACTTCCAACCTACCGGGAGTATCAAAATCCAAGATTGGTTTTACCTGTTCCAGATAAGTTTGGGCATTTTGTGCCACTTGTTCTGGGGATAAATGACGGCGTACATCAGATTTACCAGAAGGATCGCCAATTTGAGCGGTAAAATCACCAATAATCAGCACTGCTGTATGTCCAGCATCTTGAAATGCTCGCAATTTTCGCACTGGTATGCTATGACCAAGATGAATATCCGCGCCTGTGGGGTCAATTCCCAATTTTACCCTCAAAGGGCGATCACTCTGAGCCAAGATTTTTTCTAGGCTGTCAACTTTATGTTCAGGGTCGTTTGGTTGTGGGAAAATTTCAACAGTGCCTCGGTGCAGCCAAGAAAAATTTTGCTCCATAATAAAATCTTGATTATTAGCTATACTTTTCACAAAAACAGTGGGATTAAATGTAGTCACTGACAAATTGTCTGAATTTCCATCCGCCAAACTAATATAATTGCAAAAATTAGCTAGCAAAGAAACTTAAAGTTATTATTTACAAGTGAGGAAGTAAGAGCATCGTGTCTTCTAGGACTTTTTCCAAAAAACGAGGTCAAACCCAAGCTTCATCAGGGTTTGAATTTTTAAAAGGAGTTGGTCAGGTAGCTGGCGGAACTCTACTGTCCATCACTATGCTCACCAGCTCTATTGTAGCTGGGGGCTTAGTTGGTTTAGCCATTAGCTTCCGCAATTTACCAGATGTAAGACAGTTACGAAACTACTTCCCATCAGAAACATCATATATCTATGACATTAAGGGACGACTGTTAGCGAGTCTCCACGGAGAAGCTAACCGGGAAGTCGTACCACTAGATAGAATTTCACCAGCACTTAAGCGAGCTGTCTTGGCAAGTGAAGATAGTGATTTTTATTCCCACCACGGGATTAACCCTAAGGGTGTAGGACGGGCAGTTGTCACCAATTGGACTTCTGGTGGGGTTCGCGAGGGTGCTTCTACGGTAACAATGCAGTTGGTAAAGAATCTGTTCTTGTCCCACAAACGAGCCTTCACCAGGAAAATCGCGGAAGCTGTATTAGCAATTCGCTTGGAGCAAATTCTGGAAAAAAATGACATCCTGGAGATGTACCTCAACCAAGTATATTGGGGTCATAACAACTACGGAGTACAAACAGCCGCCAGAAGCTATTTTAATAAATCTGCTGAGAATTTAACCCTGGCAGAATCAGCAATGATGGCTGGCTTAATTCAAGCACCGGAGCAATATAGCCCTTTCATTAGTATGGAAAGAGCTAAACAAAAACAAAAAGAAGTGCTGGGGCGGATGCTTCTCTTAAACTGGATTACCAAAAAAGAGCATGACAAAGCCCTCAAGGAAAAAATCAAACTAGGTAAAATTAAATCCTTCCAAGGTAGTGCCCTGCCCTATGTCACCAACGCTGTATCATTGGAGTTGGCGAAGAAATTCGGTCGTGATGCCCTGATTAAAGGGGGAATGCGGATACAAACCACCATTGATACCAAATTTCAACAAATGGCGGAAAAAACCGTTTCTCAGTGGCATTACCGTTTACTTAGACAACGCTTATACAAAAATCAAATTGCTTTAGTGGCTGTAGATCCCCGGACTCATTTTGTCAAAGCCTTGGTAGGTGGTGTGGATGCTAAAAAGAGTGAATTTAACCGGGCTACTCAAGCTTTAAGACAGCCAGGATCTTCTTTTAAACCGTTTGTTTACTATACTGCCTTTGCAACTGGTAAATATGGACCCAAGACTAAGGTGTTCGATACTCCTGTGCGCTATCGAGATGGTAGTGGTTGGTACTACCCGAAAAACTACGATGGCAGCTTTGGGGGAGCTATGAGTATCCGCACAGCTTTGTCTTTATCTCGTAACATTCCCGTGATTAAACTTGGTAAAGCGGTGGGTATGAACAAAGTTGTGGAAGTTTGCCGGACTTTGGGAATTATGAGTCCCATGCAACCTGTGACTTCTTTGCCTTTGGGGGCGATTGAAGTGACACCCCTAGAAATGGCAGGAGCTTATGCGACTTTGGCTAATTATGGATGGCAGTCTCCCACCACCATAATTGTGCGAGTTACTGATAGTAGCGGTAATGTGATTTTAGATAATACCCCCAAGCCCCAACTAGTTCTTGATTCCTGGGCAGCAGCAGCAACAATAGATATTATGCGATCGGTAATTAACGGTGGTACTGGTAAAAAAGCTGCCATCGGTCGTCCTGCAGCCGGAAAAACGGGGACGACTTCCTCGGAAAAAGATATCTGGTTTGTAGGCACAACACCGGAGTTAACCACCGCTGTTTGGGTAGGTAGAGATGACAATAGAACCCTTTCTAGGGGGGCAACTGGTGGTAGCATGGTAGCACCTATCTGGCGCAGTTTTATGTTGAATGCGCTCAAAGGAACACCCGCCCGTAGTTTTAAGTCACCATCCAAATTCCGCCGTCCCAAAGCCAAGTAAGTTGTACTAGTTTTACTGACTTACTCATTGGACTAGGTGCCAAGATATATAAAATTTACTTTGGAGATTTAAGAATAGGTTTGAAAATCGATAGGTTCCTAAGATCCGTTCAGATTATTTCCCTAATTCGGATTTCATCCGTTCTAGAGTTAGTTGCATTTGATCGAACATTTGTTGTGGAGTCACACCAAATTGATTTAACTGAGTTTTTAATTGTTCCATAGTCATTTGTGCCATGAAATCCTCGGAAAGCTCAAAGCGTTTCATAAAAATGCGATAGCGTTCCATCATGGCTTCCATTTGTTCGATGAACAGCTTTTTACCTTCGAGATCGAACTTGCCGTAGTTATTACCTAGTTTGATTAGGGCTTGATAGTCTTCAAACAGCTGTTTTGCTTCTTGCTGAACTATATCAGAGTCAAAAAATCCCATTGTACTTGTATTTAATTGCTGACTGTATTCAGTAACTTTCTCTCAAATTTGTGCCTATAGTTTTATTCTAGTGTAGGGAACTAATCTAGAAAACCAGTTTCGTCAAGTGTACGGTTTTTAACCGAAATTTCAACACTTGACAAATGTTTATGCTTATTTAGGTAACTATCAGGAGGTTTTTTTCGCGATCAATTTACTAAATATGGCTGCAATACCAACAGCTTTTGCCATTGATATGGGGCTAGGATTCTGATTCTGGGTAATTTTGAGTCGGAGAGCATATTTTAGGGCTAAACGATGTTCTGGGTTGAGCTTTAATGCTTGACGCATATAAACTCTTGCCATACCTGTCAGACCTTGTTTTAGGTGTACTAAACCCAATAAAGCATGATAATCGCTTTGCTGTGGTTGTAGTTTAATCGCATCCCGTAATTCTGGTACTGCTAGTTTCCAATTAGATTGTTTGACATAGTCAATGGCACGTTGGTAGTGGCGTTGTGCATAATTTTTTTGCAGTGACTGGCTTTGTGCCGTTTGATTGAGATTGATTCGTTTCGGTTCTCGATTAACCTGAGGGACGAGAGCTGTTGATTTTTCTGTGAGGGGAACCGATCGCTGCAAACACAGATAAACTAAATTTAATTCTCTTATTTGTTGGGTTACTTGATCGGCTCGATCTAGTAATTTGTATTGAACAGAAGCTAGGGAAGCGATCGCTTGCTCGTAAAATAGATCTGCTTCCAGGGAAGATAATTCTATCATCTCCCTAGCTATAGGTGTTTTAATGGTGTGACCTTTCCACAAGTTACCAGCTTCAACTTGCGTTCTGATAATTTCTATGGTATTGCGGCGATTTTTTATACTTTTGATCTGCTCGTAAGCTGGGTTGATTAAGCGGGTAAATATTGCTTGGGCTAATTTATGGTCTGGGCAATTATTTCTGTGGTATCTATCTGGATGTAGTTGCCTAGCTAAAGAGCGATAACGTCTGAGAATCTGATGTTCATCTGCACCCACAGAAATTCCCAGGACGGCATAAGGATCTACAAGTTGTTGCAGCCATTCTGAATGGAGGAAAGTCTGTGACATTTTGAATCTCAGTATCTGAAAAAAATAAACTCACCCAAATTACACATGCTTTGAATGCTATTTTAATATTATCTTTGGATTATATTCACTCAAGATTTATATTTTTAACAATTGCTTTAAATTATACCATTTTTCTCTCAGCACTTTGTGGATCATACAGTGATCGCATTGAAATACAAATGCTTAAAACACTCACAAAGCCCCATTTAAACTGGGCTTTTTATGTATTATTAATGTATTACAATTGATCAAAAAAACTAATAAATATTTTTGTCAACCGTATTTATACTGGGTTAAAAAGCACAAATGAATTAAGGGTAAACGGTTAATCAGTGCTTGTACTTGAAACTTCAGCATAGCTGCCTTCTAGCTAGAAAATAGGGAGTGTAGACACGAAGTGGCTTCCCGCAGGGTAGGAGTGAAGGAGTGTAGACGCTCGGAGAGCGGCTTCTCGGAGAGTGGGACTAGCTTGAAAATGGTTGTTAGTTGTTAGTTGTTAGTTGTTAGTTGATGGTTGACAGCTTAGGTGTAGGAGCCGCAGTAGGGGCGCATTGCGTGCGCCCTTGAGGAGTGAGGAATGAGCCAGAATTTTTTTCATCGGGA
This sequence comes from Calothrix sp. MO_192.B10, assembly GCA_030065055.1. Lineage (GTDB taxonomy): Bacteria > Cyanobacteriota > Cyanobacteriia > Cyanobacteriales > Nostocaceae > Calothrix_A. The sequence continues at coordinate 43,771 of JASJDS010000030.1, forward strand.
CTGCCTGATTCAATTTTTGGTGTTCCCTTAATTCATCCAGTACCGGGTACCAAAACATCCACAGGACAAAGCCGCAATATTGGCTGCGGATGCTAAAGCAGCAGGAAAATTATGATTTTCTTGGAGAATATAGTGACAAAAAGCACCATGAAAAACATCTCCTGCACCTAAGGTATCTACAGCTTGGATCTGAGGAACTTCAAGGCGATCGCTTTTACCTTTAAGATTGTATATAATAGGTTGTTCTCCGTGGGTAATGGCAATATAGGGGATATTAAAGTCACGCAGGTAGGCAAAAACTTCGGCTTCTTGATGGCAATTGGGAGGGAAAAAATTACTGGAACAAATGGCATAATCAACATAGGGTAGGATGTTCTCCAAACCAGGTTTCCAGCTACCACCATCAATGACCACAGGAATGTTCTTAGCCTTAGCTTTAGTAGCAATTTCCCGTCCTACTCCCATCTGATGCCCATCAATTAATACAATATCCACATCATCTAAAATACTAGTTGGTAGGTTCGTGCTACTAGCTTGAAGTTTCACCGCATTCATGGAAATTACAGCCCTTTCCCCCGTTCCTTGGGTGACAATAATGGAAGACACAGGAGGTGGATTATTAGTTGTGGGGTGTAAATCTACAATTTGTACCTGCCTATCTGCCAAATCGCTGTGAATCAACTGTGTCATGGGGTGAGAACCAACCACTCCTGTAAGCGTAGCAGCATTACCCAAATAGCTAAACGTCACCCCCGCATTGGTAGCAGGTCCGCCAGCCGCCGCTGTATAATCTGTAGCGACAATTTTCTGATTATTTTGGGGAGGAAAGTCAGCTAGATAAATTAAATCTAGGGTGACTAAACCCACAAATAAGCCGTGGTAGGATTTTAAACTTGCCATACATAAGTAATAAATAATAAGTAATAAGTATAATGTTCTGTTTGTTGCCTGAACCTTAATCGTAGAGCCAAATTAGGATTAGGATTCCCAAGATTGAGTTATTCTCCAGGTTTTTTCCAGGTATCTCTAACCTTTTTGTCTGATTGACTAATGGTAATTTTGATCAAATATTCCATCCTGGATAGTTGATCGCAATTACTATGACATAAAAAATTACTCCTATCAGTATTACAAATTATTAATTACGAATTATTTCAGCCATGCAAACCGATCGCAAACCAGGAATACTATATGTTGTAGGCACACCCATTGGCAACTTGGAAGATATGACCTTTCGAGGGGTGCGAATTTTGCAAGCTGTAGATTTAATTGCTGCTGAAGATACTCGCCACACAGGTAAATTATTGCAACATTTTCAAATTCAGACCCCCCAAATAAGTTATCATGACCACAATCGCCGCAGTCGTATTCCTGAACTAGTAAAAAAACTAAAAATAGGACAAGCGATCGCTTTAGTCACAGATGCTGGAATGCCCGGAATTTCCGATCCTGGCTATGAGCTAGTCAAAGCCTGTATTGATGAGGGTATATCTGTAGTTCCCATCCCCGGTGCAAGTGCAGTAATTACCGCCCTCAGTGCAGCCGGACTACCAACGGATAGGTTCGTATTTGAGGGGTTTTTACCTGCAAAAGCCACACAACGCCGTCAACAATTAGAATTACTCAAAACCGAGCCTCGAACCCTAGTGTTCTATGAATCCCCCCACCGTTTAAAAGGGACTTTACAAGACTTGGGGAAAATTTTCGGTGATGAACGCCAAATCGTCATGGCAAGGGAGTTAACTAAATTTTACGAGCAATTTTGGCGCGGTACAATTGCCGCAGCACTTGCTTACTACCAAGAGGGGGAAAGAGAACCCCAAGGTGAATATACTTTAGTTGTGGCAGGTGCTATACCCAATCAAACCCAGCTTTCAGAAACTGAATTAAAAGCTGAATTGGCACAGATGATTAGCCAAGGGATATCCCGCTCCCAAGCTAGTCGAGAACTGGCAAAAATAACCTCCCTACCCCGTCGTCAACTCTATCAACTCGCATTAGCGATCGATATTAGCAAACAATCACCCGAAGTTCTAGAGAAACCATAATTCCCATGAATGCCTTGCCAGTGTCTGGGGGCGAACGAAAAAATGTGTGGGAGAGCCAAAATACTTATTACTTATTACTTATTACTTATTAATGGTTGTGGCTTTTGAATTGAAGATAGTGTAGTATTGATTACATAATCCTTGTAAGATGGTATTCAGTACAACCATTACTATCTGGCAAGACAATAGGCGCGCAACTCTGTCTCTTCAGAGCTTCAGATGTAGCACCAACGTTGGTTTTAACCAACGTCAAGAATGGTAAAATTAAGGCACGTCAGTACAAGACATTAAAACCTACCGGGGGACTCTCGGAAAGTAAACGCCCAACACCTGAATCGGCAGGGTTTTAAGGAAATATCAGTACTCCCAATTGGGTAAAGGTATTGAGCCTGGG
>JASJDS010000183.1 GCA_030065055.1 Calothrix sp. MO_192.B10
GAATAATTTGTCAAAAGCTCAACTGTCCTATTGCCTGTTTTACCTACGGTAAAAATTATCAATAAGACGTTTCACTTTTGACTCGCTTACATCCCCTCCCTGCTACCCTGAGGAAGGGGAATTACGCGAAGTTTGTTAAATTCACTTCTATATGAAGTTAAGTCGTTTAAAAATTAACCAAAAGCTGGGTTTCAACAATGCCGTTGGACTCGGTATTGTCTTCCTGGGAATGGTATCCGCTATCTTTACTGGTTATTATTTACAGTACCAAGCAAAAGTAAAACTAGATACAACATTACGAAACGGAAGGCTTCTGCGAGAATTTCAAACAAACTTGCTAGAAGTTGAGTCCCATCGCACAGGTTTACCTTCCTTACTCAACCAACCAGAGGAACTTGCAGAAGTGTATGGAGAGTACAAAAAGGATTCAGGACAAGCATCTGAGCTTTGGTCTAAGTTAAAGCTGATTGCCAAGCAAGATTGTACTTCAGAAAACCAGGAATGCCAAACGCTTCAGAATATTGTCAGAAATCATGATGCTTCCATGCAGCAGTACTTTGAGCAACCCAAAATCCTTTCCCAGCAAATCGATTTACTCAATTTGCAACCAACAGATATAGCCAATGCTGAGAACATAGTGAATAAATTTACCTCCAATGCCACATTAGTTAAAAATCTGTTTGATTTTGTGGAGGAGTTCGAGAATCTAATTGAGGCAAATGCTGAGAAAATTGAGCAATTAGACATAGAGTTTGACCAAGTAATGTTACTACAGGTTGGGATTTTGGGTGGTAGTCTATTGTTATCAGTAGCGATCGCAGCCCTACTTACAAGGTATATTAGTAGAGGAATCACTAAACCTTTGGAAACCGCGACTCAGGTGGCACAACAAGTCAGTCACAATGATGACTTCAGCTTGCGTGTTCCCATGGTTAGCCAGGATGAAGTTGGTGTTTTAGCAACCACACTCAACCAATTGATAGAGCGGGTGCAAAAGTTGCTGAAAGAACAACAAGCAGCGCAAGCACAACTGATTCAAAGTGAGAAAATGTCTAGTCTGGGTCAAATGGTCGCAGGTATTGCCCATGAAATCAATAATCCCGTAAATTTTATTCATGGCAATCTCGAACATGCCAGGGAATATACTCAAAATTTATTAAATCTGATAGAACTTTACCAAAAATACTATCCCGAACCACCTGAAGAAATTGAGGATGAAATAGAAACTATCGAGCTTGATTACCTCCAGGAAGACTGCGAAAAAATATTTAATTCCATGACAAATGGTTCCGAACGTATTAGTCAAATAGTCCTATCCCTACGTAACTTTTCCCGTCTGGATGAATCGGAACGTAAAAAAGTTGATATTCATGAAGGTATTGATAGTACTTTGTTCATTTTGCACAACCGTTTACAGGTAGAAAGTAAATATCCAGAAATTAAAATTGTTAAAGAATATGCCTCTCTACCCTTGATTGAGTGTTATCCAGGTCAACTCAATCAAGCATTTATGAATATTATACTTAATGCTATTGATGCATTGCACGAATACAACCACAAACGCACAATTGAACAGATTAAACTCAACCCCAATTACATTCATATTGCCACAGAATTAATTGATGAAAATTGGGTAAAGATTAAGATAGCTGATAATGGTTATGGTATTCCTGAAAATATTGTACCCAAATTATTCGATCCTTTCTTTACCACTAAAGATGTTGGCAAAGGAACTGGTTTAGGATTATCAGTTAGCTACGAAATTATAGTAGAAAAGCATGGCGGTAAATTATCTTGTCAATCAATGCCTGGGAAAGGGGCAGAATTTATCATTGAAATTCCCATCACTCAAAGAAAATTTTGTCCTGTTAAGGTGATTAATGAAAATAATTTTACCAGTGAGCCTGGTTGTTGAGTCAACTGGGCTTTTTTGTTTGTGGTGGGACAGTTTAGTTTGTATAGCACTACGCAATTAAGGCGCGGACATTGTTGAATGCAGCAAACCTATGAACAGTAAACTTATTACTTATTACTTGCGCGTAGCACTATAATTATTCACTCCCCTTCAAACCCAAACCAACCCAACCAACAATTTATGCTTACAGGCAACAAAGCTGCGGCAGTAAGTTTCTTGACAAACTACTAGTAGGGACTATTATGTTCCCGGACGAGAGCGAAGATGATCGGGTATATGATGGCGTGAGCCTAATATTTCTAACCTTGGGCCATTGACGTCAAATTTAACCATACTTACCGACGCAACCAAAATATTTACCCGATAGCGATAGCGTCCCAAATCAATTCCCAGTAAGCTGCAAAGCATAATCCGAATCGTCGCTTTATGGGAAACTACTAAAACATTACCTTGGGGATGTTTTTCTTGAATTTCAGCAATTACAGGCATAGAACGGTTAGCAATATCTACCGCAGTTTCTCCACCTTGGGGTGCATTCCAAGCGGGTTCTGTCAACCATTTGACATAGTTTTCTGGGTAATTCTCCTGGGCAAATGATTTACTCTTAGTTTCCCATTTGCCGTAACTACCTTCTCTAAGTCCGTCACGCAACTGCATATCCATACCGATAGCATCACAAAATGGCTTGGCAGTTGCAATTGTGCGCTTCATCGGGCTAACATAAACCGCTTCCCACTTCAATTTTTGATAAACATTGGCAAAATTAGATGCCATCTGCATCCCTTCGGATGTCAAGGGAGCATCAGTTTCACCGCAGAAATTACCACTTTGACTAAAAGTAGTTTCTCCATGTCGCAGTAAATATAAATTGAGCGTCATAGCTTGTATCGCGATTGGGATAAAGGAGTTTGTGCAAAAATAAAATACCATCAATCTCCCAATCAAGTATGTGTTCTAGACACAGACTGAGGTCGAACTGTTTAACCTCTGCGTTGCCCCTTGTCTCCCCACACTCCTTCCCTCCTTCCCTCCTTCACTCCTTCACTCCTTCATTCCTTCCCTCCCCACACTTAAAACTTAATTCCCAACTGACCATTTACTCCTCTAATCGAGTTATAACCAACTCCCAAAAACAGGTTGTCAGTAGCACTAACTTGCACCCCACCAGATAGGGCAATCCCCTTATCTTCTGTATAATAACCAACTCCTACATAGGGTGATAATACAGGCAAATTGAGAAATTTCAATAAATCTACACCAACCGCATCATCAGGTCCAACTCCCAACTCAGCCCCCACACCCAAAGCCCTAGCACCCACTGCATAAGTCACATCACCCTCTTGGGAACCCACTGAAACCCAGGGTCTAGGCACTATTTGAGCATCGGCACGCTGAGGAACACATAAAAAGAATAATCCTACAGATGCGATCGCAGCTTTGACAATAACTTGTAATTTCATAATTTAATTCTATTTACTTTGAATCAATAGCTGTGACGGATTTAACTTTTTATAAGTGCCCTACTCTTCAAAATTTACCTTTGACCAAGCCCCTCCTGGATTTTTTGTCAACAAATCATGACATAAGCACTCATTATCAGCTATTTAAGTCACCCTTATAACCGCAATTATGTTATAGAATCATGACATATCGATCCCGCAACCATCTATATTTTCGTAGATAGACCAAAAATCACCAGTTCACCCCCTTGATCCCAGCCTTGGTTTAGTTGTTAATATTCATTAACAATAAGAATTCTCCACTCCCAAAAAATGCTGGCTTCAGCATCCCAGGGAATAGAAAGGGAGTGTTCCGTAATTAAACAACAAACTGAAAACTAAAGAAACTAAGTACAACTGACGAATAGCTCGGAAAAAAATCATCTGTAATACATGAATACTTCACAGCTATTCTTTCTTGAGGGGATATACTTTACCTTTCAAATTCACTGGAGGCCAAACTGATGGCAAAAGAACGTCCACCTATAGAAGAAATGACATTGCGGCAGCTCCGCAAAGTTGCCAGTGAATATGGCATTTCTCGTTACAGTCGGATGCGTAAAGCGCAATTGCTAGCAGCGATTCAAGAAGTCGAGCGCAGCAAACATACTCTCGATCAATCTTACTCAATGGAGGCACAGGAAACCGTGGAAGCAGCAAAATTTGAGTTAGGTCAACAGGATAGAAATGGTGCTACTCTTGCTGATGTGGATGCAGGACTAGCGGATTTACCTGCTGGTTATGGTGAAAGCCGGATTGTCCTGATGCCTCGTGATCCCCAATGGGCTTATACTTACTGGGATGTTCCCAACGAGCATAAGGAAGAGTTACGTAGACAAGGGGGAGAACAGCTAGCACTGAGAATCTATGATGTTACCGACATTAACCTTGATTTTCAAAGTCCCCACAGCTTGCAAGAATATCCTTGTGATGAACTAGCTAGGGAATGGTACTTGCCGATTCCAGTGAGCGATCGCGATTATATCATTGATATTGGCTACCGTTGTGCGGATGGTCGTTGGTTAGTATTAGCTCGTTCTGCACGGGTACATGTTCCCCCTGTATATCCTTCCGACTGGATTGAAGATATCTTTGTCAACATTGACTTTGACCAAGATTTACGGGGTCAAACAGTTTACAATTTAGTTCCCCCTGCGAGGAAAATGGCTACAGCAGGTGGCAATGCTATCTACGACCAAATCTTTGGCATGGCAGAGTCTGCCGAAGCTATGCGGGTTGCCGGTTCCATGTTTGGTTCCATGCAGCATGTTGCTGGTTCTGTGCAACCAGAACAAGCCATCAGTTCCTATATTTTCCCCTCTGGGGTTGGGATGTGGGCTGTTCCCACTGCATCAGGCATAAATATGTCTGGTGTGGGTATGTCTGGAGTCGGTTTTTCTGCTTCTGCACCACCCATGCGTCCTCGTCAGTTCTGGTTAATTGCCGATGCTGAGTTGATTGTTTACGGTGCCACAGAACCTGATGCTACCGTTACCATTGGTGGTCGTCCTGTTAAGCTAAATCCAGATGGTACATTCCGCTTCCAAATGTCCTTCCAAGATGGCTTAATTGACTATCCTATCATGGCTGTGGCTGCTGATGGTGAGCAAACACGCTCTATCCACATGAAATTTGAACGGGAAACACCATCCCGCAATACCAACACTAAAGAGGAAGCTACTTTAGAATGGCTCTCTTAATGCTGGAATTGAAATTGTAGATAATATCAGTATATAAATCAACATCCACGCTACAGTTCTACTGTGGCGTTTTTTATTTATTTGTGTGGATAGTAATATTTATGTATTAATCTGAAAAAATATTATCTTTTCACTTCAATGACACTACATACTGTTCGATTACCGGGTTTAAAAATATGCCTTTTCTTGCTATCCGGCATGATTATAACTATTTTATCTGGGTGTAAAAATATAGAACCAGACTTACCAGAACCAACAAATAAAAAATCAATATTTTGTTCTGGGGCAGGCTCTAAATCGGGTATAGAGTTTTTCAAAGCTAATAACCAAGGGGACAGAGATAATCGAGGAATTAATCATGCGATCGTTTTTAATCCTAAATCTCCAAATTTAGATTTTAAAGTTAATGTCGGTCTGATTCACCAACTATATGCCAAGGATAAAAGTGGTAAACCACGTCGAGAATATACAGCCAAAATATTTCGTGAATTAGTCAGTAATGATGATGCTAACTTAAATGGGCGTAAACCAATTGCAGCAATTAATGCTGATTATATAGATACTGATAATAAACCCCAAGGATTTAATGTATCAAGGGGAGTGGAATATTCAGGAATTTTTAAAAGTCGTCGTTCTTCCTTTGCCATCTCAGGAGGTAGACCCCAACAACGCCGTGCTACTATCCAGTTAGGCAGAAGAAAAAATCCAATCCTCAACTATAATGCTGTTGGTGGTAATGGTAGGTTTTATCGTCGGGGTAAATTTAAAAATATTTGTCAAAATTTAGGAGAATTTGCCTGTAAACAATCAACTAACCGTTCTTTAGTTGCAATTACCACCAAAGGTTATGTTATTTTTCTGGTTAATGATATCAAAGCTAACTCAGATATTAATAGATCCCAGTTAAATCAAGAACTATTACCAGAAATGTTTGATGATGTTTTAACAGGAATTGCCCGTAAAAATTGTTTAGGTAGCATTCAAGAAGGAATGTTATTTGATGGCGGTCTTTCTCCAGGCTTATATTACAATAATAGATTCTATGTAGAAAATCCTGGTCCCATTGGTTCTGTATTCTTGATTTACAAAATTAAGTAAAATAGCAGGAAAAATATTACCATAGTAATATGGCAATAAAGTAGGGCGTAAATGATTCTTGGAAAATAACCACAGTTTTCACACTATCGTGTAGGTTGGGTAGAACGGAGTGGAACCCAACAAACCGAAGGAAGAATGTTGGGTTAAAAAACACGCCCTAGGACTTATAGCTGAGGATTGCTATATATACAGTCAAAAGATAATCATTTTTTGTTTTGGTGATGTCAATTATTGAAATACTTAAACAAGACTATCAAAGATTTCCCGTGAATCAAACTTACAGCATTTATGCTGAAGATGTTTATTTTCAAGATCCCTTGAATAAATTTCGTGGCATTGAACGCTATAAAAAAATGATTCAATTCATCCAGAAGTGGTTTTTAGAACCCAAAATGGATGTCCATGACATCCAGCAGCAGGAAAATACCATTAAAACAGAATGGACTTTGAGCTGGAATACTCCCCTACCTTGGAAACCCCGCATCTCTATTTCTGGCTGGAGTGAATTACGTCTCAATCCCCAAAATTTGATCGTGTCCCACATCGATTATTGGCATTGCTCCCCCCTAAATGTACTTAAACAGCACTTATTGGCTGTTAACAGTCGATAATGTAAATAAATGTGAATAATTATTGAGCAGGTAGAGAATCATCCATGCGTGTAATTTTAATGACAGGAAAAGGCGGTGTTGGGAAAACTTCCGTTGCTGCTGCTACTGGACTACGTTGTGCCGAACTGGGCTATCGTACACTAGTTTTGAGTACTGATCCTGCTCACTCCTTGGCAGATAGCTTTGACATGGAATTAGGGCACGAACCCAAGCAAATTCGTCCCAAACTCTGGGGTGCAGAATTAGATGCTCTGTTGGAGTTGGAAGGGAATTGGGGCAGCGTGAAGCGTTATATTACCCAAGTTTTGCAGGCGCGGGGTTTAGAGGGCGTACAGGCAGAAGAATTAGCAATTCTACCGGGCATGGATGAGATTTTCGGCTTGGTAAGAATGAAGCGCCATTATGATGAGGGGGATTTTGACGTTTTAATTATTGACTCTGCTCCCACGGGTACGGCATTGAGGTTGCTGAGTTTGCCAGAGGTTGGTGGTTGGTATATGCGCCGCTTCTACAAGCCTTTCCAAAATATATCAGTTGCTCTAAGACCCTTGGTGGAGCCATTATTTAAACCCATTGCCGGATTTTCCTTACCAGATAAGGAAGTAATGGATGCTCCCTATGAGTTTTACGAGCAAATAGAGGCTTTAGAAAAAGTCCTCACAGACAATAGTCAAACTTCGGTACGTTTAATTGCTAATCCAGAAAAGATGGTAATTAAAGAGTCTTTACGCGCCCATGCTTATTTGAGTTTATATAATGTTTCTACAGATTTAGTGATAGCCAATCGGATTATTCCTGAAGAAGTTGAAGATCCATTTTTCCAGCGATGGAAGGAAAATCAAAAGCAATATCGCCAGGAAATTCATGATAACTTCCATCCTTTACCTGTGAAGGAGGTACCTCTATTTTCTCAGGAAATGTGTGGCATGGAGGCTCTAGAAAGATTGAAGGAGACGCTCTATAAAGATGAAGATCCAGCTCAGGTATATTACAAGGAAAATACCATTCGTGTGGTTCAAGAGCAGAACCAATATAGTTTGGAATTGTACTTACCTGGAGTTCCTAAAAATCAAATTCAATTGAGTAAGAGTGGCGATGAGTTAAATATTAGAATTGGCAATCATCGCCGGAATTTAGTTTTGCCACAAGCCCTGGCTGCTTTGCAACCTGGTGGAGCGAAAATGGAGGATGATTATTTGAAAATCCGTTTTGCCGAGGTTGTGAAGGCTTAACTGTTGTATACCGGCACAAGAACCCCGACTTCTTGCAGACGCGTTAGCGGCTTGGGTGTAGGGTAGAAGTCGGGGTTCTGAATATGTCATAGGGGAGGGCACGGCGTTATTAAGATTGTTGGCTCAGAGAAAATGATTTTGGATGCCGTGCCCCTACATTTATATTTCCTCGCAGATGCTAAACTGTGGAAGAAATTTCCGCTTCTAGAGAATTCGGGCTAAGAGGTGCGGGTTTTAGGGGTTTGAAAACAAGCCCTAGTTTGAAGAATTCGGGGAGTTGAATATGTCATAGGGGAGGGCACGGCGTTATTAAGATTGTTGGCTCAGAGAAAATGATTTTGGATGCCGTGCCCCTACATTTATATTTCCTCGCAGATTCTAAGCTCCCGAAGAAATTTCCGGTGCTAGAGAATTCCTGATTCTATCTGAAGTAGCTTGGGGAATTTTACTAGATGCTCCTTGGATAATAATCTCTTCCTGAACAGGAATCGCAGCAAGGGGGATACCTTCTTTGGTAAACCGTTCCCGAATCATGCGGATAGCATCTGAATGAACTCCCCAATAATCTTCGTTTTTCGCCCATGCCCCAATACCAACACTAATGTAGTACTCTTCAATTTGCCACACAGAGGTTGAGGGAGGTGGATCTTGAAGCACTTTGGCATGGGATTTTATAATCTCTATCAGCAACTGCTCAACCCGCTCTAAGTCTTCGCTGAACGGGATTCGCAGCCAAATGCTAACTTTTCGATTCTTACCCTGAGTTAGGGTTTCGATCATACCACTCCAAACCACACTGTTGGGAATATTAAAAATCTGACCTTGAAATCCTTGGATTTTTGTACTCGCTAGGGTAATGGAATCCACATAACCCCAAATACCACTGAGTTTCACCTCGTCGCCAACATCGAAAGGCTTGTAAACCATCATCATTAACCCACTGGCCAAGTTACCCAGGTTACTTTGCAGGGCAAACGCCAATACGAAACTCGCACCCCCAAGCAGTGCTAGAATCGGACCAAGACTGATTTCCAATGCTGTTAGTGCCAGCATAAAACCAACTACAACTCCACCACGTTTGACAAGCATGATGGTAAACTGGCGCAATAGTGCAGATATATTGTCAAATTTGGCAAGAAAACGGTTGAGGAAAATGGCGAAAATTTGAGAAACGATAATCGAGGCAACTACAATGCCGACAAACTTAGCAAGATTCCCAGCCCAGCGCAAGCCACCTTCTCCGGATTGTAACCAACTTACAAACCGCACCCCGATGCCATCAGCATCTTTCAAGTCTATTTCTACAGTATTAATGGCTTCAATATACTGTTTGTAAGATTTAGGATCGCCTCCTTTGAGTTCTAGTTCATCTAAGACGACTTTGAAGCGATCGACTATTGCTGTTCGCTCTGATTGCAGTTCAGTAACATTGACAACCAGTTGGTTCTTCAATTTAGAATCTACGTCAGCATTTTTTTCCAACTGTTCTGCTGCTTTTTCCAGCTTCTTTTCTTTTTGCTGGAGGCTCTCTTTTTTATTTATAACCTCCACTGAACTAGCAATTTTGGTGTCGCCACTACTGGAGATTTCAGTTTCTGCCACAATATTTGCTGCTTTGTCGAGGTTCTGGGAAGATTGCTGACTGGATTCAGTTTCAGTTTTACCAGTCCCCTCAATAGCTGAACGTGCTTTTTTCAGAGATTCCTCTGCTGCTTCTAGTTCCTGGGTTGCTTTTTCATATTCTGGCGAGTCTGGGGTAGCTGTTTTTTGAGCTGATTGGGCTGATTCAAAGGTTTTGATTGCTGCCTCTAGGGTATCAATCTTTTTAGTCGCCTCATCGTATGCTAAGGAGCCAGCAGTTATATTTTCTCGCTCTTGCTTGGCTTTTTCTAGGGCTTGTTTTGCCTTTTCCAGTTCCCCTGCGTCCTTAGCTTTGTCTAAAGCATCACTCAAAGCTTCATCTTGTTGCAGCTCCTTTTTAGTGCTTTTGACTTCTTCAATCGCTGATTGGGCTTTTTTCAGGTTTTCTTTGGCTTCTTCTACCTTTTTTGTTGCTTCTTGATATTCTGGTGAGCCTGGATTAGCACCAGCTTGAGCTGATTCTGCTGCTTCCAAAGCTGACTTGGCCTGTTCTAAAGCCTCAGCTGCTTCTTTTTGTTTACCAATGCTCTGATTTTGACGCTTAATGGCAATTTCAGCATCGCTAATCTGTTGAACTTTTTCTTTAAGTAACAGCAGCCAGGCTGAGGATTCAGTTTGCAGTTCTGGCAAGGTGAGAGGCTTGACTAGCAATTTCAGCTCTTCCAGAGGAATGTTTGGATCTTTAGTGGTAATTGCGGTTTTCGGATCACTACTGTTTGCAGACTGAACTTTTTCAACAGCAGTTTCTTCAACTTTCGCTGACTGCGCTCTTGCGGGGGAAGCACAGACAGCAAAAACACAAACCACACCAGCGAGAACAATGGCACGAACTCGATAGCGTATCAATGGTTATTCTCCTTAATTTTACTTATTTAAAAAGAGGATTTGTATTTTATATAACAATACATTGTTTGTAGCATAACTTCTGGATAATTCCACAAACATTAGCATTGAACACGAAATTATCATGTAAAAGATGCATAAATCCTTGTGATTTTCATATTTTTAAGTTATCTTTATAACAATTTTATATCTTTGATCAAGAAAAAATGCTTAAAAAGTAAAAAGATAAAAGTAAAAAGTAAAAAGATAATCCCCATAAATAAATTGAGGGGATAAGATTACGGACGTATTGTTTCTTGCACTACCTGTATCGAAACAAATGTTTTTACTTCGTTC
>JASJDS010000031.1 GCA_030065055.1 Calothrix sp. MO_192.B10
CCGTAGTAACCACCAACAACTTCTTCGTTGGAAACTTCTAAGTAGTTTAGGTCATTAATAATCATTGGTTTTCTCTCCTGAGAATTATCTATTTGTTTTTGGGATTTAGTTTGTGAGATACTTGTTTTCTCTCACATTCATAATATAGAACTATTAATCTAAAAAGTCAACATCTTTTCTGCCATATTTTACAATTAGAAACATTTTTGTTGTTGGAACAAATGAGAAGCTTGTTAACACCAACGTATAATAATATCAAACGAAAAAAATGATAGCAGTAATTATTTACCGCCATCAATTAAATTGTAATTTGGTAGTTATTTTACTTTCTTTAAAAGATTAAATCCTATGATTTATAGTAGTTACAGGCTGTTAAACAAATAAAAAATTTTCATTTATTATAGATGACCGATATCAACATAATTATCTTTTTTTTTTACCAAAAAAATACCAAACAAAGCCTCTATAAAAATAGGCTATAGCATAAATTATATTAATTTTAATTAGCTATTTTTAGTTATCAAGGAACTATTAATGTGCTAAGCCTGATTTATCATTTCATCTTGTGGCTCAACAGTATTTGCATCTAGGTGAATGGCTATATCTAAAAACTTCACCTCTTTTTTTAACCAATTTTCAAATGATTCGGAAATAATTTTTTCTCTTAATTCCTCATCTAATTCTGGTTGAATTATTTCTTCTAACCAAATTAAATATACACCTTTTGGTGTGGTAATTGGCTTAATAATCCCTGGTGGAGAACTCGCAAAAACAGCCGAAGCAATCTCTGGGCGAAAATCTTTACGATATCGAATTCCTTGATATCCATAAGCACGACGGAGTTCTATATCTTGAATATATAAACGAGCGATTTCTGGAAAAGTAATTTCACCTTCTTCCAGGGCATAAAATAGTTCATAAGCCAAATCCCTATCCTCAAAAGTGACTTCGTAAGTAACGGCAGCATCGTAATCTACTCGATTCTCATAAAAGAATTTTTCAATTTTATCTGAGAAGAGATGATTGGCTAACTTCTTAGAAATCAGATTATTACGGACTAATTCTTCAAAATCCATTACAGACAGATGGTGTTTGTCTAACCAAGCCCAGGTGTCTTTAGCTGTGGCAAGTTTTTTCTCTAACCTTAACTTGTCGCATTCTTCTTGTAATTCTTCTTCTGACACCTGAATACCAGTTTTCTCAGCCGCTTCGGTAATGATTGCTTGAGATGCTATGGCTTCTACAACATCAGGAATCTGACAGGTTAGTTTAATCCTGTGGATAATGTCTGAAGTGGAAATAGTTAGATGTTCGGGCATAACACCAATCTCAGAGGATAGTAGTTTTGAATTTGATAGATTAGTTGCAAGAAAGTAAGGTTTATTTCCTTAGCAATTATGGATCACCTTATTTTTTTAGAGTGGTACAAGATAGGATATTAATTCCTGTAATCATTATTAAAATAGAACTCAAATTCAAAGTCTAGGTCACTTTGGTGGTAACAATGGTTCTAAAAATGAATGGTACCCTCGTTAAGAGAAAAATCTTGTGACATCTAGCTTTTCAGGCTATGGTTACAAGGCAGAACCTCCCCTAAGGGATTTCCAGGCAGAGCCTAGAAACGAGTTCACGACTTCTTCATATAAGGGTTGAAGCTTATCTTCGCGCCATTCGGTTCTAAAAATCAAGATTCTCACTTCTTCTCCCTTCCCTATATGAAAATGGTATAACGCACCATCATCGAAGGTACATCTGCAGCTGGTAAAAATCTGATGAACAACCCGAAATACCTATTAAGCCGTAACATACCCTACTTAATATTTTATTAATAAACACCCTCTAAGAGATACCCGACTTCTCAAAAAATCGGGTATCTGATTATTTCAGCTTTCAACACATAGGAAGGATGGAAGACATAGATATTGATAATTCCTTATCAATTCTTTTTGCTAGTTTATAAGCCATTGATGGGGGATTGCGATAATTGCTTGCAGTTTTTCTAAATCCCCATCGTCTAGCTTCAGCTTCTGAAACTCCAAACTCTAAGGCAAGTTGTTGGTAAGACCAGCTATATTTTCTCATTAGCTCAATGGGATGCATAACTTTGTTCCTGTAGACTAAATTATGTGAAAACTGGAAGTGTTAACCAAATAATTAGTTATTCGTAGTTGATGAAGATTTGCTTTATATTTTGTATTCATAACTATACTTGAGTAATTCGTAGTTTTAGGGCTTGTCGCCCTAAGTTAACCCA
Source organism: Calothrix sp. MO_192.B10 (assembly GCA_030065055.1). Classification (GTDB taxonomy): domain Bacteria; phylum Cyanobacteriota; class Cyanobacteriia; order Cyanobacteriales; family Nostocaceae; genus Calothrix_A. The sequence goes on from JASJDS010000031.1 coordinate 2,255, forward strand.
CCCTACCAGATGTGACTAGTGCTGCTGCGGGTCAGTCAAAAGTCAAAAGTGTCTTGTCATAAGGGTTTTGTCCCTTGTTAACTGGTGGGTTATTTCTGCTGCGATGCACTAGTATAGTTCAACGGAAATAAACAGACCATTTATAAAAAGGTCACAGCTAGGAAACACAGTACTTTTGCTCCTACATTTCTAAACCTCCTTTTTTCAGTTTTTTAGTTTCTTAAATGGATCTAAGACATAGTCAATGATTCGACGCTGGCGAATAATGACTTCGGCGTTGGCTGTTTGACCGGGGGTTAAAGTGACACGTTTTTCACCATTATCGACATACTGCTGGTCTAAAGCGATTTCTAACTCAAAGCTTTCAATATTTCCCTGGGGAGTTTGCTGCGCTTTGGAGTCGGGAGATACCCAGATCACTTTCCCTTCGACAATGCCATACTCTTGGTAGGGATAGGCATCAAACTTGACTTTGACTGGCATTCCCACCTTTAAGAAGCCACTATCCTGTATGGGCATTTGGGCTTTAAGAATAACATCGGCATTTTTAGGTGCGATTTGGGCAATCCGTTGTCCGGGTTGTACCACTTCTCCCGACTTACCGAATGGCAACTCAAAAATCACTCCATCAATGGGCGATCGCACTATGCGTTGTTTTAACTGTATATTTAAAGATGCGATCTGACCTTTGGTTTGGGCGATTTGGGTTTCTAGTGCGGTAGCTTGTTTTTCTATCTCTTTGAGTTGTTCTTGATGCTTGAGAATTGCCAGTTTACCGGCTTGTTGTAAACTTTGATAGCTATTTTTTTCTTCTTGCAGTTGCAATGTTGCTTGTTCAATGTCAGCCTCTAACTGATTCATTGTAGCTTGATAGCGGTTTTGTTCCTCCGTTAAGCGCAATTTTGCTTGTTTAACGTCAGATTTTGCCTTATCGTAGAGTCGTTTACTTTCTTGTTCTTGTTTTATCAGTTCGTCAATTTGAGTTGCAGAAACAGCGCCCTCTTCTAAGAGTTGGCTAAAACGTTTGACTTGTCTAGAATCTATAGTTAAACGACCTTTAGAAGCCTCTTGATCGGTCAGAGAAGAACTAATTCTTTGCTGTACTTGATTGAGTAATGCTTGTTTCTCTAGTCTTTGTAGATAATATATACTCTGTTTAGCAGCGAGATTTTTTTTAGCTTGGTTAACTTGGGAGAGCTTTTCCTGGGCTTGGGATTGGTTTTGTTGCTCTTGGGTGCTCAGGGTTAATTGGATTTGATTTTTGAGTACATCTAGTTGCGATCGCTGATTTAATAATCCAGAAAGCTTTGCCTTGGCTTGCTGTAGTTCTGTTTGTAAAATATCAGCATCAAGTTCTAGCAAAACCTGTCCTGCTTTAACGATGTCACCTTCTTTCACATTGACAGCTTTGACACTCCCAGCAGCTAGGGAATCAAGTTTTTGGGTTGCACCTTTAGGTTCTATGCGTCCCTTAGCACTTCCGGTTTCATCCACCTTAGAGATGGTTGCCCAGGGTATGCCAAGGGCGGCAAAGAAAACTAGAGCATACAATATGCCATGGCTCCATAGCTTGGGTAAGCCATCTAGTAATTCTTCTGTAGCATAGTGCAGATCATCGTTGTTATCATCTGCTGGGAGCTGTTCATTGCGCCCAGTATTTTCATGATCTATTTTGTTATTTATATGCTCATCATATTCTTGCTGTGCAAGTGCAGATGAGGAATTGGAAGATCGATATGGCATAACTCTATTTCCCAAAATGAGAGATGAGGGCGTAGAGATCACAAGTCGAGTCTCTACAATTATCCTGGCTTAACCTACTTGAGCTAGTTGTTGTTGATTTAGATAGTAATAATGACCTTGTTTAGCGATTAATTCGTCATGATTGCCGCTTTCTACCAGGATGCCACGATCCAAAACCAGGATTAAGTCTGCATTCCTGACAGTTGAAAGCCGGTGGGCAATAATCACACTTGTACGCCCCTTCAAAATCGTTTTCAGATTGTTCTGAATAATCCGCTCAGATTCTGTATCTAGATGGCTGGTTGCTTCATCAAACAGCAACAAGCGGGGATTACCGAGTAGAGCACGAGCTATGGCTATACGTTGGCGTTGACCCCCAGAGAGCATACCACCGCCTTCACCAATTTTGGTTTCATAACCCAAGGGCAACTGCTGGATAAATTCATCTGCACCAGCGAAGGTTGCTGCTTGAATAACTTCGTCTAAAGAACTTTCTGGGTGGGCAATGGTAATGTTTTCCCGGATGGTGCCACCAAACAAAAAGGTATCTTGGTCCACAACCCCCACTTGGGAACGGAGCGATCGCAAGGCAATCCCATTCACATCATGACCGTCAACTACAACTTTACCATCTGTGGCTGGGTATAAACCCAAAATCAACTTGGCCAGGGTTGTTTTGCCAGAACCGCTGCGTCCCACAAGAGCCACCATTTGTTCCGGCTGAATTTCAAAGTTAAGATTTTCTAGGATGTTGGTCTTACTTTCTGGATGATAGCGGAAGGTGACATTTTGAAACTGAATATGACCGCGCAACTTACCCAGGGTCTTGCGGGGTTTTTCGTGCAAGTCTTCTTCTGGCTCTGCTTCCAGGACATCATTGAGGCGTTCTACAGAGATCAGAATTTCCTGAAATTGATTCCACAGTCCTGAAAACCTCTTAAAAGGACCCAAGACGTTCCCCACCAACATATTGAAAGCAACCAGTTGTCCAACGGTGAGTTCTCCTTGAATGACTTGCCATGCTCCAAACCACATCAATCCTGTACTGGTAAAGGTTTGAATGGCACCAGCTATAATCGAGAGGCGGATGCCAATTATCTTGGAATGGAAGCGTTTTTTAACCACATTATTGAGCAATTCTTCCCAACGCCAACGCACGGTTTGTTCAATTGACAATGAGCGGACAGTGCGAACTCCTGTAAGGGATTCGATTAGATAGCTCTTTTGTTCGGCTCCGGCATTAAAAACTTCCCTAGAAATGCGGCGTAAAATACCGGTGCTAGCCAGTGCCAGAATGAAAAATGGTGGTACAGTCATTAGCACAAGTAATGACATTTTCCAGCTATACCAAAACATTAGGCTCAGATAGATGACTAATGTCAGCATATCTAGCACAATTGACATGGTTTGACCTGTCAAGAAGCTACGAATTTTCGCGTTTTCACTGATGCGCGAGGTGATATCGCCAACATAACGAGACTCAAAATAGGAAAGAGGCAACCGGAAAGTATGTTTGATAAAACCTACTATTAAAGAGACACTAATGCGATTGGCGGTGTGTGCAATCAGATATGACCGCACTGCATTCATGGCAATGCTGAACAAACCAAACACAATCATTCCCAAACCAACGGCGTTTAAGGTCGTCAGACTGCGCTGTACCAAGACTCGGTCTAGCATCAACTGGGTAAACACCGGCGTTACCAGTCCAAATAACTGCATTAACACCGAAGCAAAAAATATTTCCAGCAGTACTTTATAGTGGGGTTTGACTAATTCAAAAAACTTCCACAAACCGACACTCTCTTCCTGGGTATCTTTGAGTAGAGATGTAGGTTGTATAAGTAATGCATAGCCTGTCCAACCTGATGCAAATTCTTGGCGGGTAAGCTTACGTTGACCAAGACCAGGATCGCCGACAATAACTTGGTTTCTGGTAATTTCATAGACGACGATAAAGTGATTGCCTTCCCAGTGAGCGATCGCTGGAAAAGATTGTTCGGCGAATTTGTCCAAGGTTGCTTTCACCGGACGAGTGGCAAAACCGAGGTTTTCTGCTGCGGTGGCGAGTGCCTGTAAAGAAGCACCACTACGCCCGACATTAGTCATATCCCGCAGCCGATTGACACTAAAACGCTTACCCCAGTAGCTACTAACCATCACTAAGCAAGCAGCACCACAGTCGGAGGCACTGTGTTGGGCATAGTAGGGATACTGCTTAGTAAACTGTCCCCACCAATGACCCATTCTCACTTTCGGACTGGGAAAGTAAGGACGGGTTTTCTTGGGTGGTGGTTGTGATGCTGGTTCTTGCCCTGGAAAGGGAATAATTTTTTGCGATGATTCTAAACGTTCGACTCTATTGCGCTTAGGGCGTGGTTTTGATTTGAGAGCCGGACGGCGTTCTGTGGCGACAAATTCTGCTAATTCTGGGCAGTGTTCCAGTGCGGTTTGCCAATCTGCATCCTGGAGAATATATGCGATGCCTGATTCCTCTATCTGTCCTTTTTCCTGTGGTAAATCTGCATAGATTTTCCCTGGTGGTAAGGAATTACCATCAGATTGTAAAAATTTTCCTCGATAAAGTAGCCATAGCTTGGGAGCTTTCTCTGTGGATATTTCGTCTAAGCTATCTATAACCTGCCGCTCAAACAGTGATAAAGCTTTGAGGAAATCCTGTACTTGTGATGTGTGGCGGGGAAATTGTGAAGTTTTACGACACAACAACATTAAGTCCCACATCTCTGCCTTGCGATAGATGCGATCGCGTACTTGGGGGTATTTATCTACCAAAAGCTGTAATGCTTGTTGGGGAAGGTAGCACAACTTTAAATTGTGAGAAGCTTTGGCAATGTAAGGGATGAATTCCGTTTCCCCAAACAGAGTCATCTCACCAAATGCTGCTCCAACTTCAAGGGTAGTAATTAAGTTCTCAAAACTATCTAGAAGTCTAACCTTACCCTCAATAACTATGTAAATACCTGTTTCAGCCTCTGTTGCCTCCCAGAATAATTTTGCTACTGGCGGTTCTACAACTTGAGTACTTTGGACGCAGTTTTGCAAATCTCTTTGTGCGATCGAATCACCCAGGAACGCAGAGATATTTTTATACAATTCTTCTTGAGAAAATACTGATACCATACCACTGGTTCTCTATTGTTATTTAGTAGTTGCAAGACACAACAAAAATGGGAAATAAGGTTGTGAACTCATCTATAAACAGAACAATGAATACTAGGAGTATGTGTTTATATCTGCCAGATAAATAATCCCTATGGATTGCCGAAACTTTAACGGCAAATATAGATATAAAACTCGAACTATCGCGAAGTAGCAACCTTCAAACATCAAGCTACTAACATCTTGCAATTTATGCTTAAAATGTGGCATCATAGTATTCTAATAGTTGTATTCATCAATAACCGAACATCTGTTTCAATCCCCGCCAAGGTGTAACAGATGTGCTGTTTTTCCTCTTTGATCTGCAGCTATTGCTGGGCCACACCCCTTGGTACTAAAGTCATAGGGGTGGCCACCCGGCTTACAGCCACAAATTTCTAGTCACTGTTATCATAAGTCTTTACCTTCGTATTCAGAGGATCTTGTGTGGAGTATGGTAAATTCCACATGGGATCGCCAAAGCTATTTTCTTAATATTGTTTCTCAAATTTTTGCCAGTCAAACCAGCTTATTTCAAAGAATTAAACCTCATCCACATCGAAAACCGGAGTTTTTCACAAGGGAACAGGGAACAGGGAATAGGGAATAGGGAATAGGGAACAGTATAGGATTTGGGAATAAAACCGGTCAAAAAAACTATGGGTTTCAAACTAGATGTGGTTTACTTAATTGTCGAAGCAAAGTTAGCAAACATTCTCAGAAATGATGGATAGCACAATGTATATTCTGCTGATATCCATAATTTACGGGAATACTAACCCTTATAAAGCCTGACCAATATTTATAAAAGCATTAAATTACAAGAGCTTAGTGCCGTAGTTAAACTTGCTTTTTATTAGAGTTTTAACCCTGACTTAACTCATAGGCACCCACACTCTCAAATAACTCATAAGCACCCTCAAAGTAAATTACATATTACTTTTAGTATATTAGTGTGTCGGATGTCAACAAAGCTATACATTTTGTGAAATATTAACAAATAATTAACTTTTTCCGTAGTTTCCCCCTTGTAATTATTTTATTGCTGCTGAGAGTTTATAACAGATTTTCCATACAGTTAACTCAAATCGATAGAACTTTATACTAGCTTTACAAAAAAAGATGTTTTGATAAACTTCCCATTAACAGAATGTCTAAAGATCAGTAATTTTATGTATTATGTATTGATTTGAGTTATAGATTGTTCTAATTTAAGTTTCTCTCAAGCTATCCTGAGTCAAGTTGAATGCGTTTTAAACGGGTTTCGGCTCGTGTTTCTTCGATGTATAGCGGTTCTCACTTGAGTAAAGTACAATGTGGTGAACATGGAGTATATCAATAGTCCCCTAGGCGTTTACCCTGCGCCGAAGCCTTTCGGTACTGTGCAAGAAGGGCTTACGCCCAATGCCAGTTCCTTGATGTCGGGGCTTGGGTAGGGTATTCGCAGGATTCAACAGTCCACCGGACTGACTCACCACTGTTGGGTATAAGGTAGGTGTAAAAGTACGTAATAAGTAATAAGAATAAGTAATAGGTAATATAGCGGTTCCTACTCAAATTAGGTTGTACCAGTAGCCAAAATTGCCAAGCCTTTCAGCCTCAAGTATGTACCTCGCCAGATAGAGAAACGCTTTGACTACAGTATTTTTTGCTCACTCCTAGGACATATGAAAAATTAGATCGAGCGATCATCGCACAAGCCTGAGAAACAGTTGCTCAATTCAAGATATTGTTGGTTGATTCACCCACCGTTGCTACTATATTGCACCCAATTGAGAACCGCTATATCCTTTTTCCAGCCTCCGGGCTTTAGATATGGGGTTAATCCAAAAGCCCCTGAGCTGAGAATCTATGATTGCTCTTTGAAAAACATTGGAGAGTAGGAACAGTTACAATTTGTGAAATTTTAACCCTATTGATCCCTTGATCGAGGTTTAATACTTGTAGGAAATAAGGTTGTCAAACAAACAAATACTGCACAGGAATATAGTTATGTAAAAATGCTTGAAGTAAGAATAGTCAATGTTTATAGTAAATATTTATTGATGGCATAGAATAAGTTGAATTAATTAAGATTAATGCTTCTGAGGGTTCGTCGTCAAAATCTATCCCATTAAGTTATTTTTCTGCGAGTCTAAAATGATTATATAAAATAAACTAATGCTTGCAATTGAAAGCACTACTATTATATTTTCTCTCCCTTAGGGTATAGTCCATCATATAAATATCTATCTAAAGAAAGATTAGATTTTAAACATTTGAATTTCATATTGATTAGATATTTAGGTAAGCCACTGACTTAGAGGTTTCCCATTTCTCCCTTTGCCTGATAAAATCCGAAGTTGACTAATCAAAAATCAAAAATCAAAAATTGATTGCTGTTCTTGGTGCAGGTGCTTGGGGAACCAGTTTAGCTACCATAGTCTCGGCTAATGGTCACCATGTAAATATTTGGTCTCGTAACGGTTCTCTGTCTTTGGCTGATGCTGTCAAAGATGTGGATATTATTTTGTCTGCAATTTCTATGAAAGGAGTACGGGAGGTTATTTCCCAACTTCAAGGATTAACCCTGTCTCCCCATATCATTTTTGTCTCAGCAACTAAAGGTTTAGATCCCCAAACAACTAGCACACCTTGTCAAATTTGGCAAGAAGCTTTTCCTGATCATCCCGTGGTTGTGCTTTCCGGACCAAATTTATCCCAGGAGATACAACGGGGATTGCCAGCTGCTACGGTAGTTGCGAGCAATATTGCCAGTGCTGCGGAAATGGTGCAGTTGGTATTTTCCTCTAATCGTTTCCGGGTTTATACTAATAGCGATCGCTTGGGAGTAGAATTAGGGGGAACCCTAAAAAATGTAATTGCGATCGCAGCTGGTGTTTGTGATGGTTTGCAGTTAGGCACTAATGCTAAAGCAGCCTTAGTTACCCGTGGATTAACAGAAATGGTACGTATTGGCATCCACTGGGGCGCGAAACAGGAAACATTTTATGGTTTATCGGGCTTAGGTGATTTACTGGCAACTTGTAACAGCCCCTTAAGTCGCAATTACCAAGTTGGTTACCAGCTGGCTGGTGGTAAAACTCTGACAGAAATTTTGACAAACTTACCAGGGACAGCAGAAGGAATCAACACCACCGAGGTTTTGCTACAACGCTCTCAGCAACAAAATATATCCATGCCAATTACCGAGCAAGTATATCGCTTACTTCAGGGTCAAGTTACACCTAAACAAGCGCTGGAAGAATTAATGCTGCGAGATACCAAGGCAGAACACCAGCACTGAATTTCGAGAATTTTTAATTACACCATTGAAAAATACGGGAATCTCCTGAAGAAAAACCTATAAATCTTCAGGAAATATCTAACATCCCCCTGTAGATAGGACTATGCCAAAAATTAATATATTTTTGCATCTGTCTATGTTTATACCAAGTAACCCTTCTATCGGTCAAGATAAATCCCCATTGTTTCACAACACTCATAGTGACTCAAATTATCTGTATGCAATGATTTAGATACATATAATCGCAAGTGCATAACTACAAATGTAGACAGGTAGAATACTGGTCTTAAATATAACCAGTAATTTGTTTTTGAAAAAAAACTGCAAGGAAAATCAAAACTATGTTAGTTCATCGTAAATCCGGGGAACAATAGCAACAGTTAATTAGCTGACCGTAATCTATTGTTACCTGGAGCCATTGAGACGATACTTTATGCCAGCAACATCTTTTTACACCGATACTACCGACGAAGCCCAAAAGTCTCCTCAGGTTTTTGATGCCGAACTCACCGTTGATGAAACTGAGTTATCAGTAAGTGAACAAGAACTAGAGGATTTGGAAACTGCTGTCGCCGAGCAAGCGCCCTTAACACCTAATCCTAACCGTCGCAGTACAGATCTTGTGCGTCTGTACTTGCAAGAAATTGGTCGGGTTCGTCTATTGGGACGGGATGAGGAAGTTTCAGAAGCTCAAAAAGTTCAACGCTACTTGCGACTGCGGATTGTTTTAGCCAATGCAGCCAAAAAGGGAGATGAGATTCTAGAGCCCTATCTACGTTTAGTTGAAGCTCAGGAGCGATTAACATCAGAATTAGGACATCGTCCTTCTTTGGAACGTTGGGCTAGGACTGGTGGTGTGGATGTATTTGAACTCAAGGGTACCCTTGCCCGAGGGAAAAGACGCTGGGCTGAAATTGCTGAGTTGACTGTGGAAGAGTTGGAAAAAGTCCAATCCGCAGGACTTCAGGCGAAAGAACACATGATTAAGGCGAACCTGCGCCTAGTTGTATCTGTTGCCAAGAAGTATCAAAATCGAGGCTTGGAACTATTGGATTTAGTACAAGAAGGCACTTTGGGCTTAGAAAGAGCTGTTGATAAATTTGACCCCACCAAAGGTTATCGTTTTAGTACCTATGCTTACTGGTGGATTCGTCAAGGAATTACTAGAGCAATTGCAACTTCTAGTCGTACTATCCGCCTCCCAGTCCATATTACAGAAAAGTTAAACAAAATTAAAAAAGCTCAACGCAAAATCTCCCAAGAAAAGGGACGGACTCCTACCTTGGAAGATTTGGCAGTAGAGTTAGAAATGACTCCTGCCCAAGTCCGGGAGGTGTTGTTGCGAGTACCTCGTTCTGTTTCTCTGGAAACAAAGGTGGGTAAAGATAAGGACACTGAATTAGGAGAATTACTAGAAACTGATAGTGTTACCCCAGAAGATATGTTAATGCGAGAGTCTTTACAAAGGGACTTACAAAATCTTTTGGCGGATTTAACTACCAGAGAGCGGGATGTAATCCTCATGCGGTTTGGTTTGGCTGATGGCCATCCCTACTCTTTAGCAGAAATTGGCAGAGCTTTGGAATTGTCCAGAGAAAGAGTCCGCCAAATCGAATCCAAAGCCTTACAAAAATTGCGTCAACCCAAGCGACGCAATCTCATTCGTGACTACATGGAGTCACTTACCTAGTTAAAAATAAACTGAATTAAGGAATTAAGGAATTATTGAGGCGCGATGCATCGCGCCTTTTTTACTGGGCGATTATTTCTATGGAGTATTCTTTCCCCAAGCTAATCATTAATTCTGAATTCGTCAACCAATTTTGGATTTTACGACAAGGGGAGTGGGGGAGGGAAAGAGTGAAGGAGGGAAGGAGTGATGGTTGATAGTTGATAGTTGATAGTTGTTAGTTGATGGAGGGAAGGAGGACAAGAGGATTAAATTTATCTTCTTCGGTAATCCCAACCAACAACCAACAACCAACAACCACCAACTATCACTCGTTGATTCTTGCTTCTAATTTTCAATAGCTTAAAGAAAAATAATATTATTTTTACAAAATTTTACCTTTAATCTAGTGTTGATATATCCTACAGGGCGGGGATCAACGATTATCTGGATAGAAATAACTGCTAATGGCGATCGCAAAAATTATAATAACTATTCTCAATAACGATCAGTTGTTGCAAAAAGGTCAAATGATTTGTTATATTCTCAATTAATAGGCTTTGTTGAGAAAAATTAGTATGAGTGTCTACACAGCTTCTTCACTTAAGGCAGAATTAAACGATCGCGGCTGGCGTTTAACTCCCCAGCGAGAAACGATTTTACATATTTTCCAAGAATTGCCCCAAGGGGAGCATCTCAGTGCTGAAGACCTTTATCATCGTCTGGAAACTGAAGGTGAGGGCATCAGTCTATCAACGATTTACCGTACTCTCAAGTTGATGGCACGGATGGGTATACTCCGGGAGTTAGAGCTGGGAGAAGGTCATAAACATTATGAAATCAACCAGCCCTATCCCCATCATCACCATCACTTGATTTGTGTGAGGTGCAATTCAACTATTGAGTTTAAAAATGAGTCAATTCTGAAAATTGGTGCGAAAACTGCCCAAAAAGAGGGTTATCAATTGCTTGATTGTCAATTAACCATCCATGCAGTTTGTCCAGCATGCCAACGGGCGTTAATTCAAATGTAGTTCTTTGTTTATGAAAAGAACTAGATGCCATAACGTACAACCAAGGCAATTGAGGAAACTGATTGGGCAGTAATACAGTCAACACCAAATCCAAAGGACGTTAGAAACGGTAGTTTCTAACGTCCGTAAGACTTATGCCATAAAACTCTTGGGCATTTTTGATGGCTTTCTTGGTGTCATTTCCTAACTTGCCATCTAGAGGTCCTTTGTAAAAGCCCCTTGCCTGCAATCTTCTTTGTACTTCTAAGACATCAAACTGTCCCTGCTTATCTTTGTTAATTAGATTGTACAGTTTGGCACGGGTTGTAGGACCTGCAATGCCACTAGGTTTTAAATAATTATTGGCTTGAAAACGACGCACGGCATCTGCTGTGTAAGGGCCGTAATAACCATTTGGTTCTCCTTGCAAATATTCAGCTTTAATCAACTGTGCTTGTAGAACCCGAACAACTTCACCGCGATGGCCTAGACGCAGTTTATTGTTGTCAACGGCTCTAGTTTTAGGAGTATCTTCTCCAAAACCCACACCAACTGGAGGTAATTTTTTCCTGGTTGCTGGTCCGACAATCCCATCAACGTCTAACTTGTAGGCAGCTTGGAATTTTTTGACTGCATCTTCGGTAATTGAGCCAAAAATGCCGTTGGCATTGCCGTAGTAAAATCCTGCTATTCGTAACTGTTCTTGCAGGGTTCTGACTTCCTTTCCTTCAGCACCCCGAGCTAGATATTTACTTTTGCCAGAGGAAGAACTAGTTGTAGTTGAAGAACTAGTTGTAGTTGAAGTTGTAGTTTTCACCACAGTACTACTAGCTCTGGCTTGAGTCTTAACTGGCTTGGGTTTTTTGGCGGTATTGTTACTCACCTTGGGCGCACGCCAACCCTTTAATTTTTCTAAGGTGGTGTTGCCAGCAATGCCGTCTACTGGTAGGCCGCTAGCTTTTTGGAAGCGACGAACGGCAAATTCTGTATTAAAATCATATAGCTGAGTGATATTAGATTGATAAAAACCGGCTTTTTTTAATTGTTGTTGTAACTTTTTCACGGAGGGTCCGTTATCGCCCCTTTCTAGAGCTAAGGCACTGCTAACAATGCTGAGGATAGATAATGTGAAGACAAGGGGTAAAAGATATTTCCAGGCTCGGCTAGAAAGTCTTTTCCAATCTGGTGCAGATGATTGGTTCAGCGAACAGCTATGAGCAATCAATTCATTAGAAGGCTCGTCCTCGTAGGCAAAAGCTACGTGTAAGTACGCAATATTATCCATAGGTCCTTATTACACAACTGTTTTAGCTTCGATTGCCGCTTCGGCTTGATGTACTAGATTTCGTAAGGTTTCCAAGGTCTGTATATTTACATCCTGCCACAAACCACGTTGATTTGCTTCTAATATTCTCTCAGCAATATCACGTAAAGCATAGGGGTTGTGCTGATGAATAAATTGGCAAGTGGTGGGATCGAGTAAATATGCTTGGACTATGCCTTGGTACATATGGTCTTCCACGCATTTGGTGGTGGCATCGTAGGCAAATAAATAATCTACTGTGGCTGCCATTTCAAAGGCACCTTTGTAGCCGTGGCGCATGACTCCGGCAATCCATTTGGGATTGACGACACGGGAACGATAGACACGGGCGATTTCTTCCTTTAAGTGGCGGATACGGGGTTTACTGGGCAGGGAATGATCGCCAAAATAAATTTGGGGGTTTTCTCCTTTAGCAGAGCGTACTGCTGCTGTCAACCCTCCTTGAAATTGATAGTAATCATCGGAATCTAGTAAGTCATGTTCCCGGTTGTCTTGGTTGTGTAGGACTACTTCCATGTTTTGCAGTCGGCGTTCAAAGGCTTCTGGTGCTGATTTTCCCCAGTTTTGAGGAGTGGGGGAGTGAGGGAGTGGGGGAGTGGGGGAAGTGTGGGGAGTGTGGGGAGTATGGGATGAAATTTGTCCCCTTCTGCTCCCTGCTCCCTGCCCCCCTGCCTCTTCCCTATTCGAGTAGGCGTAACAACTCCAGTTAATATAGGCACGGGCTAAGTCTTCATCATCTGTCCAATTTTGGGATTCAATTAATCCTTGGAGTCCGGCTCCATAGGCGCCGGGTTTAGAGCCAAAAATACGGTATTGCGATCGCTGTTTGGCTTCTGGTAAGTTTAAACCTTGTTGAGTCCAAAACTCGGTTTCCTGCTTGACTTGCGCTGCTAAGGGGTTTTGCTCTTCCGGTTCGTCTAAGGCTGCGATTGCTACCACGGCGCGATCAAATAAATCTATTAAGTTGGCGAAAGCGTCCCGGAAGAAGCCAGAAATACGTAATGTCACATCTACCCTGGGACGACCTAACACTGTTAGGGGTAAAATCTCAAAATCTACTACCCGTCGCGCTACCCCATCCCACACTGGTTGTACTCCCAATAAAGCCAATGCTTCGGCAATATCATCTCCTCCGGTTCGCATGGTAGCTGTTCCCCACATAGATAATCCTAGTGTTTTGGGATACTCTCCATTTTCTTGGGCATAGCGTTCTATGACTGCTTCGGCTGCCTTTCTGCCTACATCCCAGGCTGTTTCTGTGGGTAAGGCACGTATGTCTACTGAGTAAAAATTATTTCCTGTTGGTAATACTTCCGGTCTGCCCCTGGTTGGTGCGCCGGCGGGGGCACTGGGTATATATTTGCCGTCTAAACCCCGTAATAAGTTGGTAATTTCGCGGTGGGTTTGTTGTAAGGCAGGGAGGAGGTGGTTGTTAATCCAGTTTAGGGAGTGGGGGAGTGAAGGAGTGATGGAGTGAAGGAGTGATGGAGTGATGGGATGATGAGAAAAAATTTGTCCCCTTGTCTCCCCACACTCGCCACTCTCCTCTGCTAAGACACTTGTGATTTGTTCTACTAGAAGGGCTGCTTGATGTTCTAGTAACTCAACTGCATCGCCGAGGGTACGACAATTTTGGCTGTATGTGTTGAGGAGGATTTGATGACTGTGGGGGGAGAGTTGGGTGCTAAAGTCATCGGCGAGGGGGTCAAAATCTAAACCTAAATCTGTGGCGAGGGCGCGGGTAATACCGATATGATGGCGATTGGGTTGACGAGCGATCGCTATAATTAGATCTCGTAGTTGATTTTGCTGGGGGCATTGTCCAAAAATATGCAATCCATCCCGGATTTGAGCTTCTTTTAATTCACAAAGATAGCCATCCATCCTGTTAATGGCTAATTCCCCTGCTCCATCTGCTAAACCCAAATCTAGGTTAAGATTTTCTTGAACGATCAATTCCTGGATGCGATCGCTAATGGCTGGTAAACGACTAGGATCTAAACTCTCTGCTTCGTAATATTCATCAATAAGATTTTCTAAATTTTGTAAAGAACCATAAAGTTCTGCCCTGGTCAGGGGTGGGGTAAGATGATCGACAATTACAGCTTGGGCGCGACGCTTGGCTTGGGAACCCTCCCCAGGATCGTTGACAATGAAGGGGTATAAATGGGGTAATGCTCCCAGGGCAACTTCTGGATAGCAATCACTAGATAGAGCAATACTTTTACCGGGGAGCCATTCTAAATTGCCGTGTTTCCCTACATGAATTACTGCATCAGCACCAAAGCATTCCCGTATCCAGTAGTAAAAAGCTAAATACTCATGGGTAGGTTCCAAATCGGGAGCATGATAATTCAAACTGGGATCGATATCATAACCCCGTGCTGGTTGAATACCCACAAAGATATTACCGAGTTGAATGCCAGAAATGGGGAAGAAAGAGGAGGCAGGGGAGAATATTTCATCATCATCCTGTTTCTTGTCGGGGGTTCCCCAGCGTTGGGTAATTGCTTGTTGTACTGTTGCTGGTAAAGTGGCAAAATATTCTCTGTATTCTGACAAAGAAACACTTTGTAAAACAGGGCGTAATTCCCTAGCTTCAGGATCGTTGGTGACACCAGAGGTTAAAATTTCAATTAATTCATCCCCCGTAGTAGGGATATTTTCTAAACTATACCCTTGAGCTTGCAAAGCTTGGAGAATTTCCACACAACTAGCAGGGGTATCTAAACCCACACCATTAGCCAGTCTGCCATTGCGGGTGGGGTAATTTGCCAAAATTAGGGCAACGCGCCGTTCAGGTGGCGATTGATTACGTAAATTTACCCAGTTGGCGGTAAGGTTGGCAACAAAATTAATGCGATCGCTTACGGGTTCATACACTACCACATCTGTTTCTAAATCGGGGTGGCGTGTTTGTAATGCCTTAAAGGACACTGCACGGCTAATAATGCGTCCATCTACCTCTGGTAAAGCGACATTCATGGCAATATCCCGTGGGGAAAGTCCTTGCCATTGTGATTTCCATTGTGACTGGGAACCACTGCTAAGAATCACCTGTAATACTGGTACATCTAGCTTTTGCCACAATTCAATGTGGGGTGTTTCCGTATCCAGACGAGCGACAGAAAAACTAGTGGTGTTGAGGATGAGGGAAACAGGGGTTTCTTCCTTTGGTTGGAAAAACTCAATTAAATCTTCTTGAACATCAACTTCCCGCAAGGAAGACACAAACACAGGAACCGGCTCTAAATCACGCTCTACTAAAGCAGCACACAAAGCATCAATTACCTTGGTGTTGCTAGCGAGATAATGAGCGCGATAGAAGAGAATGCCCACTTTGGGGAGAGTGGGAGAGTGGGGGAGTGGGGGAGTGGGGAAAGTGTGGGGAGTGTGGGGAGTATGGGGAGTGTGGGAAGTGTGGGAAGTGTGGGAAGTGGGGGAAGTGTGGGAAGTGGGGGAAGTGTGGGAAGTGTGGGGAGTGGGGGAAGTGTGGGAAGTGTGGGGAGTGGGGGAAGTGTGGGGAGTGGGGGAAGTGTGGGAAGTGTGGGAAGTGTGGGGAGTGTGGGAAGTGTGGGGAGTGTGGGAAGTGTGGGAAGTGTGGGGAGTGTGGGAAGTGTGGGGAGTGTGGGGAGCAGAGGAAAATGAAATAATCACTCCATCACTCCTTCCCTCCTTCGCTCCATCACTCCTTCTCTCCATCACTCCATCACTCCTTCCCTCCTTCGCTCCATCACTCCTTCCCTCCTTCGCTCCATCACTCTTCCACTGATAAACTCCCACCCTAGGAACTACCTGGGGAGAAGGTGGATTATAGGTGGTTGACAGACAACTATCAGCAATAAACTGTAAACCATTAACGATGTTGTCCCTACCACCTTCATTAAAGTAACGCCAGATTTGATGAATCACTGCCAGTGGTAAAGTGGAATGATTAATTAGTTCAGGATCGAGAACATCATCTCCAGGCATTACAATTAGAGTTGTACCCTTACGTTGCACAATTTCCTGTATTACTTCCAAACCGTAAGCCCAATAAGAACGTCCCCCTAATAGACGTATAATGATAACTTGGGCAAACTCCAAAACATCTTCGGCATAAGCATCAATAGTAATTTGATGCTGTAATTGCAGGAGATTAGCAACACGGAAGGTGGGAAACTGTGCTGGTAATTTGGGAACTGCCGCTGCCAAAGTTTGAATATCGGTATCAGCAGCCGTAAGGAAAACTAAGGAAGCTGGCGTTTGTTCTACAAACGTGACACCATCAGATAAAGGATTCCATTCCCCTGACATGGCATTTATACGATGCATAATCCTGTGTTAGCGTCTTACCTGTTGGTTAGTTAGGACAAAATCAAAAACTGTTAAACCAGCATCCAGTTCCTCTCGCCAGATTCTTGAAAATGCTTAGTTCTCCAGATTTGAGCTTTTCTCGCACCTTAAGCGTAGGTGTATTTAATCAGCTTGGCGAATTATTACAGCAAATGGCTCAAGCTGTGGAAAATCCGGAACCATTAGTACTCACAGATGATTTACTCGCAAGACTTCCCATTCCTGAAAATTGGCATTCGCAACGATTTACGGTAGTGGTTTCCCAGGGTTTCAATGCTCTATTATTAGGTTCTCTGGCAAATCAAGAGGGTATTCAAGAAAGTGAGAATTTATTGACATTACTCCCAGGTGAAGATAATTTAACATCGGCTGCACCCCAAGACACACTAAATGTCAGCTTAACATTCCATGCACCTGCGATCACTTCTTTTTTAGAGATACTCAAAAAATTATTAAATGTTGATTCCCATACCCATCATCTCCTGGAGCAATATTTACCAGTTATCGGCACCAATGATGTAAATTTACAAAGTCAATTTACTCTACTGTTACTACAATACTTCTTGCCCCAAGGACAGCAACAACCAAACCCATCAGAAGGGTCAACATATCCTCATGTTTCTGTTTGCCAACCAGTAGAAGATGCCCTAAAAAAACAAATTGCCCAAGAGCAATTACTCAATCAAGTTACCACCCAAACCCGTAAAAGTCTTGATTTAAATGTGATTATGGCAACTGCTGTTGCCCAAGTGAGGGAATTTTTGGAATTAGATAGGTTAGTAATCTACAAATTTGAGTCATCAGAACCAAATCCCTCTGCAATCAACACGATAAACAACCAAAAATCAAGTAACTCATATATTTCTTCATATTCCATCACATCACCACAGGGTTGGCAGCAAAACACCAGTTGTATTGTCTATGAAGTCCGTGCTACTGATAATATCCCTTCCGTTGTCGATTGTAGGGAAGAACAATGCTTGACTAGCCAATCCCAATGTCGGGAAAAATATCGCCAAGGTTTTATTTTAGCAGTGGATGATGTGGAAAAGACCTATGCCCAGGAAGAATGTTTGTTAGAGTTTTTCCGGGAAATTCAAGTTAGGGCAACATTAGCAGCACCAATTATATTTGAAGAACAACTGTGGGGATTACTGATTGGACATCAGTGTCATCAAACACGTTTTTGGACGGGAAGCGAGGTAAAATTGCTGAGGGCAATTGCCGAACAATTAGCGATCGCCATTCACCAAACGGAGTTAATGCGATCGCTCAATTTAGAGAAACAAACCCTGGAAAAAAGAGTAGTAGAACGCACGGAAGCCCTCCACGATGCTTTAATGGCGGCTCAAGCTGCTAGTCGCCTCAGAAGTGAGTTTCTGGCCACCATTAGCCACGAATTACTCACCCCTTTAACTTATGTGATTGGGATGTCTTCCACTTTATTACGCTGGCACTTTGGCGAGTTAAATCAGCGACAGAGGGATTATCTGCAAACCATCCATGATAGTGGGGAACATTTGTTAGAAATGATTCATGACATCCTGGATTTATCGCAAATTGAAGCAGGTAAGGCTGTTTTAAATGTTACGGAATTTTCTTTAGCCGAAGTTGCGACGGCGACAGTAGACTCACTCAGGGAAAAGGCTACCAGTCAACAGCTGAATCTCCGTTTAGATGTACTGATTGAACCGGAGAATCATCTCTTTAGTGCAGACGCGAGACGAGTGCAACAAATCATCTGGAATTTATTGAGTAATGCGATTAAATTTACCCCAGAAGCAGGTAATGTGACTTTACGTATTTGGATGGAAAATGACACCGCAGTATTGCAAGTAGAAGATACAGGCATTGGCATTCCCGAAGAAAAATTACCACTACTATTTGAGCAATTTCACCAACTCGATACACCTTACCACCGCCTATATGAAGGTACGGGACTAGGTTTGGCATTAACGAAGCAATTAGTGGAATTACACCGGGGGCGAATTGAAGTAGAATCCACAGTGGGTGCTGGCTCAATATTCACGGTATGGATACCAGTACAACCAAAAACAGTTGATAGTTGACAGTTGACAGTTGACAGTTACAAATAGGGGAAACCCTTGTGGTTAACCTCAAAAAATGTGAGTTTTGTCGTGCCAACAACCAATCAATAACCAATAATACCTATTTGAAAAACAAATCATCCGTTGGTAAAAATGAAATCATCCGTTGGTAAAAATGATTGAGACAGATGGAAAGTTGAAAAGCTTTTCCAGTAGCTATTTCACAATCCAAAATCCAAAATCCAAAATCCAAAATCCAAAATCCAAAATGGTATAATTCATGGATAATGTCATCAAATATCTGCATCACCAACTCATAGTTTCCTGTCAAGCACCCCTTGATTCGCCTCTGCACAACCCGTCAGTAATCGCAGCTATGGCACGAGCTACCGTAAATAATGGTGCTGCTGGAGTACGTATTGATACGCCGAATCATATAATTGCCGTTCGTCAACAAATAAATCAGCCAATTATTGGTTTATGGAAACAAGTTACGGATGGATACGATGTTTATATTACCCCCCAGTTTCACCATGCAGCAGCAATAGCAGAAGCAGGAGCAGATATTATTGCCATTGATGCTACCAATAGAAATCGTCCGGGTGGGGAAACAGTGGTAGATATGATTAGTGAAATTCATCAGCAATTAGGTAAACCAGTGATGGCAGATGTGGATACCATTAAAGCGGCAATTTCAGCCGCTAAAGCCGGTGCAGATATTGTCAGTACAACCCTATTTGGCTATACCACAGCGACAAAACATCTTTTTCCCCCTGGTTTTACTCTTCTGAGTCAAATGCTGAAAGAATTAGATACACCAGTGTTTTGTGAAGGTGGTATTTCTTCTCCCCAAATGGCTTGTCAAGCCTTTGATTTGGGTGCATATGCTGTGGTTGTTGGTACGGCTATCACAGGAATTGATTTTTTAACCAACTCCTATAGCCAAGCAATTGCCAAAATGAATCCCGGCATGGAAGAAATACAGCTTTTTTCATCAGAGTGAGATACAATTCATCTCTTTTCCGTTGATATCAGAATTATTTAATTTTTCTCTCCTTTTTTCTCTGCGCTCTCAGCGTCTGGAGCGGTTTTTTATCATTCCGATGTAGCCGGAATCTATATCATATCGCTTTGAGGCAGTTCCAATGAAAAAATTTTTCACCACCAACCATGAAAGAGGGTTCTTTCCCCTACACCCCACACCCTCTTTCAAGTCAGTCCCTCACGGGAAAATCCTACAACCAAACATGAAAATGGTTTCTGACTAACTCCTCAAGGGCGCACGCAATGCACCCTACTCAAGGGCGCACGCAATGCGCCCCTACTCAAGGGCGCACGCAATGCGCCCCTACTCTGCGCTGACTAACTATTTTCAAGCTAGTCCCTCATGGACAATATTTTTCCACAACCAAGGATGAAAATAATTCCCTCACTCTGGGCGGGGAAACCCCGCCCCTACTCCTGAACTCCGAACTCCGAACTCCCTATTTTCAAGTTAGCCTCTCATGGACGTTTGTACACAGCCAAGGATGAAAATACCTCGACTGCGGCTCCCACACCTAAGCTGTCAACCATCAACTAACAACTAACAACTAACAACTATCAACCATTTTCAAGTTAGCCCCTCATGAGAAAATCTCACAACCAAGGATGAAAGAGAGTTCTTTCCTCTCCACTCCACACCCTCTTTCAAGGCAGAAGAAGATGTACCTCATTTAGCTGCAATCTGCTGTAAGCAAGGAAGCTGACATCTTGCACGCTTCCTATTAATACTGACTTTTTATGTTCTTAAGAAACATATATCTTTATCAACAACAGGAAATTTTATGATTTTTAGCCTGCTCCCAGCAGGCTTTGTTTGTATAGCCTCACCCTTCTAGAATACTGTTGGCGAATCAGGGGTATCACCCTTCACATAATGATAATGATTTTTCGCCATCCCACCAGATGTTCGGTGACGTAGCATTGCTACGTCACCGAAGCAACCAATTTGTGGGTATATGAGGGGTCAAACCCAGTATTCGCCAGCAGCATCCTTCTAGGGTGCAGGTGCAAGATATGAGGAAGGCTGAGGTGATAATTACTCTTTGGCAGACTTCATTTGTATTTCCCTAGTTGAAGGGTTACTGCTTCTTGCAGCCACACCACCACCAAGACTGCGGAAATATAATCCTCCTACAGATAGCAAAAAAACTATATATCCCACTGCTTGTATTACGTATAGATATTGTCTGTAACCAAACAAAGATTTGAGAATAATCCCAGGAAATTCACGTTCTGGTAATATTTGGGAAGTATTCCACACCAAAGGGCCGAGAATACAGGAGTGAATTTCACTCAGTTTATCGTAATAGACACACAAATTGTCCCCATTCACACCACTGAAAGCCAAATTCCCTAAACCTAAATCAAAGTTTTTCAAAGCTGTAACTACTAAGCCTGCCACAATTAATATCAGCAAGACTCCCATCACCTGAAAGAATTGGCGAATATTAATCTTAACTCCCCATTTAAATAAAAGTACACCAATAAATGCAGCCAATATTATTCCACCCAAAGCACCAAAGGCAGGAATTAAACCTTGTTGAAAATTAGCAGCAATAAATAAAACTGTTTCAAAACCTTCTCTGACAACAGCAATTAAAATTAGACTAAAAATTCCCCACGCACCATTAGACTGATGTTCCAGGGCTTGATTTACAGCTCCTTCAACCTGAGCCTTCATAAACCTGGCTTGCCTTGTCATCCAGATTAACATCCAACTGAGCATAGCGATCGCTAGTACACAAAAAGTTGCTTCTAACCAAGGCTTAACTACAGAGGAGTATTGGGGGTTAATTGCTCCTACAGTGGGAATCAACCAACTAAACAGTACCCCAATCAATGCACTCACCACAATCCCCGCCACTACACCAGCATACACCCAAGGATTGAGGCGAGATTGTCCGGCTTTCTCCAGTAAAGCTAGCACAATCCCCACAACTAAGGCTGCTTCTACCCCTTCACGCAGGGTAATGACAAAAGTAGGTAAGGCTATGCTGAAATCCATTATTTTCTATTTGTGATTCTTGATAGTCATTGGCTATTATGCCAATTTTTGATGAAAATGGACTAGATATCCATTCTGCCTCAACTTATATAGGATTTAGGCAACAATACATTTGAGCAGGTTTTTACTGACAAAAATGGTATTAATTCATAACCAATGACTAAGGAGATTTCCAGAATTGAAATTACCAGGCAAGGATGAATAGGGCACTGCTGATTAGTGGGATGATTTTTATTTCGCGCATTAGACGCACGAAGTGCGGTGAGCCAGTCCGGTGGACGGTGAGTCCAGTGCTGCGGGAGGGTTTCCCTCCGCAGGCAACTGGCGTAACCCGAAGGGGTTCCCCGGCATAAAGGAACTGGCGTGCCTCTTTCAGAGGAGCTTTGCTAACGCGCAGCGTATCCGCAGGATTCACCCGAAGGGCTTCGGTGCAGGGTAGAGCGCAAAGAATAAACATTACAGCTTGGCTCAAAATCTTAATTCATCCCGCATTTATGCAACGCCATAAATACATTGTAGGGGCGCAAGGCTTGCGCCCTTGTCATTGGTAAAATTCGTTTCAGAAACCACCTAATACTATTTAACTGAAATCCCGTAACATCTTTTTCAGTTCGAGATTATGCATCTCTTCTTGTCCAATCATTGTTCTCGCGAATTCTTCCAAGTAAATACTGGCATCAGTTACGGCATCTAACAGCTTTTTATACATGTTTAATGCATTTGTTTCGTGAAGTACACTTTCTTCCAATATATCTTTGACAGAATGTTTGTCGGTTTCTTCCAGAGGTGCAATTCTCAGGGTTGGATGTCCATCTAATCCCGTGAGTATCTCCCCTACTTGTTGGGCATGGAGTAGGGATTCACTTGCCTGTGCTTTGAAAAAATCCACGATGGGGATGCGGTTAGGACCAGTAACCATTAAGGAATAGTGAGTATAACGTACTACTCCTGCCAGTTCAAATTCCATGATGGCATTTAACAGGTCAATTGTCTTTTCGTGGTCGAGTTCTCGCATTAGTTATGAATAATATTAAGAGCCAGAAGAGATTGGTGATGAGTTAATAGGTTATCAGGGATACTGATGCCTAAAAATCATAAATTATCAGCATAGTTTTGTCTTCACTTTTAACCCATTTTTCTCGTCTCATTAATTTTAAACTCAACTTTCCAATTCCAGTCTAAACTTATTTAGTTGAGGTTAACTGATTGTACTACTTCTGTGCTTTTGTGCTGGCAGCATCAATTACTTTTTTAGAGCTTTCGGCAATAGTTTTCACTAATTTACTCACATCCTCAGGGTTCTTTAGTGGTGCAGTGGGGGGAATTACCGATGGCCATACCGTTAATAAGTCACTCATACTAGTTTTAATGGCTTTGTGTGCTTCTGGATTATCTTTAGCCATTTGAGCAGAAATGTCTTGGTAGAGGTTGTTGGCATAGATGACAAAACCACGGGAGTCTTGATATTCAAGCACTTCGGCTATTTTATTATTGGCAATTGCTGCACCATATTCAGCATTAGCTGTATCCAATAAACCATTGATTACCTGGAGGACAAATGCTGGTTTGGTGCGTTGTGTTGCGGGTAAAACTGCGATCGCTCCATCCACTGCTGCCATAGAACTGGTAAAATCAGTTTTGAGCTTGGCTGCCTTGGGATTGGCTTTGACTAAATCATGCACACTTACCAAGGTTGTCTTAAATTCTTTGACTTTACGCTCATTCAATTGCCCTTCCACATCTGCATAAATCTCTTCTACAGGATGTCCAATGTGAGGTTCAGCCTGTTTGGGTTGATTCTTATCCAACAGTTCCTGAGCTACTAACAAATGTCCCTTCATCAACGCCAATTTTGTCATGTAATCAACATCCTTGGCTTCCCCACTCTGAGCCACTTGCGTCTGACTAGTTTGGGTGGTGGTATTGGATGCGGGTGATTGTTTGGCATTGGGTGTATCTCCTACACAGGAACTGAGAGATACCACAGCACAAGCAGCAATAGCCAAGCATATATAGCGAAATTTAATCATTTTTCTCCTTAAGATGTTTGCAACTATCAGCAGCCAAATTTGGATTTTTTAGTTGCATAGCTAACTTTGTTTATTCTCAGGCTAATGAAATATTTTTGCAACTAGATGGTTAAAATATGTTGATAATTTAAGATTATTTTCTATTTTGTGTTGATTTGCGATCGCTAGTTGAATCAAATCCCCGACTTCTGCTAGAAGTAGGGAATCTCATTGCTTACGTAAATTCCCGAAAATTGAAATTACCACTGGAGGTGATAATTATATCAACGGATGTGATGAGAATATTTGTCCTATCGCAGATTTATTGATCTCGACTTTGGTGCGTTGCGCTGGGCGACAACACACCCTACGCATTTTTTCAAAAATCAAGTATGATTCCTATAGTTATAGTGCTACGCGTCAGTCAAAAGTCAAATATTCGTAGAAAAATTTGAGGAATTTTCATGAAGTTAAATATAAATTTACGATATAGCACTTATGTCCTCAAACTAGTTACAATTGCTCTGGTAGTAGCGATCGCTTTTATGGTCACACCCTCTTTTGCCCACAAAGGAGAAGCTGTCAAGGGAGTAACATGTAACACATCTACCAATAATGCGATCGCCAATCAAGCTAGACAGATAGTCGATGAACTGCGCCTTGAGTTGGCTGGGGTAGAGGATCAGATCCGCAACCATCCCTATCTAACGGCTCTAGAAAGCGGACAAGTTTCCCAGGAAAACCTCAAAGCTTTTGCGGGAGAGGAATACAACATAGTTAAGAGCGATATTCGCAGCAATAGACTTTTGGCGCGGCGCTTTCGTAGAACTCGTAGTGGGAAATTCTTTCGAGACATTCTCTCTGGGGAGGTTCAAGCCCTCGATTTGTTGTTAGATTTTGCCAAAGCCTTGAACCTGAATGAAAATGACCTGAAAAAGTACGAACCATTACCGGGGGCGCAAGCATTTCCCGCCTATGTAGCCTCCCTTGCTCTATACGGTTCGGAGGCTGAAGTCGGAGCCGCCTTTTTACTCAACTTCCCTATATTCGGTGAAAATACTGGAAGGATGAGTGCTGCACTGCAAAAACAATACAATTTCACCCCTAAAGATACGGCATTTTTCGATTTCTTTGCCAGTCCTGTACCGACCTTTGAATGTGATTCTTTAGCTGTAATTGCAACAGGCTTAAAGCGTGGCGCAGAACCGCGCCTAATCAAGCGTGCAGCACGGTTGCTGCAAGGCTATGAGCAGTTTTTCTGGGATACAGTTGGGGAAAATTAAAGCGTAAATAAATATCCAGCCTTCGGTTCCTAGCTCTTTAAGTAGTGGTCATTCACTAATTACCGTTATGTCCCACATTTTTGCGTAAATCCTGTTATTTTAGGCTTAAACGAGAAGTATTAACATTAGGAGAATGTTGTTTATTTTCCTAAAATCTGATGCAACCATTGATAGAAAAATGCACCTAATGTTAAACCAACCGCTCCCAGAAGACCTAATGGAGGTGGTGCAGGTATGGGTAATTTCAACCATGCAAAAATAATGCCAATGCTCCAGCCTGCAAGTAAGGATAATACAACTTCTTTCATGCTTTTATTATGGGATGACTATTTTTTAATAAATGATAGACTCCGATCTAAAGACCCCTTCACAGTTTTTATCGCATCTTCTAAGGGCATATTTTGAATTCCCCGATTCCAGGGTTCTATTGCAACGGGTCCTTGATAGCCTTTTTGATGGAGTGCTTTCAGAAACTCTTCAACCTTTGTCACCCCGGTGGTAAAGGGTAATTCCCTCTCAAATTCAGGAATAGTAAAGATGTCATAACCAGGTAATCCATCATTTAATTCCACATAGAATATATATTCTAAATCCAGATGATGAATATCCAGTACACCAGCACCACTATTTTGCCAGTGGTGAACATCGAGTTTAAAACCGCCATATCCATACAATCCTGCACTGGCAATCAATGCACGAGTCCCATCTATTGTATGGATAAAATCATACTTGGTATTACGCCTAGTTTCAGTCGGTCCAATAAACTCAAAACCAATTTTAATAGCATACTTTTCTAAAATAGGCTTCAGTTCGCGTAAGCGAATACTGGTTTGAATAAATTGTTCATTAAAGTTGAGATAATCTGAAAATGGCGGCAAATAACATAGGGCTAAGTGACAGCCAATTTCGTTGGCTTGTTTAGCCTGTAATTCAAATTCAAATAAGTCTTTTTCAAACTCTTTTTGGCTACCAAATAAGTTTATGGGAATGCCAAAAGACACAGCCTTTAAATTAAACTGACTCAGTAATTGTTTACATTCATCAGTGCTAAATGAATCAACTACAGTCAAGTCAATATTAATCCCCTCAAACTGATACTTGTTAGCAAAATTACAAATTAATGGAAAGTCATTAACAATATGACCAATATGACCACAGTGGTTTAAAGTACCAATAGGAGCCGTTAGATTCAATATGGGATACATTATCAACCTACCTATTAAGTCAATGTTGTTGAATTTATCGTTTCAGATTGGGACTGAGACAAAAATTAGCCCGTAAATAAGCTCAAATGTATATACAAAGATACTTTGACATCGTTTTGCCTAGTTTCTTGATCTATCTAGGTTTCAGGCACTTTTGGGCATTTGATGTGTTTCCTCTGCCCCCAGGAATGTGAGACTGATTTGTTCTCAAAAATCTTTAAATCCCGTTAATGTGAAACGTTACTGATCTCACTTGTAGCAATCATGAGTAATAAAAAACTAGCCAGCCATGATGGTTGATTTTTCATCATATTCGTCTGGTCTGACCCTGTAATGAATTGTAATCAAGGCTGGCTAGCGTTTTACTTCTTGATACAGTATACTGAGGTAGAAATATTTAGTGACATGAGTGCTTAGGATTTACTCTCTAAGAGGATTGCGTAGTTTACTAGGCAATCAATTCGTAAGTCTTAGCACTCGTTTTTTCTCTCTGTTGTTGGATAAAATTCTCAACAATTCTCTTGACGAATTCCGGATCAACTGTTACCAGGAAATCTCCTTCAGGGTCATAACATTGACCAATTTTATCCAATAATACAAAGCGCAAATCCTCTCCAGTCTTTTTATTGTCTGCAATCATCGCATCCATGAGTTTTTCTGCGGTGATTTGTGCCGGGAAAGAATTGTTAAAGCCAAGTTTTTCCTCAATTACATAGTAATGTCTCTCCACATCCGCTTGTGAGATTAATCCGAGTTGATAGGCAAGTTCGGCTGCAATTTTCATGCCGAATGAGACGGATTCGCCGTGAGATAATTTACCTTGTTCTAGCCATTCAATAGCATGACCAAATGTATGACCATACTCAAGAATAATTCCATAGCCTTTCTCGCTAGGATCTTTCTTGAGAATTTCTAATTTTGAGCAAATAATCTTATATGCTAGATCCGTCAATTGCTCATCTGAAAAATTTAGTTGAGGATTGAGAGTCTCTTCCAGATAATCCAAAAATGTGGCATCGGAGATGAAGCCATTTTTAATCCCCTCAATAATCCCACTGCGTTTGGAAAAAGCGGGTTCAGTTTTCAGATACTTGGTATCAGACCAGATGAAAATGGGGCTGTGATATAGTCCAAAATGATTTTTACCTGTTTTACCATTTACTGCCTGTTTATTACTAAGAGTACTGTCAGTTTGACCAGTCATACTTGTGGGGATTTCCACAAAACGAATACCTCGGTAAATCATCCCCGCAACTAAACCGACAATATTTCCAACTGTTCCGCCACCAAAGGCTAGTAAAATAGATTTCTTGGATACACCTTTGGCAATTAAAGATTCACAAACCTCCTCCAGAACGGGAAAATATTTACATTTCTCACCGGGAGGAACAAATTCAAGACGACAATCAAACTTTTGCCTTAGTTCGTTGTACAATTCTTTGCCGTAAAGCTCAAACAGATTTTCCTCGGTAAAGAAAAATACTTTGTCGAAAGTATATTTATTCAGTATCGACGTAAATCTTTGCTTGATGTCATATCCAAAATAAAATGGACTTGGTTTTTCCAAATGGGTGCTGAGTGTAACTACTCTTCCAGGTGTCCATTCTAAGTTTTGATGATAATTCATTCTATTTGATTTCCTTGAAGAAACAATATTCCCTCATCAATAAGAGGAAGCGTCACCAACGGTTTGCAATCATCAATTTCTCATCTAGATATAGTTTAAAATCCAGAATCACTTGTTTAAACAAGGTCTGAAACTCTAAAATTAATCCTTTTCACAAAAGAGAAAATTTATGAATTTCGCAAAAGCATTAATGACAATTTCAATCATATACCTGGTTACACAAAAAATAAATATAAGCCAAAGATAAAAATATTATTTCCTGCGGAAATGGTGATAAGTTTTTCTTATGATTTTTATGTATAATATAAAAAAATATTACTTAATCTAAAATTTGTATTTAGACAGAAAACTTTACATTTTCAGATGTATTAATTCCAGGACTTACCCAAGCAACATTTGTGATTACGACCGGATTGCCGCGCTACTCTGCGAGAACGCTTTCAGCGTACGCTCGCAACAGGCTCCGTGTAGGGAAGCAATCCCAGAGGTTTAGGCAATTATGTCGCTATCGTTCGTCCGTTCCGGACATGCTACGCAAACGTAATGACGTAATTACGTTTGCGTAAGTCCTAAATTCTATTAATTGCCATATTTTTGATATGACTGTAGGTAAAGGTCAAGATTAGAAATCTGGTGGAAAAGAATGTAGAGACACAATCAATTGTGTCTCTAAAATTATTTTGGCTGACCTATAGTTAATTTTCACTGCTAGGTCTAATTAATCCGTTTTTTATTTTGCCTTCTTCGGTTCAGATAATTAACGATATTTTTAACTTCTGCCACACTCAAATGTTCCTGTTGACATACTTGCTCTATATGTAAATTATTGACTTGATAATAGATACTTTCTTCATATCTTTGAGTATATTTTCTTCGCCAATCAATAAACTTTAATCTTTCTGTAATATAGCGTTGACAGATGCAACAATAAAATTGCCGTCTTGGTACCTTTAAATAAACATCTTTACCACAAGCAGGCAAATCTCTAACAACAATTGGTCTGATTTGGTGTAATTCTTCTGTGTAGTTACTGCAATGGGGACAATCCATCCCCTCAGCTAATATACGCAAATGAAAACAGACTGAGTTTTCATCAGAATCCCAGGAATCGACAATCACACCAGGTAAATTTAGTAAATGAGTTAAATGTAGAACCATCAGTAAATGTTACGAGAGACACATTTAGGGAGATCCAAAAAATAAAATGCAAAAGCACATCAAATATATTTTTGGTAAACCCAAGAACTGTTAGGCGTGACCCCTAGAAGGCGGGATTTTATTACTGGTAAGTGCCTTAGCACCATTAACCTTTAACAAGCTGATAGTATAATTGTGAATTTTTAGCAATAATTTGGGGTGATGTTGCTGTGGGAAATAAACCAACCATTTATCAAACGTCAAAGCGCGAGAGTACACAATACTTTTACATGGGTGACTGACGCGCAGCGGTACTAGTCTGATTAAGAATTTTTCGTAGTATTTTTTGCTTCGTTGTCAGCAATGACTTCAAATTGTCCCATGCAACCCCGTTCTGCGATCGCATCTTGATGGGGATGAAACATATACTTACCAGTATAGGGGAAGGCAAACTCCAATATATGTCGTTCTGCCACACCCATAGTAATCACATCGGTTTTCTCACTGGGAGTCAGACTCATTCCCGAACGATAGACATCAAAAAAGTTGGCGTGGAGGTGAAAGGTAACTGCGGGGTCAAATTCAATAATATTGAGGACATATAGCCGAATTAACTGATTTTGGTAAATGGGGATGGGGTGATCCATGTAGTATTTCGGCAGTCCATTGAAGGCATAATATTCATTGTGATTATCGTTGTTAACGTCATAACCAGCCATCACCAGCACCATCTCATCTGCTGGGGGACGGGGTTTAGGGGGATCGACAATAAACATTCCGTATAACCCCTTGGCAATATGTCGGGTGACAGGTGCAATGTGACAGTGATAGAGATGAACCCCATAGGGTTCGGCATCAAATTCGTAAATTGTGGCCTTACCATTAGTCACCGGACGTACCCCATCCATCTCTGCGGGGTGGATGCCGTGGAAATGTAGAGAATGGGAATGTCCAGCCTTATTTTCAAATAATACCCGAATGCGATCGCCCTGTTTTGCTCTCAGTGTGGGGCCAGGAATACGACCATTCAAATCCCAGATATTATATTCAACTGCACTGTTAAGTCGGATGATAGAATTACCGGCAGTGAGGTTAAATTCCCGAATAGTCCGCCCATTTTCTTGCTTAATCTGACCATAGTCAAAATTCCGCAGTATTTGCAACGGTTTAATAGTCTGTGATATTGATTCTGTCTCTATTGGTGGTACTTTCACCACAGAGTGACTTTGGTTATTGAACCTTTGCCAAATTAAACCCGCTCCACCCAAACCACCAACTGTTAAACCTAGCTTTAACAATTGACGACGGCTCCACAGCCTTTCTCCCTGGGTTAGAAAATTCTTGATCATGGGTTGACCAACAGCTTTTTAGTATCTAAGTTAAGTTGCAAATATTTTGCAATTAGTTTTCAGGATATCACAAGTACTGAGAATTAATGCTAATCTTTCGCAAATACTTTGATATTTCTTTGATCAATAAAGCGATCGCCTTTCTTTCTACCACCGTGTTACCATGCTAAGTAAGGAATTACCGCACTGAAAAAGGTGAAAGCGATGGTACAGCTACAGGATAGCAATGCGGTCATCTATCCAGACAGTGATGGCAAGCCAATGGCAGATAATACAAAGCAATTTCGCTGGATTGTGGTAATTCAGCAAAATCTAGAGTGGCTGTTTGCAGATAACCCCAATGTATTTGTTGCTGGCGATTTGCTGTGGTATCCCGTCGAAGGTGATAATAAAACACGGGTAGCACCTGATGTCATGGTAGCATTTGGTCGTCCCAAGGGCGATCGCGGTTCTTATAAGCAGTGGGAAGAAGAAAATATTCCACCCCAGGTTGTGTTTGAAATTCTCTCGCCAGGAAATACCAAAGGGGAGATGAACCGAAAACTTTTATTTTATGATCGCTTTGGAGTGGAAGAGTACTATCTCTACAATCCGGATAACAACGAGTTGAATGGCTGGGTTCGTCGGGAAGGGTTTCTAGATGTGGTTGAGTTAATGGAAGATTGGGTTAGTCCTCAGTTGCAGATAAAGTTTGATTTGTCAACAGATGGGTTACAAATCTTTCGTCCCGATGGACAGCGATTTTTTAGCTATGTAGAAATTGCTCAACAGGTTGAATCAGAACGCCAAAGAGCTGAATCAGAACGCCAAAGAGCTGAATCAGAACGCCAAAGAGCTGATACAGCAGAAGACAAAGCAAAACGTTATGCAGAAAAGTTACGGAAAATGGGGATCGATCCGGAGCAACTTTGAACAACCATAACAGGGCACAAATCATTAATGAACTTAAAAGCTACAATAATCAAAGATAATCGTCCCTCAGATAATGACTAATTAAATTCAATGTAGTAACCATGACTCCTTCTTCACCCTTAGCAATTGATCAAAAAGATAAAAAAGATGAGATAATCTTTCCTCAAGGGGAATTTTGGAGTGATGAGCCTCCGTTGGAAAGTAATTTACATCTACGACAAATTTTCATCCTCATTCAATGCTTAGAATGGGCTTGGAAAGATAGGGATGATTATTTTGCTACAGGTAATCTGACTATTTACTACAGTCCTAACCAAAAGAAATCAGAAGACTTCCGTGGGCCAGATTTTTTTGTTGTTTTGGGAACAACCCGAAATCAAGAGCGTAGAAGTTGGGTGGTTTGGCAAGAAGGGGGAAAATATCCCAATGTAATTATTGAAGTTCTGTCTGATAGTACCGCTAAGGTAGATAGGGAAGAGAAGAAACAAATTTACCAAGATATCTTCCGTACACCGGATTATTTTTGGTTTGACCCTGATAGTTTAGAGTTTCAGGGATTTACTTTGATTAGTGGAGTATATCAACCCATTGAACCTAACCAACAAGGATGGTTATGGAGTCAGCAGTTGGAATTATATTTAGGAATTCATCAAAGACAACTGCGCTATTTTACTCCTGATGGGGAGTTAGTTCCCAGTCCTGAAGAAGCAGCTGAACAAGAAAGACAAAGAGCTGAACAGGAAAGACAACGGGCTGAACAAGAAAGACAAAGAGCTGAACAGTTAGAGGAAAGACTGAGAAGCTTAGGAATTGACCCAAATGAATTATAAAACTTTGGAGATTGTCTTTCATGGGATGTCCGTTTGATTAGTTACAATAAAAACAACACCCGAAGAAATTGGTATTGTTGGGTTTCACTTCGTTCCACCCAACCTACATTAATTTTTATTTTTCCAGAGTGACAAAAAAGGGTTATAGTAGCTGTTTACCCGGATATGATATCAAAGTAAAGCGATCGCCGATCTGAAATCTGCAAATGTGACCTTAGTAGGTTGGAAAAAGTAGGGGTAAAGCACATTGCTAAACCCCTACAGTACAGTCTATTTACCAGAAAATCCCTGAAAACTCTTACACTTTGTAAATTGTTAAACCAACAAACTCTGCATCAAAGGCTTATCTGTTAACAACTTACCACTCCGCAACCATTCTTCCATTTCCATAGGAGCTTGGGCTTGGTTCAGTTTCTCCCGCAGTGCTGCACCTTCGAGAATTTCCTGTTCCAACAATTCCTGAGCAG
This sequence comes from Calothrix sp. MO_192.B10, assembly GCA_030065055.1. GTDB lineage: Bacteria > Cyanobacteriota > Cyanobacteriia > Cyanobacteriales > Nostocaceae > Calothrix_A. The sequence goes on from JASJDS010000031.1 coordinate 34,700, forward strand.
TTTCTTCTAACAACTCCTTGTTTTCATGGAGGATTGTCAAAGCAATGTGGTGAGCATTATCCACAATCTCCTTGACTTCCCGATCAATTTCTTCAGCTACTTGGGGACTAATAGCCCGTCGGGGGTTGGGATAGCCTTCCAAGAATTGTTGTTGAATTTTCTCAAATGCTACCGGACCGAGGCGATCGCTCATCCCGTATAATGTAACTACCCTCTCTGCAAGATCGGTAGCTTTCTGGATGTCATCGCTGGCTCCCGTAGACACCTTACCAAAGATGACTTCCTCCGCCGAACGTCCACCCAATAAGGTTGCAATCCGCCCGCGAATTTCATCTTCTACCATCAAAAACCGGTCTTCTTCTGGCATTTGAATGGTGTAACCCAATGCACCTACACCACGGGGAACAATGGAGATTTTTTCCACCTTACCCGCTCCGGGCATCAATGCACCAATAATGGCATGACCAACTTCATGATAGGCTACGGTCTTTTTCTCAGTTTCATTCAGCACACGGGAGCGTTTTTCTAACCCAGCTACTACCCGCTCAATGGCTTCGTTGAAATCTGCCATTGCTACTGCGGGGCGATTTTGCCGTGCGGCTAATAATGCAGCTTCATTCACCAGGTTAGCTAAATCTGCACCAGCAAAGCCGGGGGTACGGATAGCAATGGTTCCCAACTCCACATCATCAGCTAATTTGACGTTTCTGGCATGGACTTTAAGAATTGCTTCCCGCCCAATTTTATCAGGACGATCCACCACTACTTGGCGGTCAAAGCGTCCGGGACGGCGTAAAGCAGGGTCAAGAATTTCTGGACGGTTGGTGGCGGCGATAATAATTACCCCTGTATTGGCATCAAAACCATCCATTTCCGTCAGTAACTGGTTGAGGGTTTGTTCTCGTTCATCATTACCACCCATCATCGGACCAGCACCACCACGGGATTTACCTAAGGCATCTAATTCATCGATAAAAACTATACAGGGAGCTTGTTGTTTAGCTTGTTCAAACAAGTCTCGCACCCGTGCAGCACCCACACCCACAAACAGCTCGATAAATTCCGAGCCAGAAATGCTGAAGAAAGGTACGGCAGCTTCCCCAGCCACAGCCTTTGCCAACATAGTTTTACCAGTTCCCGGAGGACCAACTAACAGCACACCCTTGGGAATTTTCGCCCCTAATTGGGTGTACTTACCAGCATCCTTGAGAAAATCAATAATTTCCTCTAATTCTGCCTTCGCCTCATCCACCCCAGCCACATCGTTAAACTTCACCCCTGTAGTACCTTCCGAGTAGATGCGAGCTTTACTTTTACCCACCGTCAACGCTGCGGGACCGCCATTTTGCCGACTCATCAAAAAGCCCCAAATACCGAAGAAAATTAATGGTGGTATCACCCAACTGAGGAGAGTACCAATCCAACCAGTTTGATTTGGGGGTGGTGCGGCAAATTGAACTTCATGCTCCCGGAGGATTTTCGGTAAATCTAAATCCACAGCTACTGGTGTAGTTTGAAACACCTGTTCTTGAGTCTTACCCTCCGGGGTTTGAACTTGCATAGAATATTCAATGCGATCGCTACCTACCACTGCCCGATCTACTTTACCAGCTTCTACTTGGGCGATAAAGTCACTATAGGCTACTTGTTGTAACCTCGGTCCAAAGAAGCTAGGGACAATAAAATTCAGCAGTAAAAGTAGGGTAAGTAAAATTAGTAAACTGCCCCCAAACTGGCGTATTTTTGGTGGTTTGACTTGTTTTTTATCATTAGTTTCTACAGGCATTTTTTTGATAAATCCTCCTTTGAAAAGAGTTGTTAGTTGTTAGTTGTTAGTTGTTAGTTATGAGTGAAAATACAAAAATCTCAACTGTTAACTATTCCCGATTTCTCAAAGTTTCCCCCTATCATCCATCACCTAATACCCAATCCCTATTTTCAAGAAAGTAACAATGCGAATAAACCACATAGGGCAATTCCATCAAACACTCCAGCACCGCCAATACTCAACACTCCCGCACTCATGGCTTTTATGTCCTGCAAATGTAATAAATCAGCACCGATTAAAGTTCCCAACACACCACCAGCAAAAGCCACAGGAGCAGTATGGGGTGACATTAAAATTGGGTTAATCAACATTGCAGATATGACAGCAGTAAACGGAGCTAGTAAAGGATGCATTTGAATCCCAATTCCCGGTACTATTTTAGCTGCATAGTAGCTCACCCCTGTAACAATGGCAGTCACTAACAAAATTGCCAACACATTGGCTTGGGTAAACTGGTATAAAGCTAAAATTACAGGAATCACCCCACCACCAACATTTACAGCCACAATTGTAGAACGTTGAATTTTACGTAAGGGAATACCCCAAAATTCCCTTAACCATAAATCGGTAAAATCATCTGCTACCTCAATTGCAGATTGAGTCCGATATAGGGGAATATTGATGGTGCTACCGATAATTACCAGAATTAACAACAGTAACGCAATGTTAGGGGCAAATCCTAACTTGGCAACAGCCATTCTCACCACGTCCACTGCAACAGCAAACCAGATGACAGGTAACAGCAGTAACAACAGCAAAAATAAGAGTAGGGAAACTGGTAAGTAAATCATAGCCATGTCAAAGCAGAAATTGCGATCGCTCTAAGGCGGTTCCTTCGGAACATCCCCAAGTGCAGGGAGACAAAAAGTGTCTGACTGACTTCTTTTTTTTTCTGCTTAAATTTATTGTAGAAAATAGGCATAAAATAAACCTTTAGTGCCTGCCCCACTAAACAATGTGTATAGCCGTACTTTTATGGAAAATCAACTTGGCTTTGTTCTCAAGGTACTTATCCTCTCCATTGGACTTTCGATCGCAATTAAGTACCTGTGTCCATTTTTATCTGTTCCTGCCACATCAAGCAATGCTCTGATTATAGTTTTGTTACCCATAGTTTTATTAACAGCTAGTTTAATTTGGCGATGGCGGGGACAGGAAAAGTTAACCAAAAATACCTAGATAAAATTCTGGAAAATCAGCTAATGTGGCTGAATTGAGATAAATAGTATCTTATCGTCGAACGGGGGTTAGGGCGTGAATATAGAACAATGGATCGGTTTAATCGTCATTGTTATTTCGTTATACATCTTGTGGCAAATCAAGGAAGTTCTGTTACTGATATTTGCCGCAGTTGTACTAGCCGCAACCTTAAATCGATTATCACGACGGTTCCAAAAGTTAGGAATGAGGCGCGGATCATCTGTGATGCTGTCAGTGGGTATTTTCTTCGCCATCATTGTTGGTTTCTTCTGGTTAGTAGTACCCCCATTCGCTGACCAGTTTCAAGAGCTGACAAGGCAGTTCCCACAAGGATTAGAGCGTTTTGATAGTTGGTTAGAAGAACTGAAACTTCGCGTTCCTAGTACACTTAGCCCCTATATTCCCGATATTAACAGCTTAATTCAGCAGGCAGAACCATGGTTAAAGAGGGTTGCGGGAAGTTCTGTTGCTTTCGTTTCTGGCTCTTTGGAAGTGCTGTTAAAGATTTTGTTAGTGATGGTGCTAACGGGAATGTTCCTCGCCGAGCCTTTGGCTTATCGTAAAGTATTTGTGCGTCTGTTCCCCTCCTTTTATCGACGACGGGTAGATGGGATTTTAGACCTATGTGAAGTGTCATTAGAAGGATGGGTGACAGGTGCGATTATCGCCATGTTTATAGTGGGGGGGATGAGCTTTTTCGGTTTGTGGATATTGGGGGTTCCCGCCGCATTAGCCCTAGGAGTATTAGCAGGCTTTTTAAATTTGATCCCCAACCTCGGTCCTACCATGAGCGTAATTCCGGCAATGGCGATCGCATTTAGCCCCGATTCTCCTTGGCGATCGCTCTTTGTTCTGCTACTCTATTTTATTATTCAGCAGGTTGAGAGTAATTTCCTCACCCCCATAGTCATGGCGCATCAAGTGTCATTACTACCAGCAGTTACTTTAATTTCCCAGCTATTTTTTGCGTATTTCTTCGGATTCCTAGGCTTGTTTTTGGCACTCCCCCTCACCGTTGTTGGCAGAATTTGGTTAGAGGAGGTTTTAGTTAAGGATGTTTTGGATGTATGGGGTGATAAATCTAAGGTGGAAACTAAGTTTGTGATTGTTTCTGAGGAAAATCAACAGCCAGATTTGGAGGAAGAAGGAGTGAAGGAGAGAAGGAGTGAAGGAGAGAAGGAGTGAAGGAGGGAAGGAGTGAAGGAGTAGGGGCGGGGTTTCCCCGCCCGTTTCCGCGCCCGGAGTGAAGGAATGTCAATGCTTGGGAGCTGTCAGTGCCTTGCGAAAAATTATCTTATCATCCCCTGCTCTGTAAAATTCGCGGATTCGCGCTTCCTCGTCATACCCATGCTTACGGTAAAATGCCCTTGTAGCCTCAAAATTTGGCAGTCCAGAAGTTTCCACCAGTAGTATCCGCTCGCCTCCTGTCGCCAACGTTTGTTCGACGTAGTGCAACAGTTTCCCACCTCGCCCTTCTCCCTGACTGTCGGGATGGACGGCAATAAAATACAGGTTCCACGTCCCATCCGTATATGGTTCTGGTGCATAGTACGCAGTTCCCACCACACCCCCATCATCGTAAGTAATCCAGAAGTGATCGCTGCCCAGGTTACCATCGAAGTATTCTGCCAACATACCGCCAAGTTCGGAGAGTTCTTGCGGTGTAAACAGACCGATAGCTTCAGCGATCGCCATTATAGCTTTATTGTCATTGGGCGTGGCAGGCCGAATCATTAGCAACTTCTGCTCCTGAAAGGTATATATTTTAAATTATTTTGCGATCGCATCTGCAAAAAATTCAATAGTTGCAGCCAATAGTGATGATATGGTGAACAAGGTGGAATTGAGGTGATTGTGGTGCGTAAGCGTTTAATTATTGAGATGGGAATGGGTATAGATCAACACGGACAGGAACCCACCGTAGCCGCAGCCAGGGCTGTGAGAAATGCGATCGCTCATAATGCTTTACCCGGTGTTTGGGAAGTTGCGGGTTTAAACGACCCCAATGAAATGATTGTGGAAGTCCAAGTTGCTGTGCCCTATTCAGAGCAAGTACGTCAAGATGAGGTATTGGCTGTATTACCATTTGGCAAAAAAACCCTCACCCTGGAATCCGGAGGAATGGTGGTTCAAGGCAAAGCTATTCCTGTACTCAATGATAAAAATGACGAAATGTTGATCGCTGTGGCTGCGGTTACTGTCTGGATTGATAATTAGATTTGAGATGATATTTTTATATGTAAATATACTTATAAATAAAGCAATAAAAATTACAATTTATTGTCCCAAATGGACTCACTGGGTGAGATAAATTCATACCTGGATTCAACAACACCAGTTAAAGATTAGTAGAGATTGCCTGTACGGGGCAAGTGGGAATACACTGTTCGCAGACAATGCAACGGGATTGGGTAAATGTGAGTTTGAATGTCTCAGGGTGCAAAGTTAAGGCTTGAGTAGGACAAACACCAGTACACAAACCACAGTGGACACACACCTCCTCATCGATTACTATTTCCCCTAGGGTGAGAGATACATGAATATTGTGCGATCGCATCCATTCAATAGCTGCATCCAACTCATCTATATCCCCCGATAGTTCCACTACCAGTTTTCCAATTTGGTTGGGAGCAACTTGAGCGCGGATAATATTAGCAGCAACATTAAAATCTTTCGCCAGTCGGTAAGTAATGGGTATTTGAATGGCGCGTCTGGGAAAGGTGAGAGTAACTCGTTTTTTCACTGCTTTTTATGGTTAGTTGTTATATTAGCCATATCCGTAGATATATCTATATCTTAGCAGGAGCAATAGTAGCAAAGACAAAAATCATCATGTCGAGACACATGGGGCGATCACAACTTCTAATATCATGTCCGTTTAAATAACCGTCATTGCGACGGTACCGTAGACGCGTATCCCTCACGGGACGCTTTGCGACTCAGCGGCTTGGAGAAGAGTAGCAATCCCAAAGACCTTGTGTATAGCCCTGCGGGCATTCAATCAACGCGGAGCGTGTCCGTACCGAAGGTCGTCCCGGAGGGACTTAGGACTTATGCGTCGTTTCACTACCCTTCACCGAAGCCACTTCGTGTCTACGTTCCACGCCTCTTGCTCCCTTTGGGAGAGCTGAGTCGCTTTCGCGACACGCTGCGCGTTAACGTAGTTCCTCTGTAAGAGGCACGCTAACAGAGGAGCTACGCTCTAAGCGGAGCTATGCCGCAGGCTTTACGCTGCGGACATACTATGGGTATGCCCCCGGACATGATATATAGCACTACGCCTGACGGGGCGCGGACATTTCTAAATCCTGAAACCTTTTGACAGCCTGCTGTTCCCTGTTAAGAGTTAAGAGTTCCCTAGCACGTAGTGCTATAAATTCACAATTTACGCTTTGGTGGTAGTTGGCGATATGTGGCGGTTTCGCTATGCCTATCCGTGAAGGTAAAGCTCAAGAAATCTACATCGTTACCTCCGGTGAGATGATGGCGATGTATGCTGCAAACAACATCGCTCGTGGTATTCTGAAGTACGCTCACTCCGGTGGTGTACGTCTAGGTGGTTTGATTTGTAACAGCCGTAAAGTTGACCGTGAAGCTGAATTAATCGAAAACTTGGCTGAACGTCTCAACACCCAGATGATCCACTTCGTACCTCGTGACAACATCGTTCAACACGCAGAATTGCGTCGTATGACTGTTAACGAGTACGCTCCTGACAGCAACCAATCTCAAGAATACCGCGCATTAGCTAAGAAGATCGTCAACAACGACAAACTCACCATTCCTACTCCTATGGAAATGGATGAATTAGAAGCTCTGTTGATTGAATACGGTATTCTTGACGATGATACCAAGCACTCAGAAATCATTGGTAAGCCTGCTGAAGCTACTGCTAAATAAGTAGTGCTATAGCTCCAGCACAGTAGGTTCAACAGATAAGGAAAGTGTGAAGTATGAAGTATGAAGTATGAAATTAATTCTGCTTTCAGCCTTCATTCTTCTCCTCTCCCTCTCCCCTTCCATACCCTAGCTATCATTCCATTCCCCCATCCTAAACAGTAACAGAGGCAGACTATGACACCTCCCGACAAGAATCTTGTAGAAGAGCATCAACAGCTAGTTGAAGAAGTACTCCAAGCGTATCCTGAGAAAGCACGTAAAAAGCGTACCAAGCACCTCAACGTTCACGAAGAAGGCAAATCTGACTGCGGCGTTAAGTCTAACATCAAATCCCTTCCTGGTGTAATGACTGCTCGTGGTTGTGCTTATGCAGGTTCCAAAGGTGTGGTTTGGGGACCAGTCAAAGACATGATCCACATCAGCCATGGTCCTGTTGGTTGTGGTTACTGGTCTTGGTCTGGTCGTCGTAACTACTACGTTGGTGTAACTGGTGTCGATAGCTTCGGTACCATGCACTTCACCTCTGACTTCCAAGAGCGGGACATCGTTTTTGGTGGTGACAAAAAACTTGTCAAAATCATCAACGAAATCGAAGAACTCTTCCCTCTCAACAATGGTGTTTCTATCCAGTCTGAGTGTCCCATCGGTCTAATTGGTGATGACATTGAAGCTGTAGCTAAGAAAACATCCAAAGAAATTGGTAAGCCCGTAATTCCCCTACGTTGTGAAGGTTTCCGGGGTGTGTCCCAGTCCTTGGGTCACCACATTGCTAACGACGCTATTCGTGACTGGGTATTCCCCAAGTATGACGAAGCGAAGAAAAATAATAGCCTTGACTTTGAGCCCGGTCCCTACGATGTTGCTTTAATTGGTGACTACAACATTGGTGGTGACGCTTGGTCTAGCCGGATGTTGTTGGAAGAAATCGGCTTGCGCGTAGTCGCTCAGTGGTCTGGTGATAGCGCGATACTATAGTATAAATGCTAGTTATCGTAACGTTACGGTAACTAGAAAAAAATGGATGAAGTTGCTTGATTCATTGTTCAGATTTATCCCCAAAGAAATTGTCTCGTTGTAAAGCGAGTTCTTCAATTTCGTCAATATCTGTTTCTAATAATCCCTCATATACTTCAGCAGCCAGTTTTAGCATTTCTTGAGGAGTAAAAGAAGTAGTAGATTCAACTGTTATTTTGACGGACTCTCCTTCATTTAAGTTAGGTTTTTCTAATGGTCGAAATACCCCATTTTCGTAAATAGCTTTTAATGTTTGCATTATATTGTCTCCTAGAGAATTCCTAAAATATCATCACAAATTTAACCATATTTCTATTGTCAAACCCAAGATTCCCAGGAAAACGTTCTCACCTGTTGAATTCGCAAAAAGTCACTATCTCTAGAAACGACAGCTAGATTATTTTGCAGTGCAATAGCGGCTATCCAAATGTCATTTTCATCAAAACCTAAATCGGTGACTTTAGTTTTTCGCCGCTTGTTTTTATTTTTGGGTGCAAATTGATTAAATAAAGCGGCTTTTAGTTGACCGTAAATAGTAGCAGTAGATGCATCGATGTTATAGATATATATACCTTGAATAAAGCGATGAATGAGGGCTAAGTTATCTTCTCTGCGTTGAGAACGTTCGGCCATATCTACCAGTTCTCCTTGAACAATGACACAGGTTGTAATTAGACTGTTTTCTATTTCGGCGATGCGACGAAGTAGATTTTCATCGCCCAAAATAGCAGCACTACAATGATTTGTATCCAATAGGTACATTATTCAAAGGGGTTATCATAATCAAATTTTGCTTTACCACGGCTAGCAATGACTAGCTGGAGACACTCTTGTAAATCATCTCCTTCCCATTTACCAATGGTTTTCAGATGTTCTAGGAGTGAATGACCCGTGGAATTTACTGGAGAGTGAGTAGCAGATTCTGGTGGTGATGGTTGGGGTGGCGTTGGAGTTCCTTTGGTTTTGAGAAAACGTAAAAAGTCTAGGATTTCAGCCAGAATAGTATCTGGTGTGGATTCAATCTCTTGTAACAGTTGTTCTTTTATTGTCATAGTAAATACCTCAATTAGAATTTGAAGTCTTATCCACGCCCTGATGCCATTAAACCAACGATCGCACCAACTGTAACGCGCATCCCGCAAATGCATGGTTTACCACTCATTACTTCTGGGTTGCGGGTAAATAAGAGTGAGGTCTTGCATAGCTATTTCCTCTTGTGTTTAGGCGATCGGAAAACCGGGTATTGCTTTATCAATTTTATCTATCGTGTCCCTTGTATCTTTATACGAAGTCTCTACGAATTGGACAATTATATCTGAGATAGTTACAGGCATATTTTACTTTTATAGATTGTTGTCGCAATTATAAACTGCCTAGTCAACGTAACGTTACACTAACTGAGCAGCAAGCTAATTAACTCGGATTTTACTCGGACTTCACTCGCACAAAAATTTGTCAAATCGTCAACAGGTATACCAAAATCGATGTATGCAGTACGTAGCAAAGACCAAACGATTTACAGGTTTAAGTGACCAACAATTGCGGGACGAGCTAGAACGCCTTGACGCGGAAATACGCGCCTTTGCGTATCAGATAGAGGACAGGGTACACACCCCCACTCTGCCAGGGAATGAGGATGCGATCGCCTAGTCAGCGTTTTGTGCAGTGGGGTATTAGGGTTTTCACTGATTATTATTTGAAGATAACTAATTTTAGAGACTAATTTTTCTCAGTATTTTAAAGTTACTTTACGGAATTTCAGGCAGAGCTTTTGAGTATCTTAATAACAGATGCATTTAGTTAATACTGGCTTTTATCCATGAACCAACAACGTCAGCAAGCCTATCTCAACCTCATTCACAGCCTGTTGAATGGACATCACTAGTAAATTATTTAACCCAAAATCTTAAATCAAAAATCCTATGACCTCAGATTCCTTACTCCAAAATCTTCCTGTTCTCCTCGAAACCAAAGCAGAACTGTTTTCTACTGCTGACCTCCAAGACTTGCTGCAAACTCTAGCACCCTTGGAAAACAACCCTCCAGAAAACGCCGAGCAAATTCTCAGAGAATGGTGTAAAGCACGACGACCTATCCGCGACGCACTGAGAAACTTAGCAAGCGATCGCGCAGAAGTCAAAAAGGTCAAACCCTCCGAACCCAACGATTCAAAACGGATTACTAACTTTTTCCAAGAATTAAGACCGAAGGTGCAAGAAGCACTTGACAAACTTGAAAAACAAAACCAGAGTCAAAACAATCAATACAACCGAAGATATTAGCTTTCTATGCAGTTTTTTTGATGAAGACTGTCACCTTTTTATCGAACAAATTCAAGCAGATTTAGGCTATTTTCAACATGGTGCTACTTTACTTGAAAAGGCGATGACAGCCATCCAGGGACGGGTGGAAATTGAACAAGCACAGAGCGATCGCACTACCCAAGAAATTCTCCGCAAAAAAGAAGAACGCGATCAAGTGCGCGATCGCAATTTGCAAACCACTATCGCAATGGTGGGTGTTGGTTTAGGTGCGGCGGGAATTGGTGCTAGTACTGCTCCTTACATAATTTCCCAACAACCAACAAAGCCAATATTGCCACCTTTTGTGACTAACCAACTGCATCCTTCGGCTCAAGCAGTGTTGTTAAGCTTGGGTTTTGGAATCACAGGAGTAATCATTGCTGGGGTACTAAGTTGTCTGATACAGAATCGAAGTGCAATTACTGGACGTATATTTAAATTGATTCGACCTGGTAGTAACCATACAGTCATATCGCCTGGGAGTCAACAAACGTTGCTACAAGAGGAAAAACAACACAAGTAATTCTCCAGGCGATCGCCTTCAGGTTGGAGTGTGAGTATCAACGGATGCTGTAACTTAGTGCCATTCGGTAATAGGATATCAAGTGACACAAATTTACTGACCGATAGCACAAAAACCTGCCCACCAATAGGGGTTTTGAAATGGGCGCTCATCGGAGTCAAACCATTCTAGGCTTGCCTCAATTTTTTTAGCTTCTTCCGGTGCTAATTTTAACTGACTTGCCCATACCTGCAATTCGGCAGTAGTCGCATCTCGCAGCCAAATCTGCGCTTGATTCAGGGCAATAGCAACTGTGAAGCCAGCATTGATATTTTGGTAAAATTCAATTATTAATAATGCTGTAGATACATCATCTACTGTCCATAAACTACTGACTACACTACTGCTACCTGCATAGAGAAAACCACTAGGCAAACTGATATATTCATCGCTGGTATTCTTGAAATCAACTAAGCCAGTTTCGCAAGCAGAAAGAACCACCAGACGAGTTTGGCTAAAATCGAAAGTTCCCTCAAACAAATTACCCAATGTCAAACATTTAGTTAAATCAAAGTTATTATTTTCATCTACACTTTCTGCTAGGAATAAGCAAGAATTTTGGGGAGAATTGAAGTTAAATGAACCGTGACAAGAAAAGTGGAGATAATTAGCTTGCTTTAATTGTGTTGCAGCTTGAGATAAAGCAGCTTTTGTGGCTTGTTTTTTGGGTAATACTTGATGGGAGGGGAAGTAAGATAATATGGCT
>JASJDS010000177.1 GCA_030065055.1 Calothrix sp. MO_192.B10
ATGACCGCAACTACTCCCCGATTAAAGCACGAGGTTAAAGACCTCGCTCTAGCTCCCTTGGGAAGACAGCGCATTGAATGGGCTGCACGGGAGATGCCAGTTTTAAAGCAAATCCGCGATCGCTTTGCCAAAGAAAAACCCTTTGCAGGTCTTCGCATCGTAGCTTGTTCTCACGTAACAACAGAAACAGCGAACTTAGCAATTACACTGAAAGCAGGTGGTGCAGATGCCCTGCTAATTGCTAGTAACCCCCTATCCACTCAAGATGACGTAGCAGCTTGTCTGGTCACAGATTATGAAATTCCTGTCTTTGCTATCAAAGGTGAAGATAACGAAACTTACAACCGTCACGTACAAATTGCTTTAGATCACCGTCCCAACATTATCATTGATGATGGTAGTGATGTTGTGGCGACTGTGGTTCAAGAGCGTAAAGAGCAATTATCCGAAATTATTGGTACTACTGAAGAAACTACCACAGGTATTGTTCGTTTACGGGCAATGTTGAACGATGGCGCTCTTCCCTTCCCCGCCATGAACGTCAACGATGCTGATACCAAGCATTTCTTTGATAACCGTTATGGTACTGGTCAATCTACTTTAGATGGTATTGTCCGTGCAACCAATGTTCTCCTAGCAGGTAAAACAACGGTTGTTGTTGGTTATGGCTGGTGTGGTAAAGGTACAGCCATGCGGGCACGGGGACTTGGTGCAAATGTAATTGTCACCGAAATTGACCCCATCAAAGCAATTGAAGCAGTAATGGATGGCTTCCGGGTAATGCCTATGGCAGAAGCTGCTCCCTTAGCGGATATTTTTGTGACTGTAACTGGTAACAAGCACGTCATTCGTTCCGAGCATTTCGATGTGATGAAAGATGGTGCAATTGTATGTAACTCCGGTCACTTTGATATTGAAATTGACCTCAAATCCTTACGGGAAAAGGCTACTGAAGTGAAGAATGTGCGTCCCTTCACTGAAGAATATCGCTTACCCAGTGGTAAATCTGTGGTTGTTTTAGGGGAAGGACGTTTAATTAACCTAGCTGCTGCTGAAGGACACCCCAGTGCAGTTATGGATATGAGCTTTGCCAACCAAGCTTTGGGTTGTGAGTACTTAGTGAAGAATAAGGGTCAGTTAGAACCTGGTATGTATTCTATTCCTCGGGAAGTGGATGAGGAAATTGCTCGTTTGAAGTTACAGGGAATGGGTATTGAGATTGATTCTCTGACTGCCGAGCAAATTGAGTACATCAATTCTTGGACTGTTGGGACTTAATCTTTACGGATAATTTACTTAAGTCGAAGCTGTAAAGCCTAAAGTATAGATAGGTTTTCTAAGGCTATTGTTAGGGGATAGGCAATCTGCCTATCCCTTTTTGTATGGAATAGGGTGTTTATGGAATTGAACCGCAGAGGCGCAGAGGGCGCAGAGAGAAGAGAGTTGGGAGAGATGAGTGGCTTGACAGGAGAGGTAATTGGGGCGGCAATTGAGGTACATCGGTTGTTGGGACCAGGGTTTTTGGAGTCGGTGTATCACCAAGCTTTACGGTTGGAGTTTCAGATGCGGGGAATACCCCATAGTTATAAGCATCGAGTGGCAATCAATTATAAAGGTTATCCCGTTGGCGAGGGTGAATTAGATTTTCTGGTTGGTAATGTCCTAGTAGTTGAATTAAAAGCTGTGGAAAAATTAACCCCCATCCACGAAGCCCAAGTCATCTCCTACTTAAAAACGACAAACAACTCCCTTGCTCTCCTCATCAACTTCAATGTCCCTCTTCTCAAAAATGGCATCAAACGCATCATCCTCTCCTCCCAATCCTCTCTCTGCGTTCTCTGCGCCTCTGCGGTTTTTTAAATCGGTAATATTTGGGCGGGATAGGAGTAATAAAAGTAGGTAAAAATAAAGATTTTGAATCTTGATATAGCGAGGAAAATTAAAGAGGATTAAACCGTAAAAAGTGAAGATAACAGCAGCATGAAAAGATATGGAAACCTGTGGAGTAGCATTACAGAATTTGATAATTTATTATTCGCCGCCAACAAAGCACAACGGGGTAAACGCTTCCAGGAAAACGTTTTAGCTTTCAACTACAATTTAGAAGCAGAATTATTTAAACTACAAGCAGAGCTACAATCAAAAACATATCATCCAGGGGCATACAAAACCTTCGAGATATTTGAGCCAAAAAGACGGATAATCTCAGCAGCTCCCTACCGGGATAGAATAGTACATCATGCCCTTTGTAACATAATTGTTCCTATATTTGAACGCACATTTATCGGCGATTCTTACGCCAACAGAATTGGTTTTGGTACTCACCGCGCCTTAGAGGATGTTTGAAAAGTATTGTTGTTAACATTAAAACCTAGGAAACCTAACCCCCCTATCCCCCCTTTCCTACAAGAAAATGGGGGTTTCAAAGCCTCTCTCCTACTAGGAGAGAGGTTTACCAGAGAGGTTTTAAGTAAGCTTTTAGACTTTCCAAACAACCTCTTACATCGCTTTACTGAGTTTGCCCGTTCCAGTAAATATGTATTGCAATGCGACATTCGTAAATATTTCCCTAGCATTGACCATGAAATTTTAAAATCGTGCCTACGTCGTAAAATCAAATGTCCCGAAACACTTTGGTTAATTGACACTATTATTGATAGTAGCAATCCTCAGGAACCAGTAATTAATTATTTCCCTGGCGATGATTTATGGTTATTGCGTACTTAGCGTGCTAAATTAGTCAGAGAATAAGCTTGAAACCCTTGCTGGAATTGATTTAAAATCATTATTTTTTGTGTTTCAATCAATATTGATTAAATTTAGACTATAAGCACCTGTAACCCTTGATTTTAAAGCAAAGTTATCGACTGTAATGAAACATTTAGCACGCTATCTACGAAAGAACCGCTTTTCAGGCTATTTTAGCAGGAAAAAGTGCAAGAAAATAGGGATATAAGGCTTAAAAACCTTGCATCTCCAATTTTTTGGATTCCAAAAACTTGGAAAAAATAGGGGTAAAACTGTTAAGAGTTCCCTACCCTCACAATCATGACTTTTTCAGCAAGCCCTAATTATTCATTCGCTTCAACAATCAAACCGGATTCCTATATAACTTTAATGTTTATGAATATCCAATTCGGGCAAGGGCACGGCGTGGGTAAGATTGTTACATATAGAATAATATTGTAGATGCCGTGCCCCTACGGGTAATTGATTTACGCTGCACAATACATAGGGGTAGGCTCTACACCTACCCCCATTGTGGAAATATTTCTGCCTACAGATGCGGCTACTGGTTTTAAACTCTCCACCAGATTTACCATCTCTGTCAAAGATAAAGCTTGTCTGGCATCGGAAACGGATTTCTCTGGCTCTGGGTGACATTCAATAATTAACCCATCCGCACCACAAGCTACCGCAGCTTTCGTCACAGGGGCTACTAACTCCCGCTTGCCCACGGCATGGGAAGGATCTACAATTACCGGCAAATGGGTGATTTGCTTCAACGCTGCCACCGCACCAATATCTAAAACATTACGAGTATAGTTGTCGAAACTGCGGATACCCCGTTCGCATAACACCACATTGGGATTACCGTGACTGAGGACATATTCAGCAGCCATGACAAACTCCTCAATGGTTGCGGCTAAACCCCGTTTGAGTAACACTGGTTTGCCTACACTCCCCAAAGCCTTGAGTAAATCAAAGTTTTGCATATTGCGGCTACCTACCTGCAACATATCAGCGTGTTTGGCAACAGCATCAATTTGGGAAATGGACATTACCTCAGTCACCACAGGAATATTGTAACGCGATCGCACTTCTGATAAAATTTCTAATCCACCTTCTCCCATTCCCTGGAAAGAGTAGGGGGAAGTGCGGGGTTTGTAAGCTCCTCCCCGCAAAGCTTGTATTCCTTTTCCCGATAGATTTTGAGCCACAGTATGCATTTGTTCCCTACTTTCTACAGTACATGGTCCAGCAATGGTTACCAGTTCTGTACCGCCGAAGGAAATATCTGCTGACAGTTTGACTATACTCTGGTGAGTGGGATGGGATTTAGCGGCAAGTTTGGCGTTGTTCATGATTAGATTCTCCTAAGATGACAAAATTGACAGTTAAAAAATAAAAACCCGAAACTTTATCCAAGTTCCGGGTACTAATGAAAAATTGCCATGAGGCTTTTTACCCGGAATTGATTCTGGGCCAAAAGTAAAAGCTATAAAACCAGCTACCTAAATAAATCATGGCAATTGTATGCTCTCCTAAAAAACAAAAACCGCAGAGTGCGCTCTGCGGTTCACCGGGCGGTTTCCAAGTGGAAACTATATTCACTCCCGGTGAACCACCTGAAACCAAAAATAAAAGTAGGAATAATTACTTAACATCTGTGCGGCAATTGATTGAATTTATCTCTATATTCCACGAACATAGCAAAGGTTTCTGATTATGTCAAGACCCATAGAACACTTAAAAAAACAGGTAGACTTGGTACAATTGGGAGCAATCAAGATTTATTCTGTAAATAGCCAATACAAGTACTAGTACTAGCAATTGACAGACAAAAAATCTTCACTCCTCAACCAGGACTATATAATTAGGGGAAATTTTTAATTTTTGTAAATCTTCACTCCTCACCCTGGGCAGATTCTGCTAATACACGTAAATTACCGGCTGCCTAAAACCTAACCCCTAGTCTCAACAGATAATTTTAAGTATGCCTAAATCGAAATTTTTCAAATCATCTTTCAACTATCAAGACGTATATCCATGCCCTTTATGTCGTGTAGGAACACTGACTCACATGACATTAATGGAAGCGATGTCATGTGACTTTTGTCAACAAATTTTTACTGCGGATATAGAGCAGCAGCAAATCAAAATGCCTTCTAGACAACCTCCTTTGGTTTGGCATTGGAACGGTTTCCATTGGACAGAAGCTCAGTTAGAAGGGGTTGAACTCGGTTGGGGTTATGCAGTGGCTGCATTGGCTTTTATCTTCCTGCCAACCACTTTAATTGGCAGCATCGCCTATCATTTTCCTCTTAAAGTGGATGTTCCATGGACCTGGATACCATATATTTGGGCAGGATTAACTTTTTTCTCCCATTTTGTGATTATATTTTGGTTAGTGCTGGAAATTTATCAGATTCCGGTGATGGCATATTGGAGAGCCATCCAACAGCGTTTGATTAGTGATTGAACAGATTTATGGAAGCAGATGGATGTTTGAGGAGTTGTCATCAATAGTGACTTGAAAAATAAGAATGTATAATTTTGGGAGATATATCTGAATGAGTCATCAAAAATCATCAGCATTAATAATATTCTTAATCCTCAGCGATCAACTGTAAATTATTAGCTATCTACAAGAACCTAAATTGAACCAATATTGGAAACTCTGATTCTTCTAATTTGATTAATTTACAGGAGTTCTACAACGGCTAATTTTTATGCTCAGGCCAAAATCAGATGGTTTCAAAAAGGAGCTAGAAATAAAATTCAATGGGAAAGTCACTGGGAATTTCACAATAAATTCCATCTCATAAGTTTTAATTGAAGTGAACTTAAAATTTAGTAAAAAAATGATACAAAATGACAAAATTATTTGTGAATCTGTAAATAAAATTAAATATCAATTTACAAATCATGGGAAAACAATAATTTTAGAGAAACGGATCTAAAAAATTACTGTACTTTAGTCTAAGGAATGTCAAAATAAAGTTAACCTTCCAGCAAAATGGCTTATGAGAGAGTTGGAGCGGTATTATCAAGTCCTAGAATTGCAGCCTGGAGCGACTTTAGAAGAAGTCAACCAGGCTTATAAAGATTTGGTGTTTGTGTGGCATCCCGATCGCATTCCGAGGGATAATCTCCGCTTACAAAAAAAAGCACAACAGAAATTACAAGATATTAATGAAGCGCGGGATAAATTGCGATCGTACAAAACCAAATATAAAACACACTCTTCTTCCCAACAGAGAGGAACTAAACCATACTCTCAAAGCCAAAAATCATATTCCTCCAGTCAAAAACCATATTCCTCCAGTCAAAAACCATATTCCTCCAGCCAAAAACCATATTCTCAAAGCCAAAAATCATATTCTCAAAGTCAAACAGCATCTTCCTCAAGCCAAAAATCATATTCTCAAAGTCAAAAAACATATCCTCAAAGCACCAGAGCAAAACCATCCAAAGATTTGAGTGGTAAAGACTTTAGTGGGGCAAATTTGAGTAATAAAGACTTATCTAGCAGGAATTTGAGTTATGCCAATTTGTCTGCTGCGGATCTGAGCGACACTTTTATGCATAAAGCAATTCTCAGAGGAGCAAACCTATCGGAGGCAACTTTACTCAGGGCGAATCTATTATTAGCAGATTTGAGGGAGGCTAATTTACGCTCTGCTAACCTTATGGGAGCCGATTTAAGCGGTGCTGACTTGCGGGGTGCTGACTTAACAGGCGCTCGCATTCGTTCCGGCAATCGGTTGATGGTGAAATTAATTGGAGCAAAGTTGTCTGGAGCTATTATGCCTGATGGTAGGGTTTATGCTTGAATTTACCAGAAGTGTAACGAGAGGGTGAAAGCCCCTGAAAAAGAGCAACACAGTTGTATGTTTCGTGCTTCAGACAGGGGAGCAGTCAAAGATTGCTAACTTGTTACAAATTTAAAAATGAAGGCAAACGCGCCCAATCTGTTGCACGCCAAATCCAAATAAAGGCAAATGCACAGATTATAGCCCCTAAGTTCCATTTAATGGATTTTCGTAGCAACTCCCTGCGGATATTACTCCTAACCTGCTTGACTTGACTAGTAACTTTATTTTCTATTTGAGTAATTTTTGCTATCACCTCACTTTTAATTTGTTGAGAATTATTTAATTTAGGTGTGTTGCCTTGTTGATTTAGAGATTTAAAAATAGCATTTATTTCCTGATTTGTTTGGGCGTTATTTAGCTGTTTTTTCAGCTCTTGAATTGGAGATAATTGTTGAGCAGATTGGCTTTAATTTACATCAAGATATAAAAACGCTAAAAAACGTGAGAGCTAATAATGATATCCTGATTTTTGTGGAAATTATTTTCACCCCTTATGCTCCAGTAAATTTATTGGTTTAGATTGACATTTTTTTGAAATAAAATGACAAAATAATCCAAAAGATAGAATAGAAAGAGTAGAGAATATTTCTTTTTATATAAAAAGCGGGCTTTCCGGCCCGCACTAAAAATTTAAATATTTGGGATGCTCCCTGCTGAGATGCATCAGGGCTTTGATATAGTCCTACGCGCAAGTCACGCATTCACGCATTCACGCATTCAAAAGTGGACTGCTCATGGGTTTGCTGCCCTCAAGGATGTCCTAACCTAATTTCGTAGCGCTATACAGGAAATTTAATTTGATGCTGACTGGGTTGCTTGGGCAGCTTTTGCACTCGCAGGTGCAGCACCCATACGAATTTCAGAAGTGAAGGAAGTAGCGCTGAAACCGCCAGAGTGTTTTGTGATGCTCACACGCATACGTAGATTGGGACTAGCAAACCATAATCGTTCTTCAGAATACATATTTTCTGATTCAATACTTAGGGTTAAAGCCTCATCTTCTCCTATTTTATAGCGACCGGGTGAGGGTTTGCCGTTATTGGGGATTTGATGCAGAAACAGCCCTTCCTGGGGATTGTCACTATTGGGTATTAAAACTACCACTGTGGAACCAGTATTTTTTTGATTCAGCCTGGTGATATCGTTCCAGTTAAACTTGGCAGCACAAGCAGCCTTTTTTGCATCAGTTTGATAATACTCGCAAACCCTAATAACTTCTGGATGATTTGTGGGTAAGCTCTCAATAATAATTTCTGACTTCCCTTCTCCTGATGTTTTACCTAGCAAATCTTTATTGGTACGATGGGCAAACCATTTACCAGCACTTAATTCAAAAAATTCTTCAATATTCATCTATACAAATTACTGGGCACTAACTAATTATGCAAATCCCATCTTTATAAGTTAGCAGGAATGGGGAGGGAAGAGGAGGGAAGGAGGGAAGGAGTGATGGAGGGAAGGAGTGATTTGGGTTGATTAATCCGGTGTGGTTAATCTAGATAGGGAAATTCTGGCAGCTTCAGCAACATTGTGATTGTGATCTTTCTCCAGGTATTTTAAAGCGGAGATGGTTTTGGGACTGGGAAGATTGCCTAATGCTTCTGCTAAACGCTGACGTACTAACCAATCATCAGATTGGACAAAACCAAGGATATGATCCACTGCATTAATGTCTTTAATTTCCCCCAAAGCAGCGATCGCAGCTTGTTGAATTACCACTTCTTTACTATCCAAAGCTTGAATCAGCACATCGTGGGCGCGGGGGTCTTGTAAATTTCCCAATGATACCGCCGCACTAAAGCGGATTAACCAGTTGGTATCTTCATAAAACAGGCGGGATAGGGGTTCAAAGGCTCGAATATCCCCTAAATATCCTAATGCTCCCACAGCATCGGCACGTACATTATAATCTGGTTCCGATTCCACAATTTGAATCAGCAAATCGTAGGATTCTGGGGTTGGTTTTAACCCTAGGGCAAATGCTGCCATTGCTCGTACTTGTAGGGATTCATCATCCAATACCTTCTTAATTAAAGGTACAGCGTCCTCTGGGGGTACGTCACGAAGATTTGCTAAGGCTACCATGCGATCGCCTAATTTTGGACTTTCTAACTGGGCGGAAATTTCTTTTAAGCTCAAAGATGACATCTAGTTTCCAGTGCTGTTTTATAGCAAAAGGCAGAAGGCAGAAGGCAGGAGGCTTAATTTTTACTAATATTTCCTTAATTTCAGCCATTCAATAAGTCCTAACCTGTCTAGCTAACGCCATACTCTTAATATTAAAGATAATTATGAAAGATTTCTGCTCCCCTAGGCACGGTACAGTTAATTTGACTCTATATGCCGAAAGATTGTAACGCATTCCCCACGCATGAATGCGGGGGCTTTTAGTAGCCCTGAAAAATAGCGGTTGGATTCGGAGTTGGTGGTTTGGCAACACTACCCCTGGGACCTCCTAGGCGCGGTTACGGTTAAACCAGTGAACAGTGTTAGCGCAGCTCTCCCGGAGGGAGCAGGAGGCTAACTGATAACTGATAACTGATAACTGTGAATGCCTTGCCCCGCCCGGTAGGGGCGGGGAAACCCCGCCCCTACTCCCTCACTCCATCACTCCCTCACTCCTTCCTTCCATCACTCCTTCCCTCCTCTGCTTCAATTTGAGCAAAATTTCCGCGTGCATCTCCCGGGTGATGGGGTAAAAATAGTTCAAAAACAGGCCAATAACTAGACAAATTGTGGGCAAAGGTGCGATCGCCATCCGGATAGCCATCAGGGCTGATTCTGGTTGTACTGGTAGCTCAGTTTGTCCTGGTATGGCTTCGCGAAAGCCAGAAGCTTCTAATGCTATTCCTACTAAAAATAACCCCAAGGCTAAACCGAATTTTTGCAGCAATACCATAAAACCATAAAAAATACCCTCACGGCGTTGTCCAGTTTGTAGCTCGTCTAGTTCAATCACATCCGGTATCATTGACCAGGGAACCAGGTAAGCCACAGACACCCCACAACCAGCCATTACAGCCATTACATACATCAATACCATTTGATTGGGCTGTAAGAAAAATAACCCGGCTTGGGCAATAATCCATAAAATCATGCCCATAAAATATACGATTTTTTTCCCCATGCGCTGACTCAAATTACTCCAGACAAACAGCATTAACAGGGCAGTTCCTTGGACACAAATTAATACCGTGGGTACATCTGATTCCTTCAACTCCATACAGTTAACAACATAGTAAGGAATAATACTCGCCGTTACTTGTACTGCTAACCAAGAAAAAAGATAAATACCAATGACGAATAAAAATGGTCGGTTAGAGAAGGCAATTTTTAACTGTTCCGGGACGGGTATGGATTCTGTCTCCTCCACTTGGGAACGTTTTGCCTCAAAAGCCAAAATGCGATCGCGGATTCCCCAAATACACCAATATAGGGATAGTACGGCTATGACTGCACAGATTCCAGCTAAAACTAAATATTGTTGTTGGCGGTTAGCAATACTATCAAAAATCACCTTTGCCAAAATCAGCGAGAGAATACTCCCACCAATGGAAAAAGCGAAGCGAAAACTATTGAGTTGGGTACGCTCGTCATAATCCTGAGTTAGTTCTGGAGTCATTGCCGTATATGGCAAATTGACCACGGTGTAAAATACCTGAGAAATTGTCCCAATTGCGACATAATACCAAAACAAGCCCCCAGCCTTGAGATTTGGGGGTACTATCCAGAGCAAGAAAAAGAAAATACCAAAAGGGACTGCACCATAAAACATCCAAGGAAGACGACGACCCCACCGAGATTTGGTTTTATCAGTTAGTACCCCCACAATGGGGTCATTCACCGCATCCCAAATTTTCCCAATCAGCAATACACTACCTGCTAAACCTGCTGGAATCCCAGCCACATTAGTCAGGAACACTAGGGTAAAAAAGATGGAGATATTGCCAGTAATTGCCGGACCTAAATCCCCCGCACCATAAGCTAATTTGGTGGTGAAATTCAGTTTTTTACTTTTACCAAAGTCTTGATAATTGCCATCAGAGGCAGAACCACTCATAATTATTTGCGCCCATCATATTAAAATAAAAAGCTTGCCATCCTGTCTTAGCCATAGATTATGTCCCTTATGCTAGACCTTAAAATTTCTTGGTCAGATTACCGCCAAAAAATTGAACAACTGGCAGTTCAGATTTATCAATCCGACTGGGAATTTAACCAAATTGTTTGCCTTGCTAGGGGTGGACTACGGGTAGGAGATATGCTTTCCCGTATATACAACCAACCGTTAGCAATTTTAGCAACATCATCTTACAGTGGTGCGGGCAAGCAAGAAAGGGGTAAGTTAAAATTTGCCCGTCACTTAACCATGACTGCAGAGTGTTTAGGTTCACGGATTCTGCTGGTGGATGACTTGGTAGATTCTGGGGTGACACTCAAGGAAACTATTCCTTGGCTGCACCAATATAGTGATACTCCCATTACAGAAATTCGTACCGCTGTCATTTGGTATAAAGCCTGCTCCGTTTTCGCGCCCGATTACCATGTTGATTATCTATCTGATAATCCTTGGATTCATCAACCATTTGAACCATATGAACTCATGCATCCAGGGGAGCTGTCAACTAAGTTCAGGGAGGGAGTGAGGGAGTGAGGGAGTGAGGGAGTGAAGGAGGGAAGGAGGGAAGGAGGGATGGAGTGAAGGAGCTAGATTAAATAGCCAAATTATTTACTCAACTTGCTCATAGTTGGTGAGTATGAGCAAGTTATACTCTAAACGGATTAATGATTGTAGGTTGGGTTTCGTACCTCAACCCAACAAAAACCCACTTGCTGTTGGGTTTCACTTCGTTCAACCCAACCTACGAAAAGTTAAGTTTTTAGCCGTTGGGAGTATATGTGGAAAATTAGAACTAACAACTAACAACTAACAACTAACAACCGACAACTAACAACTAACAACTAACAACTAACAACTCTTAAAACAGCCATAACCAAATAGGCAAAGTAAATAACAATACCAGAGTACCTAGTGCTAATGCTGTCACAGTCAAATCTTTGTCCAGATTAAAAGTTTCGGCAATTAATAGTGTAGAAAAGGCAGGTGGCATGGCCATTTGCAGAACAATTACCTGGATGGTATCAGTGGTTAAACCTAATAATGGTAAGGTCATACCTAAAATTAGGGGAACCAGTAACATTTTGATCCCCACACTCATACCTGCTAACCGGAAATTATGCCAAGAATTGAGCTGACTCAAGCGCATTCCTATTAATATCAAGGATGAACTTAAAGCAGTCCATGCCAATCCATTTAAGCTCAAATCTACGACTTTGGGCAAAGGAACTTGTCGAAACAGTAACCCAAATCCCAAACTCCACAAAGCTGGGTTGATTAATATTACTTGCCAAAACCGTTGTTGGGTTTGATGGCTACTACCAAAGTGAGTAGCTAATATTACACCTAATCCATAGGCAGCAAAAAGGGAACCCAATAGATCGTAAAACAGTGCCCAGGCAAAATATTTTGTACCTGCAACAGTGAGGATGACCGGATAACCAATGTAACCCGTGTTGCCAAGCATTGCTGCCAGGAACATACTACCCCTTGTCTGTTGGGGTGGTGTGGTATTTGTCCAGTAACTTTGCCCCTTAATTACCAACCAAGCTAAAAATATTCCCAGCAAAGTTGCCGTATGAGCGATCGCAGGTGCAATCCAAATTGGTCCTGACAGGTCGGTTCGGCGTATAAAAGATACAATAGTTATCGGTACACCTACCCAGAATAGAGTCTGTCCTAAACGCTTAGGAGCGATCGCAGGTAGTTTGCGTCCCAAAAAAAATCCTAACAGGACTAATACCAGTAATTTAGCGTACAGTTCTAGGATATTTGTCAAAACTAGACCCAAAAATCCAGATGTGAAATGATACCCATTGTATTGCGTTTATTTTTGTCCAGACTACAATCGGTTATGGTTATTACAAAAAAGTAGGAGTGGACCCTTGAATAATGCCGAGTTCCCTAGAAAACCGCAAAATTCCCTGGCTGCATCCAGTGACGATATTCCAGCAGCTTTACGGGATACTTCTGATGTCACCACATCCCAGGTACGCGTTCGTCCAAACATCTTGTTCATGGGAGGTATAGCAGGATTTATTTTTCTGGCGACAATTAGTGGTTTTTTGTTTGCTCTCACTTCACCAAAAACAGATATTGGCTCTCAATCTGCCCCTACTAACCCTACTAATAGGACTGCGGTGAAAAAATCCCCATCTGATAATACCAATCGGGTTTTAGGACATTTGGCATATGCAGAGGCTCCAGAATCAGAATTAGTCAGGATTTCCAGGGATGGACGGATCAGAATGCGGCAAGGTGCGGCGGAAAAGTTTCAGGCAATGGTAAAGGCTGCACAGGAACAAGGGGTAATTTTGGTTCCCATATCTGGCTTCCGCACCATCAAAGAGCAGGAAACATTGTTTTTTGGAATTGGCGCTCAACGCAATCAACAACCGACTCAAAGGGCTGCTGTTAGCGCTCCTCCTAAGTACAGCGAGCATCACACTGGCTATGCGGTAGATATTGGTGATGGAGCAGTACCAGCCACTAATCTCAGTACCAATTTTGAAAAGACTAGAGCATTTCAGTGGTTACAAGGTAATGCTGCTCGTTATGGCTTTGAGTTATCTTTCCCCAAGGATAATTCCCAGGGTATCAGTTATGAGCCTTGGCATTGGAGATTTGTTGGCAACTCCCAAAGTCTAGAAACTTTCTATAAGGGCAAAAATATTAAACCTGAACTCATAGAAAATAATCCATAATTCATAATTCATAATTCATAATTAATTTTTGTATAACACTACGTTCTTGGTTTCGGACATTGACCCTTTCCCCTTTCCCTTTGGGCAAAACATGATGCCCTAACCTACAGGATTACTATTTGATTTTTGTTGGCGTAGCCTGTGCTTGCCCTTAAAACACATAGGGTGTCCTGCCGACGAGAGTACGGCGCCATCCGCTAATATGGCGGGCGTGCGGAGCGCTTTTAGCATAACGCACGCTACTGCTTACTGGCTAATTGGCTCATTTGATGAAAAGATAAAATATAGCGATATATTTCATTGTAGTATCATGAATAAAATTGTCGGGACGACAGAAGCTGCATTTTTATTAAATATTTCCATCTCTAGAGTCAAAGTTTTGCTGCAGCAACAAAGGATTAAAGGAGCAAAAAAAGCAGGTAGAGTCTGGAAAATTCCCTTAATTAAAGGAATACCTCAAGTGCAAGAGCGTCATCGGGGTCTCAAGGGCACTTGGAGAAGAAAGCGTTGCCACAAAACAACTAAGATTCAGGTAAATAAACACCAAATCAACCACAACCGCAAGCACAAAACTTTGGAACCAGTAATTACCATTAGACAGGGCAATCGAAAAACCTATTGCCATATAGCCCAGATAAAGGGTTCATGTCGAATAGTGTATCAACCAGATAATCCTTTATCCTGTGGGGCAGTAGTCTGGATAGAGGTTTTACCCGATACAGTAGTCATTCCACAGTTGTTAACACCAATGGGAGTGTGAATCTTCTAATTAATCATTGTAAGTTGTCTTTTTGTTAGCTCTTGTAGAGCAAAAACCTCTTCTTAAGATACAAGGTTGGGTTGAACGAATTGAAACCTAACCAATCAAGCGATCGCTTGACAATTAAGACAGTCGCTACAAACATCATGTATCTGCGTTTATGAAGGTGTATGAAATATCTACTGATATTACACCAAATTATAACCGCGATGATTTTATTGAGTCTTTCTGGCTAAAACCACGAATCTTATTCGAGCAAATACAAAGTGGTGAACCAGCAAAAAGCGACTTACCAAAATTAATATATCACTTCTATCTTTCAGAATAAAATGTTTAGGCGTTCAGGATTTTACTTGATTCAACAAAGAAAAATACAGTCATTTTTTTGAAGTTACAGAATTTTATAAATGGCGAAAAAGAGGCGACCTAGGGAACATATTATTGCGGATCTTAGTGTCAATCATGTTGAACGATATGTTTTCCTATGCGGTTACTCAGTTGAGCGAATCGAGTATGATTATGGTTTTGACTTGGTGATATTTACTTATGATGCTAGTGGTGAAATCGAAAATGGTCAGATTTACCTACAACTAAAGGCTAGAGATTCTCTAAGGGTACTTGCAGATAGAGAAACTATTGCTTTTAGTTTAGAACGTTCAGACTTGCAATTATGGCTGTTGGAGCCGATGCCATGTATTCTGATTGTGTATGATGCCCAAGAGAATGTAAGTTATTGGTTATACTTACAAGCATATTTTGAAAGCTTAGAAGGATTTGACCTCTCCACAATTGGCGAAACATTTACCGTTCGCCTATCTAAAACAAATATACTAAATGAAGAAGCAATCAAAAAATTTGCCAAATATAGGGATGATATTCTGAAGCAGTTACGAGGAGTTATTCGCCATAATGCTTAGAAATATTATGTTTACTGAGCTAGAACAAATGTTATTGAGGCTAGGGTTTACTAGCTTATCTACTGCTGGCTCTCATCATGTTTTTCAGCATCCCTCATCTGGAGCATTGGTAATTCTGCCAGGATATGACAAGAAGGCGTATGTTGATGCTATACATTTGGTAGCTGTACGCCGAATACTCATAGAAAACGGCTTAATCGATAAAAGTTCTTTCAGCAGCTTTGTCGAAAAGATGCCAAGTTAAAAGAATGTAGAATTTAGAATGAGCGAATTACGTTTTGCAAGGGGGGTTTTACCCCGACGCAAAACGCGCTGCTTGTAGAAGCAGGGGAATTTAACCTCCAAAGTTGGTTAATTGCCATACCTTCGGTAAGCTTTGCTAACACATTTATTTTCAGAGATTAAACCAGATTATGATAGTGACAAATAGTAAAAATATTCATAGACATAAATATGGCTCTTACTGCATCTACAATGCTATCCTTAGGTACTTCAGCACCAGATTTTCAGTTACCAGATGTGACAACTGATAAAACCATCTCTCTGGCTAGCTTTACCAATAAAAAAGCACTGTTGGTTATGTTTATCTGTCGCCACTGTCCATTTGTGAAGCACGTACAATCACAATTGGCACAACTGGGTAAAGATTACGAACACAGTGATTTGGGAATTGTTGCTATCAGCGCCAATGATGTTGATAATTATCCAGATGATGCTCCCGATTTATTAAAAACAATGGCAGCAGAATTGGATTTTAAATTTCCCCTGTGCTATGACGAAAGCCAGGAAACAGCTAAAAATTACACCGCAGCTTGTACTCCTGACTTTTTTCTGTTTAATAGCACTCGCCAACTAGTATATCGAGGACAGCTGGATGATAGTCGCCCTAGCAACAATCAACCCGTAACTGGTAAAGATTTACGTGCTGCAATTGATACCATATTGGCAGATAAAGCAATTGCAGGGGAACAAAAACCCAGTATTGGTTGCAATATTAAGTGGAAACCGGGCAACGAGCCCAACTATTTTGGTTAATGTTTAATCTCCAAATTGAGAACATAACGCCCCAACTGCATTTTTCCCGTCCAGAGTTCGTATTCTACCCGCAAATGCTCTGGTACTGAGTATCCGATAAGTTCAAGAACATTTGTGAAATTACGTAAACGAATTGGTTGTTGGGGCTGTAAAGACTCATTGGGTAGCCAATAGCGGGTGACTCCATAAACCCCTTTTTCCCAAAAATGACGGTAACTCAACTGCGAATTACCTTGCATGGTCATAATTACTCGGTACGGGGAAATTTCTAGCCAGAGGATTCTCGGACCAGTGGGACCATGTATTTTGTCTGTCCCTAGTGGTTGGGGTGCTGCAAAACTGATATTCCAAGAGTTATTTTGTTGAGGTGGTGCTGTCAGTAGCAAATGAAAACGATCCCGGTCTTTTTGATACAAGGTTGCGGCAGTTTCCACCACAGACCAAACAGGTAGATCCACGGAAACCAGGGAAAGGGATACAAGCTTACGGTGATGTGTGAGCATAGGAGCAATGAAGGCTAAAGCGATGGTGAAGGAAATAAAATTAAATACCAGGAGCGTATTTCCAGTCAGGTAAAGCGATAGGATACTAGCTGGGAAGTCAAAAGATTGTGCTAATGCCACTCTTGGACTTTTGTTACAGTCACACGCCAGTTTATTCTAATGTCGGCTTCTGTTATTAGCTTAAAAACTAAAGAAAACTTCTCTCAAGATTTAGTTATTCAACAACCTCCTAATGGTGTATCTTTACAAGGTTCGATTCGGGTGCCGGGAGATAAATCCATATCCCATCGTGCTTTAATGTTAGGAGCGATCGCTCATGGGGAAACGGAAATCCAAGGGTTGTTATTAGGGGAAGATCCCCGCAGTACAGCCAGTTGTTTTCAAGCCATGGGAGCAAACATTTCCGAATTGAATCCAAATTTGGTGAAGGTACAGGGGATTGGGTTGGGGAATTTGCAAGAACCGGTTGATGTATTGAATGCTGGTAACTCTGGTACTACCCTGAGGTTGATGCTGGGAATTTTAGCATCCCACCCAGGACGGTTTTTTACGGTAACAGGTGATAGTTCCTTACGCTCCCGTCCCATGTCCCGGGTTGTTAAACCTTTACAACAAATGGGAGCAGAAATTTGGGGACGTAAAGGAGGTTCTCTAGCACCGTTAGCGATTCAAGGGAAATCCCTCCAACCCATTCATTACCACTCTCCCATTGCTTCAGCCCAGGTTAAATCCTGCATTCTCCTAGCAGGTTTAATGGCAGAGGGGAAAACAACTGTAACAGAACCTGCCCTTTCTCGGGATCATAGTGAACGGATGCTCAAGGCATTTGGTGCCGAACTCAGTACCGATCCCCAAACCAACAGCGTTACTATTACTGGTGGTGCCCAACTATACGGACAAAAGGTAGTTGTACCCGGTGATATTAGTTCCGCTGCTTTTTGGTTGGTAGCTGGGGCAATTGTACCTGGTTCGGAGCTGGTGATTGAAAATGTTGGAGTCAATCCCACCCGTACCGGTATTTTAGAAGCTTTAGAGATGATGGGAGCGGATATAACCAAGGAAAATGAGCGAGAGGTGGCTGGGGAACCAGTCGCTGATTTAAGAGTACGTCATAGTTGCCTGCAAAACTGTGTAATTGCCGGAGATATTATACCTCGGTTAATTGATGAAATTCCAATTTTGGCTGTTGCTGCCGTATTTGCCGAGGGTAAAACGGTAATTAAAGATGCAGCTGAATTACGGGTAAAGGAGAGCGATCGCATTGCCGTAATGGTCAAGCAACTCAACCAAATGGGCGCAAAAGTGACTGAATTAGATGACGGCATGGAAATTACGGGCGGTACTCCCTTAACGGGGACTGATGTAGATAGTTATACCGACCATCGCATTGCCATGAGTTTAGCGATCGCTGCCCTCAATGCTGAAGGTAAAACTACTATCCATCGGGCAGAGGCTGCTAGTATTTCTTATCCGGATTTTACTGCCACTTTAGAAAATATTTGTGGTTAAACTGATAACTTGCAGCAATCTCGTTTAGCCCACATTCCCACCTTGAAATTTATTTTCACAGCGAGTAAACCAAGGATGTTAAAACTGATAACTTGCAGCAATCTCGTTTAGCCCACATTCCCGCCTTGAAATTTATTTTCACAGCGAGTAAACCAAGGATGTTAAAACTGATAACTTGCAGCAATCTCGTTTAGCCCACATTCCCGCCTTGAAATAAATTTCAAGGCTAACAAACCAAGCACGTTGAAACGTGCTGAAAGTCTTTCCCAGTCTGATTTATCAGACTTTGCCTTTGAGCCTGGGAATTTATTCCTAGGGCGGACATTTGGGCTAATTGAGAATACTACAAGTTATGAGTTAAAACGCACTGCACGCCCTACCCAGTCTGATTTATCAGACTTTGCCTTTGAGCCTGGGAATTTATTCCTAGGCGGACATTTGGGCTAATTGAGAATGGTGCAAGTTAAGAGGTTAACGGGACTTACCAATCAAAAAATCTACCAATCATCAATTTGCTAATCGTATCATAGGGTTTTGGGGTACTTGTCACCCCCTAAGATTGCAAGGATTAAAGGTTATGTCAGGTCAACTTAATCATTCACTCAAACTAATCGTCCCACCCTCTTTAGACCTGAAGGTGAGTCAGCAACAGTTTGAGAAGTTAGCCAATGCAAACCGAGACCTGAGATTAGAAAGAACGGCACAGGGGCAATTGATTGTGAATCCACCAACCGGATGGGAAACTGGGAAAAGAAACCTCAGCATTACCCGGCAATTGGGAAATTGGTATGAAGAAAACCGGGAAAAAGGAGAGGCATTCGACTCTTCCACAGGATTTGAACTTCCCAATGGATCTAATCGTTCCCCGGATAGCTCTTGGGTGTCACGTTCTCGCTGGGATGCACTTACAGAAGAACAAAAACAAACTTTCCCTCAAATTTGTCCTGATTTCGTCATTGAGCTGCGATCGAAGTCTGACAATCTCAAAGAACTACGGGCAAAAATGCAAGAATACATAGACAACGGTTTGCGTTTGGGTTGGCTGATTGACCCCCAGAATCGACGGGTTGAAATCTATCGCTCAGGACAAAAAACTGAGGTGATAGAAAATCCCAGTGAGTTATCTGGAGAAGATGTGCTTCCAGGTTTCAAACTTAACTTGCAAGGTATTCTCACCTGAATTCAGTAAATTTTTGTTGGCTTTGGGCAATTTGCTAACAAGATACTTCAATAGGGAGCATCCCAATTTTTCCAAAATATGCGGTATAGCATTACGCAATTAGGTTAGGATTTAAGATGAAATAAAATACAAAACCTCACCCTGACAAAAGCGGACATCCCTCTCCTTAATAAGGAGAGGGAAAGATTTTTACACAGTAAAAAGCGAGGGTGAGGTTTATAGGAAAAATTCAAACAAACTTTCACCCCTTAATCACTGCAACTGGACGCAGACGAGCCACTTGATGAGCAATACCAGCTTTACTGACAACTCCCACCACTCGGTCAACATCTTTGTAAGCCTTGGGCGCTTCTTCCGCTAAACCGGGCATAGAACCAGCACGGACAGCAATACCTCCTTTTTCCATTTCTTGACGCAAGCTCGCGCCCCGAATTTCTCGTTTGGCTCGGTGGCGACTCATTACCCTACCAGCACCATGACAGCTAGAACCAAAAGATAGGCGATCGCTTTCTTTTGTACCCAACAAAATCCAACTTTCTGTTCCCATAGAACCAGGAACTAACACTGGTTGTCCTAAAGGACGGTAATCATCGGGTAAACCAGCAAAACCAGGACCAAAAGCCCTTGTCGCACCCTTACGGTGAACGCATACCGTCTGTTCTTCTCCACCAATGGTGTGGGTTTCAATCTTGCCCATATTGTGGGCAATATCATACACCTGACGCAAATCAACAGCACCACCAAATACCTGTTGGAAACTGCGCCGTGTATGCCAAGCTAAAGTCTGGCGGTTGGCAAAGGCATAATTAGCAGCAGATTTCATTGCTCCTAGGTAAGCTTGTCCTTCTGGGGAATCAATGGGGGCACAAACCAGTTCTCGATCCGGTAGTTCAATCCCATAGTTAATTACCGCCCATTGAAAATCATGGACATAATCCGTACAAATTTGATGTCCAAACCCCCGAGAACCACAGTGAATCTGTACTGCCAG
Source organism: Calothrix sp. MO_192.B10 (assembly GCA_030065055.1). Lineage (GTDB taxonomy): Bacteria > Cyanobacteriota > Cyanobacteriia > Cyanobacteriales > Nostocaceae > Calothrix_A. The sequence goes on from JASJDS010000177.1 coordinate 20,317, forward strand.
ACAACCCAACTCCAACCCCATCACCGCCGCCGCATCCGGGTCGAAAATCTCTTCCACTACATCCACTTCCAAAAAGTGATTACCTGCCCCTAAAGTGCCTAATTGTCCCTTACCTCTTTCTTTCGCCCTTTTGCTCACATAGTTGGGATCAGCCCCTGCTAAACAACCAAATTCTTCAGTACGTTCTAAATCCTCCTGAGTCGCATAACCGTGTTTCAGTGCCCAACGAGCACCTAGTTGGCAAACTCGCTCTAATTCTTCTATGGATAGGGGAATACTACCTTTTCCACCCACACCACTGGGACAGTTACCATAGAGAACACTTGCTAACTGATTTAAATCAGCTTTCGCTGCTGCATACTCAATATCCGATGCCAAAACTCGCACACCGCAGTTGATATCATAACCAACTGCTCCCGGAGAAATAATACCTCCCGGTACTTTGGCAGCCATCACACCACCAATGGGCATCCCATAACCTTGGTGAACATCAGGCATCACTACAACATGTCCCACAAGACTGGGTAATTGAGCCACATTCACCGCTTGAGTAATTGATAAGTCTCCCAGGGCATCTTCCAGCAATTCCTCATCGGCAAAAATCCACACGGGTACCTTCATCTTGGGATGAAAGGAAGTAGGAATTTCCCATAAATAATCATTAATTTTGTGAAAATCTTGTTTATTCACCATATATCCTCCCTGGTTTGAGAGATGGTAATTTGATTCAGATTACACATCCAATACGAGAGTAGTTTCTAAACCCAATTCCATGTTCTGAATCGACAAATTGTGATAAGTTACCGCCTTGATATCTTTTTGCCACCTCTGAACTGGCATCAGCATCATGCGGATATGTAAATGTTGTTGGTCTAAATTGATAATCTCGAACTTATCTGCTGCCAGATTTTCACTTTCGTGCAAGTAAAGCAATTCATTTAACCAAGCGACTAATAAACTTTCTGCATCAACACCTTGAAGTTTAATTTCTCTTGACTGGACATCATCCTTAGCCAACTCTAAACCAGCTAATGAGTAAAGACCTAAAGCAGCTTGAACAAACAGCTCTGATAAAGTTTTTCCCCAAACCCTATACGCCCAATCAGCAGTATGTTCAACTTCCTCAAAGCAAACTTTATCCATAGGTTTACCACCGGCAAAAATGTTATCAACCATAGGATTTGATTATGTTTTCTGCTAATATAATGATAGATAAATAGTAATGGTCTTTTTTTAAAGAAATGCAAACTTAAATTAGCAATTGTAAATTAATTTGGGAGGATAAGATCATGCTAAATAAACAATTACAAAACCAGCCTCCTACATCAAACACCAATCAGCCGAAAGAAATTATCCCCGATCCTTGGTCAGAAAAAACATCACCAGAAACAACTTCATCTGCGACTCCTGTCTGGAAACCAGTTATAGAGCCTCATCCGTTGATTGCTGGTGAGGAAAAGGCAAAAGTTTTCAACTTACCCGCACCAAGAACAACCATAGACCACAGTGCCGTGCAAGTACTATTGGAAGATGAAATCAAGATCAAAGGTAATGGTAAGTTGCAAGAGCATATACAACAAGCTTTAGGACTGTTGGCGTGGATGGCAACAGTAACACCAGAATATGCAACCTGAGAGCTGGACGTTAAACAATGGACTTTGAGAAGTTATAGCGCGGTTAGAGTAGGCATATTATTTAAGCCTGCAAAAAAGTTGATCAGCGCTTTGTTATACAGCAAAGCTTTGTCGGCAACAACCATTAGATTTTCATCTGATGCTATACAGGTGTTGCCTGCGAATACGCAGGTTTGCACAGGTTAAATGTTGCACT
>JASJDS010000178.1 GCA_030065055.1 Calothrix sp. MO_192.B10
TATAAACTCAGCAGAGAGATTTTCCTCAATCCAGGTTACCGTTACCCCCAGTTTGTCTGCCAATTGCAGCTTGGCATCTTCTAGTAAAGATGGTAAATCCACTGTCCAACTACCATCTTCTGCCCACCCTGCGTCTGGATTCACATCGTAGCCCAGCCCATCCATCGCTTGGACATCCAACTCAGATACTTCTGCCCTCTCTCCATACCATAGGGTGGGATCCATAACTCCCAAGGCATTATAACGGCGCTTCCAGTGACTGGCCTGATAATCTGAATCTGTGCCTTGTGACAATGTGGCGATGATGGTTGCTCCCCCATCAATGCTAAATAGGTTCCCAGATAAATCAGCAATGCCACTGTCTTCTGAGAAGCGGAATAAATCGAAGGGAGTGAAATTACTCAGTTGTTCTTGCCCTGAGTACAGGGTATTTTGTTCTAGGGTATAGTCCAAACCACTGACAAATCCCATGATATGACCTGTTTCGTGCAATGCCACACTCAAAATGTCCACGGTTTGTGCTCCGGCTTCACCAGTCCTTGAGTAGTCACTATCCCAGGTAAAATTACTATTCAAGACGATGGTACCATCAGTGGCATTTGGGTCTACCAAGTCTCTAGTCCATGTACCTTTATCCTGGACAAAGACTGGGATTAGTTGCTCTTGATTCTGCTGCAACTGCTGGTTTATATACCGGGTTTCGTAACTGTCTAATTCCAGAACTAATTGGGCAGCTAAGTCCCTGGCTGCTTGTAAACTGGTGTCTAAGTCCTGGGCAACGGTTTGGGCTGTGGTGGCATCGAAGTATGTGATGACACTGGCATCTAAAACTAGGTTTCCTTGGAGATACTGATCTAATTGTGCATATCCATCATGATTGAGGATTTTTTGCCATAATTTCGGATCTAGGGTTGTGTCTATCGATGTTTTCAGGTTGTTGGCTGTGTTATAAGCTGAATGCCCTTCATCGCCCAATTTCTGGACTAATTTATCAATCAACTGTTGAAGATTCAACAGGTCTAAAATTTCATCCAAATCCAAATCTAAGGCTTCATCCATGCCTAGGGCTTTCATTTGGGCGGAAGTGAGCAGAATTTGGCTATTACCGTCAATCACCTGACCATTGTAGAGAAAGTCTACGGTGTTGCCATCTTGGAGATAGTAATACACCTGTTCGTCATCTGAGGAGGTGATGTCCCTTTGTAGGTATTCTTGATAGATGCCATAGTTCTGCTCGTGCATCACTGGCAATGCACCACCAATCACGTTTTCTCCCAGACTGTTACTCAAATCAACGTTGATGTTGATTTGAATATCATCTGTGATGTACTGACCCCAAATTAGTCCTGCTAACTCGAAGCTTAACATCTCCTCGATAGACATATCTAGGGAGTATTGGTAGTTAAAGATTGCCATACATTAATCCTTTTTTTACTAACCCGTTTTATTCAAAAAATTGTGTTTGCAGGCAATGTACACTAAGTATGCTTCTCCCTAAACTGTCTAAACTCAAGCATAAGGATTACGGTAGTATGCTCTAACCCTTGAAATAAACATCAAAGCCTGCACATTTAACCGTTGTTACCATTAAATCCTCTGTTCAATGAAAAATAGATGAATGTAATATCAATTTTCTCTAAAGAATTTTAAATATATTTGATAAACATCTACGTCGGGCTTGCTACAAAAGTCTTTGGGTGAGGGTAGGGAACTTTTAACAGGCAACTCTTAACAGTGAGGGTTTTTGCCTAGTGCTTTGTCCCATTAATTTTGACGAGTTGCGGGTGGTTAGATCCCCGACTTCTATCCTAGGAATTGCTACAATGTGCGGATATTGATTCAGAAGTCGGGGATCCGTTAACTAGCTATCAGAACTAATGGGACAGACCACTAGCCTGATGAATTAATGTGTTTTCTCTCAGAAATTTACAGAGATTGACTATTCTGATGGAATACTTGTCGGTTTCTGATGGGAAAGTTGGCGACAGATATATTATTCGTAAGGGCACGGCATCCACAATCTTTTGGTGTATAAAATTATCATTCTGGTGCCGTGCCCCTACCCATGGAATACTTGTCGGTTTCTGATGGGAAAGTTGGCGACAGATATATTATTCGTAAGGGCACGGCATCCACAATCTTTTGGTGTATAAAATTATCATTCTGATGCCGTGCCCCTACCCATGCAATACTTGTCGGTTAAGGGGAAAAGGGAAAGAAAAAACCTTTAACCTTTTCTCCAAACCAAATTTTGAGTTCAAGTATTATTCCTCTTTTATCACTCTCAGTGAATAAAAATCTAAAACCCTTATTTGAAGAGGATTTTATGAATTTAGGTGTAGGTTGGGGAGCCACTCCGTTGCGGTGAAACACTTGCGATGGTGAGGCAGTACAGTCTTGGGGTCTCCCCAAGTGAGGTAAGTGACGAGTTCCCTGTTCCCTGTTCCCTTTAAAAAAAAGTATTATTGCTTACCCATCTACCCATCTAGTAATAGGTAGTTCACAACCTCAACTTTGACAATTACCTGCCATGTTTTGGGATGAATGGGAAGTTGTCTGAGGAGAATCAGCCACTAATTCTATCTTTCCATTGTGATTAATAATCCATCCTTGTGCTTCCCGTAGTTGGGATGGATTTGATTGTGCCTTTTGATGTACAACTGCTGAAGTCTGATTCACAGAATTATTAATTTGCTTTGGTTTGCTTTGTGCTACTTTGCCTTTAAGAGAACGCAAATCTACCCATAAATTCTGACTTCTCAATGTTTGACTAGGATTTACTGGTAATCCTCCTTTACCTGCAACTACAAAGGAATTTTGCTTTTGGGAACAACTTCTAGCAACTAATTTATTTTTATCGAGGGGAATAGCTGGTAATTCTTTTCTGTTTATTTTCTTATCTTCCTCTGTGCTGTTAATCTCCACCTCTCCATCAACACCAAATTGGGAACTAGCAGTGATTGCACTGTTTGGAGATACAAATAGTGCTTGAGTATTGATTTGGATATTTCCTCCATTACCCAAAACAGCATCAGCCCTAATACTACTATTTTCCAGGAGTGCGATCGCATCTGCGCTGATAAAAATATCACCCCCACCACCTGTGCTATCAAAGACGCTGGTACTAACCAAGCTATTGTTACGTAGAAATATTTCGCTAGCAGTGGCAATCAAGGAGATATCGCCACCACCTGTTTTTGCTGAAGTTGCAGTAATTTGTCCTTGATTAGTTTCTAAGCGTTCAAACAAGATATTAATGTTACCTGCTTGACCTAAACCTGCACTATTGGTAGAAATTTGTGCCCCATTGTTAAGGGATACCCGTTTGCCCTTAATGTTAATATCACCACCATCACCCGATGAGTCAGCCGTTGCTTCGCTAAATAATCCCGTGGATGAGCCATCCAAACTAAGTTTATTGGTTTGAATGTTAATACTACCACCATCTCCCTTGGCTGTGGTGTTAGTGCTTATAGCAGCACCAGTAGTAAATTCCACAGACTTGCTGTTGATATCAACAATACCTCCCTTGCCATCTCCCCTAGTTTCAGCCAGGATTTTACTGCCATTACGAGCAATTAGTGAATTTTTCACATTTAAGGATATATTACCGCCGTCTTGTGCCGCACTAGATGCGGTAATACGACTGAAATTTTCTGGCTCGGCAGTATCTAACAAGACAGATTTAGCCTCAATTTGCAGATTCCCAGTTTTTCCTTGTCCTGGTTTAGTGTTGGGATTATTGATAGCGAAATTACTGACATTTATAATTGCCCCATCTTGAATGATGAGCTTATCAGTGGTGAGGTCTATATTGCCACCATCTCCCTTATCAATCACGGCACTGGCAAATAAACCACTACGATCTCCTGTGGATGCAGAGGTACCAATTAGTTCCACAGATTTAGTTGCATCGATTTTAATATTTCCTGCCCTTCCCGAACCACCGGTAGCAGTAACAATCCCAGCTCCATCAAAAATTTTTAAGCTGTCGGTTGTAATTTGTAAATCACCACCCACACCTTGTGCTCCAGGAATAACAAAACTAAATAGACCACTACCTGAGTTTCTTAGCTCTATGTCCTTCGCTATTACCTGTATCACACCCCCTTTACCAGTACCCAATACACTAGTATTAATCCTGGCGTTATCAGCAACACGTAATGTTTGAGCTTCAACGGTTATATTACCACCCTGACCCGTGGCATTTCGTTCTACATTTGCGGAAATAGCACTGCGTTTTCCTCCATCTGAAATACCGCTTAAGTCAATATTATTTGCCTTAACAACGATGTTGCCTGCATTGCCCTGACTGAAAGTACTAGCTGTAATTTGGGCTCCATCCCTCAACTTCAAGGAGTTGGTTTCTAGCTTTAAAGTACCGGCATTTCCTGTGGCTCCCCTTGCCACATTAGCGGATAACAGGGTAGAAAATTCACCACGATTGGGAACTACAACTGTTCCCAGTAATTCTACTTCCTTCTGAGCTTTGATAGTTAAATTTCCTGCATCTCCTTCACCAAATGTAGTGGCAAAAATCTGCGCTCCTCCATCCAGCTTTAAGCTATCTTTTATATTCAGCTCTATGTTACCTCCTTTACCAGTAGCATTCACTGCCACTGGAGCAAATAAGCCACTGGGACGACGGGAACTAAAACCACTCACTTCCACATTATCTGCTGTGACATTCAGGGTACCTGCATTACCAGAGCTAAAAGTACCAACAGATATTTGACCACCATCAGTAATAGTCAAGTTTTTAGTATCAATAACTAACTTACCTCCAACCCCTGTGGCATCTGGAGCAACATCTGTGGATAAGCGGCTTATAAAATCAAAAGAAAAGCTGGATGTACCAGGTTTTAATTTTCCAGATAAGTTAACAGCTTCTGTGGCTTTTATGGTTAAAGTTCCTCCAGTATCACTATCACCTAAAGTATCTGCCAACATAGCAGAACCCTCACTAATATCGATACGTCGTCCTTGTACTTGAATATCACCACCTTTTTTGCCACTTACCTCCAGAGAAGAACCAAGAAATGTATAGCCACCTCCGAAACTTGGAGGAACATTCAAACGAAGTCCACTTGCTAGACTAATATCCTGAAAATTATTGATATTGACATCTTTATAGTTAAATATCCAACTGGAATTGTCCTGCTTGAGGTTAACTGTACTGTCACGGACACTTCCGAGTTCAATTCGCCCATCCTCAGCTGTTAAACTAGCTCCTTTGAGAGAGACATCCCCACCTATTAAGGCAAGGGTTTGACCAGGCTTTACTTTTAATCCTGTAAATGCTCTTCCTCTTTGTACAGCTTGGTTTGTAGAATCTATCTGGAATGCTTGCCCAACACCATTAACTTCTATGGCTCCGGGATTAGGACCATATTGCAATCCTGCAGGAACTTTCATGCTCAGGATTGGTGGTGTACTCTTGTCAGTGGCACTAAATTTCACCTGATCTTCAAAGATGATACTATCTGCTGTTGAGGTAACGAAGGAACCACCTATGTTCAGGGAAGCGTTAGGACCAAAAATAACCCCACTAGGATTAAGCAAAAATAGATTGGCTGTACCCTTAGCACCAATTGCACCATCAATTATAGAAACGTTACCCCCAGTTACTCGACCAAAGATGTTCTGAATATTTGTGGCATTGTTGAAGAGAACAGAACCTTTTGTGGGAACGGAGAATTTATCAAAACTATGGAAGAGATTATTCCCAGAGACTGTACCATTATCAATGCGAAATTGCTTGCCATCAGGAGAAGTCAAGACGTTTGTGTTCAGACTGTTGTCAGAAGTAATTGAGGGAGTATTTTGTGCGATCGCACTTTGTGATACAAGTAAATAATAGGTAGTAAGACCACAGAATATATATAAATTAGCTGGTATTAACTTCAGCATCTTAATTTTCTTTGCAAGCTATTTAAATTTAGTGTTCCCAGAATTCTCAAAAAATCCATCTATCCGTGTAAATTTTACTTGGGGGGAATAATTTTCGGACAATTCCCACAATATATTCCCTAATGAACGTTTGTCCACAACCAAACATGGCAATACCTGTTAAGAGTTCCCTGTTAAGAGTTCCCTATTTTCAAGATAGTCCCCCACGGTCAAATCCCACAACCTGCCTATGAAAATGCTTTGTGACTCACTCCTCAAGGGCGCACGCAATGCGCCCCTACAAACTCCGCGCTGATTAACCATTTTCAAGCTACTGCCCCACGGTCAAATCCCACACCTAAGCTGTTAACCATCAACTAACAACTAACAACTAACAACTAACAACTAACAACTAACAACCATTTTCAAGATAGAGGAAAATCGCACCTCATTTGTTCGGTTCTACGACTTTCATTCACCTACAAATACCTATAACCTCATAAGTAGTGATGAACCTGCTTACCCACTGAAGGTAACTAGCAAATCAAGGGGTGAAAATCGGTGTACAAATGGATATTGCCAAGCCTAGAGGAAGTTGTAGCCGCCAATAATCAATCCACTGTGGTTGAATGTTCATCTGCGAAAGCTCAACAGCAGTGGCGAATGGGGCTAGCAGCAGCGGAACAAATACTGCTGACTGATGTAAAAAAAGCAACATATAACACCATCCCTGGATTGGTTTTAACAGGACCAGTTCCCGTATTTAGTCACCCACAACTAACCCATCATTTGCAGAGTATTACTTTTACAGCCAAGCCATTTAACCCCTTGGCATTGATGCCTACTGTAGATGTTAATCCGGATGCAGAAGTTTGCCCCCAAGAATCTGTATTACCTTTGCTACCAGTAGATCCTTTGGCACAAGAGCAGTTTTGCTTGATATTTACAGAACAATTTAGATTACTACTGGTTTTGACAGCAGAAGAAAATGGTAGCCGCAATTTCCTCTTTTCTTTTGAGCCAGAAGTAGTTCAACAAGCATGGCAAGCATTGGGAGCAAGGGTGATGCTTACTAATCCCAATTTTTTCGCAGATTTAGAGTTATTAGTACAAAGGTATCCACAAGTAGCACCAGATTACCGCCAGGTTTTGCAGTTTAGTCAGTTGTTACTAACATATATGCCAGAACCGAAAGGGGAAGCTGTACCTAAAGGGCAAAGTGAGAAGGGAAATATGACCGTTAATATTTCATCGCCCCATTCTGGTTTACATAAACAAGATATATTAGACAATGGTATTGACAATTCTCACTCATCTACACAGCGTAATGACGTGGAATTACTGCAAGCTTTTGCCCATGAAGTCCGTACTCCATTAACAACAATTCGCACCACCACACGCCTATTGTTAAGGCAAAAGGACTTGCCTGCTAACGTCATCAAGCGTTTAAAAATTATCGATCGCGAATGTACCGAACAAATCGATCGCATGGAGTTACTATTCCAGGCAGCAGAGTTGGAAACTTGTAATGTTGGCAGGCTGGCTACCAAAACTCCCCTCACAGCCATGTCCTTAGATCAAGTCCTCCATCAAAATATTCCCCGTTGGCAAGAAGCCGCTAGCAGACGTAACTTGACTTTAGAAGTTGTTTTACCCCAGCAGTTACCAACGGTGGTAAGTAATCCGGTAATGTTAGATCGGGTTCTGACAGGTGTGATGGAAAATGTGACTCGTAACTTGCCCTCAGGAAGCCGCATTCAAGTACGGGTAATTCCTGCTGGCAATCAATTAAAGTTGCAATTATTACCTTTACCACAGTCCCAAGAGCAGGACAAAAAATCAGCATTTCCATGTACGCCACCCATACGTAAAGCACTGGGACAATTGCTAACTTTCCAACCAGAAACAGGTACAATTAGCCTTAATCTTTCCGCAACCAAACATCTATTCCAAGAAATAGGTGGTAAGTTAATTGTTCGTCAGCGTCCTCAGCACGGAGAAGTTTTAACCATCTTTTTACCCTTGGAAATTCAAGAAAAGCAACCGTTAGGGGCGAAGAATTAGGAGTGAAGGAGTGAAGGAGTGAAGGAGTGATGGAGGGAAGGAGTGATGGAGTGAAGGAGGGAAAGAGGGAAGGAATGATGAATTAAAGACTGTCAACCGTCAACCACCAACCACCAACTAACAACTAACAACCACCAACTAACAACCACCAACTAACAACTAACAACTAACAACTAACAACCACCAACTAACAACTAACAACTAACAACTAACAACTAACAACTAACAACTACCAACTATCACTCCCTCACTCTAGGTAAATGGACTGTAAACGTAGAACCCTCCATCAACTTACTTTTAACCGTAATAGAACCGCCACTCACTTCTACTAGGTGTTGTACCATTGTTAAACCCAATCCAGCACCGCCAGGATCTTCTGTGGTGGCTGGATGGACGCGATAGAAACGGTCAAAAATGTTCGGTAAGTCATTGTCAGAAATACCGATACCCGTATCCCGAACCTCCAATTGTACAGAATCCCCTTGCAGACGCGCTCGCACCCAAACCTGTCCGCCATTGGAGGTAAATTTAATACTGTTGGCAATTAAATTAATCACTATTTGCCTGAGTCCACCATTGACACACTTCACAGCAGGTAATTCATTTGGTACTGTGTAGGCAAGCATAATGCCTTTTTCTTGTGCTAAAGGCTGGTAGGTACTGACTACCCCTGGAACAATATCCGCTAGGTGAACTGATTCTAAAGCAGTTTCATCTAAATTACGCTCCATTTGCACCAGTTCCAAAACTCCATGAATCAGTGCGTTTTGCCGATCGCATTGAGTATTAAGCATTTGTAAATAACGTTGCCGCTGAGGTGCTTTCATGTTAGGAGAATTTAACAAACTCAGAGCAGTTTTCATATGAGTCAGAGGAGTACGTAACTCTTGACACATATGGTTTAAGTATTCATCTTTATTGGCTAAAGCATGTTGTAGGTTGTGATTTTGTTCCTGTACCTTAGCAACTTTTTGGGTGATGACTTGGCGACTAATTTCGTCTTGTCTTTTAATTTGTTTTGCTAATAGTCGATTGATTAATTCCAGGTTTGGTGCGTCGGGACAAAGGAAATCTCTAGATAATTCTTCTGGGGCTATTTCTTGATAAATACCATCTAATACCCGTTGAATTATTTTGCCGTCAAAACAGGTGATTCCCAACAATGATGCTGTTTTCTTTTGATTGGCGCTGGCTGATGTTTGTTCTCTCTGCTTCTTGTGTGGGCGATATGCCAAGATTAAGCTGCAAAACTGCGGCGATAAGACAACAAAAAAGTATTCTCTTTTTAATTGACTCTCACCATCGAGTTGTAAGTATAAGTGATGCAGCGATGGAGCTTGATTCTTTACCTCAGTGGCTGATTGACTATTTTTATCCAGATGGCAAGTATAGATTTTAGTTGCTTTATCTAATGCGGAGTTATAGCGCGTAATTTCTGATTGCCAAATACTTCCCGGTGGTAATTTTACCCATAAAGTGGCTGCAATCTGCTGTTCGATGAGTAAGTCAATTTGTGATTTTACCAGTGATAGTAAAGTGGCAGAAGTTAGAGGAAATGTTTGGGGTGAGTCTTGCTCTCCCAAAGCTAACTGATAAAGAGACAGATCCTGAGCAGGAGAAACATTCATGAATTCAGCACAATTAAAGAGAGGAAAAACAATTAATGTTAGAGAATTTTAGTTTAGAGCATGACCATTGAATTAAATCCGCTGGTACAGTTAGTGTAAATGTTTGATTTTATGTGTACATAGTTACTGAGTTTAACAGTAAAATCACTTTATTTGATTTCATGTTATTACCCAATAAGTAGTTATACCAATCTTTCCAATTAGTCAATAGTAACTGCAAAAAAGTTTACTTGACTAACCCGGAGTTGAGGAGGGAAGGAGTGTAGACACGAAGTGGCTTCCCGCAGGGTAGGAGGGAAGAATTCTAACTCCGAACTCCGAACTCCGAACTCCGAACTCCGAACTCCTTACACTACATCTTGGTCGCAATTCTATCGTTCAAGGCGGTCCGTGCTTGTTCTCGGTCATCGAAGTGGATTTTTTCTGTGCCTAAGATTTGATAGTCTTCATGGCCTTTACCAGCGATGAGAACCCCATCACCTGGTTGGGCTTGAGCGATCGCTTCTTGAATTGCCTGGGAGCGATCGCAAATTACGGTTGGGTTGGCTGCTGCTGGTATGCCTGCCAAAATATCCTGTAAAATCCTCTCTGGGTCTTCTGTACGGGGATTATCTGAGGTAACTACTGCCACGTCAGCTAAGTCGGCGGCAATTTTGCCCATTTGCGGGCGTTTGGTGCGATCGCGATCGCCTCCACAACCAAAGACGCAAATCATTTTACCAGGTATAAAAGGACGGGAGGCTTTGAGTAAGTTCTCTAAGCTATCCGGTGTGTGGGCATAATCCACTATGACGCTAATATCCTGCTCTGGGCTAATTTCCACCCTTTCCATCCGTCCCGGTACTCCAGGAAAGTTAGCGATCGCTCCTGCTACCACTTGTAAATCTAATTCTAGGTATAAAACTGTTCCCACTGCTGCCAGTAAATTCTCTAGGTTGTACTGACCAACAAGGGGCGATCGGAAGGCTATATTACCTTTTGGTGTATGCAGTTGTCCAGTGACACCATTGGGTTCGTAACTTAAGTCACTCATCCACAAGTCCGCACTGGTATCGTTGACGCTGTAACTCCAAACCTTCTGGGCACCCAGACTATTAATTAACCGCTTACCGTAGGCATCATCGGCGTTGATAATTGCCTTACCCTGTAAATAATCGGCGGAAAATAGTAGGGATTTCGCCGCAAAATAATCTTCCATATCTTGATGGAAGTCCAGATGATCCTGGGTGAGATTACTAAATACACTGACTGCAAACTGACAACCCAATACCCTTCCCTGTGCCAAAGCATGGGAACTAATTTCCATTACCCCATACTTATTACCAGCATCTGCGGCGGCGGCTAGTTGTGCTTGTAATTCCACTGCGAAGGGTGTGGTATGGACTGCTGTTTGTTCAAACCCTTGCCAGCGAGTATACAAAGTACCCATTAAAGCTGTGGGTTGTTGAGCTTGTTGGAAAAAATGCTCAATTAAATGGGTGGTGGTAGTTTTACCATTAGTTCCTGTTACCCCAATTAGTTGCAATTTTTGAGCCGGATTGTCATAAAAAACAGTTGCTAATTGGGCACAGACTTGAGTCATATCCGTTGCCACAATTATGCAATCATCAGGAGTGGGTGGATGTTTTGCAGCCGCTTGGGGGGAAATAATTGCAGCCATCGCTCCAGATGCGATCGCACTATGCCAAAAATCCCCACCATCAACCCTTGTTCCCGGCATTCCTATAAATACATCTCCCACACTGCAAGCATGGGAATTTGTCTTTAAGCCTTTAACTTCAGCATCTAGAGCCGGATGTGCAGGTAATTGAGCAATCCCCTCTACAGTAGCTAGTAACTCCCGCAGTTTCATCTTTGAGAACCTCGTCACACGCTTGTCTTGCGCCTATTCTGCACTAAGTTTATTTTTTCTACAAATATGTTAGAGGTACTTTTGTAAAATTTGCTCTAATTTTTGCACTGTAATCCGGGGAGAAGGGCGGGGTATTGGTTGCAATTTATCCTGATTGTCATCACCAGCCCAAAACAGTACGGGTACTTCATATTCATAAGCTTGAAACCAATCATTACGGGTGGTAATATCACGAATTTCGAGCTGGAGAGAGGGGATATTACCCATTTGTATAATTGTTTCCAATTTTTCTTGTAAACCTTCACACAAGTGACATCCTGGCTTGCTGTATAGAATGAGTTGCATTTGTATCCTTTCTGTAGGTAGCAAGTTGACACTCTCAATATTAAATGGTTGACAGTTGATGGTTGTTAGTTGTTAGTTGGTAGTTGTTAGTTGTTAGTTGATGGTTGACAGTCTTTAATTCATCACTCCGAACTCCGAACTCCGAACTCTTCCCTCCTTCACTCCCCAAACTCCAGGGAGATGAAAAAAACCCCTTTCATTTGCGAATGGGGTTTTTAACATAAATTTATTAAAATTTTAATTTTTGGCTTAAAACATATTCATAATCGTGATAACGCTCACACTAGTCAGCATTACCATAGCTCCCATCAACAGAGATTCTTTTAATGGGTTGGGAGTGTTTGAATTATTCATCTAAAAAGCTCCGGGAATGTGGAAACCGTGCGTCTAGTGACCACGGAGGAAACACGACACGGCTAATTTATTAGCCGTACCCCTTTCGGGGATGGGTAAGCAGAGGAGTAGTACTTACCAACTTCCCTGTATGCCGGGAATCGCCTTGCTACAAAGCGTAAAGTTTGCCGGACTTCGTCCCGCTTCGCTAACGCCAATGTTATCAGTCGGCACTTCCTAAACGCACTGCCTTACCCCTCGTAAAGCTGTTTAACGCTCAGGTTCTAGAGCTTGGAACTGGCGAACCTACGCATTCCAAGGTAGGAACTTTGGCACTTGCTGATAACGTAGTCAGTTAAAACTTCGGCTTCGCTCAGTTTTAACATCGAGCGAAGTCGAGATGTTAAGACTTAGGCTGGTCAGCTACCTAAAGATAGGGGCTTGAAGCTCCGTCTATGCACGAGCGGGGTGCTGACAGCGATAGAATCCCTCGTTTGTTAACGTTCCATTAACAATATCAGTATTAGTATATTTATTGATAAATACATGGTAAAACTTAAACTTACTTTATTTTTCTTCACATAGATAGTGTATATTACTGAATTCGCGATTACTAAGCGATATAACCTCAGTGGTTCATGCCATTAATTTTGATCAGTCACGGGTGTGAGCGATCCCCGACTTCTATCCTAGGAATCCCCATGATGTGCGGATATTGATTCAGAAGTCGGGGATAACCTTACCTAGCCTGATGAACTAATGTGGCGAAACACTAGGTGCGAACCGAAAAAAATAAATACCGGATTCCCGACCGGATTATGTGCCTTTCTGAGGTAAAATTACTTTGATAGAGGTATATAAGTGTTTGATTGAGAACTAAAATTTATGGCATCTTCTACCGCATTCAGTAGCAGCGTCAATTTTGACTTAGATGAATTAAATCAAAAATTTGAGACTGCACATCCCAGAGAAGTATTAGCATGGTCTGTAGAAAATATACCCACGGGTCTAGTACAAACTAGTGCCTTTAACGTAGATGATATAGTAATTACCGATATTCTCTACCGTGAACTCAAACAACAAACTCCAGTCATATTTCTGGATACCCTATATCATTTCCCCCAAACTTTAGAATTAGTTAGCAAAATTGTAAAGGTTTATAACCTGAATTTGAAAGTATATAAAACCCCTGATATCAATAGTCGTGAAGAATTTGCCGCTAAGTATGGTGAAGCTTTGTGGGATCAAGATATTGCCCAATTCCACCAAATTACAAAAATTGAGCCATTACAGCGGGGTTTACAGGAATTAAATACCGTAGCATGGATTACTGGCCGTCGTCGCGATCAAGCTGTTACCCGTGCTAATATGCCCATATTTGAACTAGATAACCAAGGGCGGATGAAAATTAATCCCATCGCTACCTGGACTCGTAAAGAAACTTGGGCTTATGTGGCAGAATATGGGGTAATTTACAATCCTCTACATGACCAAGGTTATCCCAGCATTGGCGATGAACCCATTACCACTAAAGTTACTACCGGCGAAGATGAACGTGCTGGACGCTGGCGGGGTAGTCAAAAGACTGAGTGTGGTATTCACATTTAAGGAAAGACAAAAAAATCAAAATTTGATACTCCCACCGACAAGCTCAGGCTGTGTCGGGGGATTTTTGCTTTGTACGCCCTAGGGCGTGTTTTCAAACTATCGTGTAGGTTGGGTAGAACGAAGGGAAACCCAACAAATCTGATTATCCGCAGCAATTTGATTATTCTGGGCAAGATAAACCCAAATATCCTCCAAGTCTTGCTCTGCAAGTTGGGAAATTTTGTAACGATTCATTTCCCTTGTTCTTGGTTAAGTTGGCGTTGTCCTCGCTCTTTAATAGTTTGTAACAAATTTGGTAAAGACTCGTCATTATATTCCGTATATTGACCATTCTGTAACTGTTCCATACCCAGATCGATATCCCTTTGTAGTGCTTCTGACTTGAGTCTGCGTATTTCTGCTTCTGAATGCTCTAAGCGTTGTATCATTTCTTGAAAGCTGCGAGCATCTTGAACTACAATCTCTGCTTTTCCGTTAACTGTAAGTACGAGGGGGATTTAGTCGTTTTAATTTTCTCTATAAACTGTTTAACATTGCGCTTGAATTCTGTGAGGGGATGGATATTTTCGAGGTTAATCATAATTCAGCATTTAATTAAGTTCTAATTAGACACCTTCGCTCCCTGTATATATTTTAAGGGTATCGCAAAGCATAAACCTATAACTTTCTATAGTAAAAGCCTGGATACGTCTATAGTTATTCATTGATTTATCGAATCACAATAAGAATTAAGTGTAAATCCGGATAAATTATTGTAAAAAAAATATGATTTAGTTATTTTATTACGCATCAACATTTAAACTAAAATCAAAAATATAGGAGTCCGGTTTGAATATTGAAAAAAATTAGGTATTTGTAGGATGCATTATGACGCTAGTCTTTAGCGTGCCTCTTACAGAGGAACTACGTTAACGCGCGCAGCGTGTGCTTTGCACTTAGCCATGCCCGTAGACGCGCAGCGGCTTGCCGCAGGCTAGGGCTATATGCACCGAAATCCCTATATAATGGTGCGTTGCGCTCCGCGACAACACAACGCCAGTCGCCTTATGTCGGGAAACCCGCCAACAGTGCTGGCTCCCCTACGTATATTTCAAAAATCAATTAGGATTCCTATATCATCTTTGAATTAAGAAGTAATAATTTGTATTTATGTAAAGTTATTAGTGAGTGTATTGTCTTAATTATGAGTGTTACTATTTATTCTTTTTACAATAATAAAGGTGAATAAATTAAGCTAACAGCTGGTATAATTAATCAATATTTCTGCCGCTCAATCAACAATTTTTATTATTTTGTTCCAAGTTTCTCTAGTAGTAAGAGGGAAAGTAGAGACATTTAAGCAAATATCTCTACGTCTATTATGACTGAATAAAACATTTAACCCAAGATGCTGTGAAAGAAATCTAAGGTATCCTGCAAAGACTTAATAAATATGTCTATTTCTTCACGGGTATTGTAGAAAGATAAGCTCACCCGTGCAGTTGCAGGAATCCCTAAATAACGATGTAAAGGTTGGGTACAATGATGTCCAGAACGAATAGCAACCCCTTCTTGATCTAATAATGTTGCTAAGTCGTTAGCATGGACTTCCCCAGCAGTAAATGCTGCTAGTGCTGCTCTCCCTTCTCCTTTAAAATTAGGATGGGGACCATAAATTTTGATTTGGGGAATTTTATCTAATTGTTGAAATAAATAAGCGGTTAATTCAGCTTCATAGGCATGAATTTGCTCCATACCAATACTATTAAGATAATCTACTGCTGCACCCAGTGCGATCGCTTCTCCAATTGCGGGGGTTCCTGCTTCAAATTTATGGGGTAATTCCCCGTAGGTAGAATGGTCTAAAAACACCTCAGCAATCATTTCCCCACCACCCAAGAAGGGAGGCATGGATTCTAAGATTTCTTGCTTACCATACAAGAAGCCAATGCCTGTAGGAGCGCACATTTTGTGTCCCGAAGCCACCAACCAATCACAGCCAATTTGCTGCACGTCGATGGGCATATGGGGCACGCTTTGACAAGCATCAATTAATACCTTTGCTCCATGTTGGTGTGCCAATGCACAAATTTCTGCTACCGGGTTAATACAACCCAAGGTATTAGAAACGTGAACCACTGAGACTAATTTGGTTTTTGGTGAAAGTAGAGTTTTAAAATGGGCAAAATCAAAGGTTTGTTCCGCTGTCAATTCCACAAATTTGAGGACTGCGCCGGTTTTTTGGGCGATAAGTTGCCAAGGAACTATATTACTGTGGTGTTCCATCACCGTGGTAATAATTTCGTCTCCTGGCTGTAGGTTATCCATTCCCCAACTGTAAGCTACCAAGTTAATGGCTTCGGTGGCGTTGCGGGTGAAGACAATTTCTTGGCGAGATGCAGCGTTGACAAATTTGGCTACCTTATCCCGCGCACCTTCATAAGCATCGGTAGCTTTACCACTGAGGGTGTGGGCGCCGCGATGGACGTTGGAATTATATTCCTGGTAATAGTGGCGCAGAGCATTAATGACAAATTGGGGTTTTTGGGAGGTGGCGGCGTTGTCTAGGTAAACTAGTGGTTTGTCATTGACTTCCTGATGTAATAATGGGAAGTCAGCACGGACTTTATCGGCAATGGTTTTTTCTTGGATACAGGTCATTTCAGTTGTCAGTTGTCAGTTGTTAGTTGTTAGTTGTTAGTTGTTAGTTGTTAGTTGTCAGTTGTTAGTTGTTAGTTGTTAGTTGTTAGTTGTCAGTTGTTAGTTGTTAGTTGTTAGTTGTTAGTGCCTACATAGATAAAGATTTAGAAATCTTCAACTAAAACTGGTTAACTGTTTGGATGAGTCTTTCCCGGAGGGAGGGTACTGGGATGTGGTTGATAATTTCCACTGCGAAGGCGTGAATTAATAGGTTGCGGGCGTTATCTTCATCGATTCCCCGGCTTTGTAGGTAGAAGATTTCATCATCTTCTAATTGACTGACGGTAGCACCGTGGGCACATTTAACGTTATCGGCAGTAATTTCTAGTTGGGGTTTGGTATCTACCCTAGCTTGGGGAGATAACAGTAAATTACGATTTAATTGCCCTGCATCAGTTAATTGGGCGGGTTTGGGTACAAATACTTTTCCGTTAAATACCCCATGAGCTTTGCCACCCACAATACACTTATGTAGCTGACGGCTGGTACCATAGGGATGGTTAAGTGCGATCGCACTGTGAGTATCAGCTACCTGTTTACCGTCAATCATGGTCAAACCATTGAGGGTGGTTTCTGTTTGCTCGCCAGTTTGCAGAATCTCTAAGTTATGGCGGGATAGGTTCCCACCCAAGGTAATTACATGACAGCTATAACGGCTGTATCTAGCTTGGGTAACAGCAGTTTTACCAATGTGAAATGCCTCCACACCCTCAGATTCGATGCGGGTGTGATTGACTTGGGCATTCTCACCCACAAAAATCTCCGTCACCGCA
This sequence comes from Calothrix sp. MO_192.B10, assembly GCA_030065055.1. Lineage (GTDB taxonomy): Bacteria > Cyanobacteriota > Cyanobacteriia > Cyanobacteriales > Nostocaceae > Calothrix_A. The sequence continues at coordinate 17,172 of JASJDS010000178.1, forward strand.
TTGGTAAAGTATGGTTCCTCCGCACTCTCCGCGCCTCTGCGGTTGATATACTCTTCCACCAAACTCACCTGGGAACCAGTTTCCCCTACCACCAAACAACGGGGTTGGGAAATAGTTGATTGCTTCCCAGCAGCAATGAATACCAAATGAACTGGTGTTTCCACCACCACATTCTTAGGTATCCATACCACCGCAGCATCATTAATACCAGCCGTATTCAGAGCGGTGAATACTTCTAACGCGCCCTCAGACTGTGCTAAATATTGCTGTACTTTCTCTGTATAACCTTCTGGTAAACCAGCCAAATTACTAACTATCACCCCATTAGGTAAATCTGTAGTAACTGATAACTCTGGTGCATAAACACCATTCACAAATACCAAACGGCTGTTAGATGCTTCCGGTAGAGGGGGGATATCATCACCAGACACAGTAGATTGCGTCCCTACCTGAAATTCCACCTGACGTAAAGCAGATAAATCAGTAAATCGCCATTCCTCCTCGCGGGTATTGGGTATCACAGAGTGACGTACCCAACTAGCAGCACGTTCCTTTACTTCCTGTAACCAACCCTCTGTTTGATTACTGCTAACCTTATCTAACAACCCAGTTAGATAAACATCCCTATCCAACAGAGTAGAACTTAACTTGACAATATCAGAATTAGCGATCGCACTGGGAGATACTTGCATATTCATTACACACCTACCTCCACCGCAGTTTCCTCTAAAACCCAGTCATAACCGCGAGATTCCAACTCTAACGCCAATTCCTTACCACCAGACTTAATAATCTGTCCCCTTGCCATCACATGGACATAATCCGGCACAATATAATTAAGCAACCGTTGGTAGTGAGTAATCATAATCGTGGCATTTTCCGGACTAGTTAACTGATTTACCCCATTCGCCACAATCTTCAGCGCATCAATATCCAAACCAGAATCCGTTTCATCCAAAATTCCTAACTTTGGTTCCAAAAGCGCCATTTGCAGAATCTCATTGCGCTTCTTCTCCCCACCAGAGAAACCCTCATTCACACTGCGATTGAGAAAAGCCGCATCCATCTTCACCACATCCAGCTTTTCATACACCAAATCTTCAAAATCAAAGGGTTCCAACTCCTCCAAACCCTGAGCTTTGCGCTTAGAATTATACGCCACCCGCAAGAAATCCAAATTACTCACCCCAGGAATCTCCAAAGGATACTGGAACGCCAAAAATATCCCACTTCTGGCCCTATCCTCCGGCTCCATCTCCAAAAGATTCTCCCCTTGGAAAATCACCTCACCACCAGTCACCTCATAAGCCGGATGTCCCGCCAACACCTTAGAAAAAGTACTCTTACCAGAACCATTCGGTCCCATAATCGCGTGAACTTCCCCCGCACGCACCTCCAAATTCACACCCTTAAGAATCGGCGTACCATCCACATTCGCCGTCAAATCCTTAACAGACAACACTACTTCACTATTCTCAACAATCATCCTTACTCTCTCTTTAATTCTCTCTTTACTCTCTTTCTCTGCGCCTCTTCGCCTCTGCGTGAGCCTTTCTTACCCTACACTTCCTTCCAACTTCAAACTCAACAACTTATCAGCCTCCACCGCAAACTCCATCGGTAGCTGATTAAACACATCCTGACAGAAGCCGCTAATCATCATCGACACCGCATCTTCCGCCGAAATACCCCGTTGAGCAAAGTAAAATAGTTGGTCTTCCCCTATCTTAGAAGTAGAAGCCTCATGCTCCACCTTCGCCGTTTGATTTTGTACCTGAATGTAAGGGAAAGTATTAGCGTGGGCATTGTCCCCAATTAACATCGAATCGCACTGGGAATAATTCCTCGCTCCCTTCGCCTTGGGATTCACCTTCACCAATCCCCGGTAGCTATTACTAGACTTCCCAGCAGAAATCCCCTTAGAAATAATAGTACTGCGGGTATTATTCCCCACATGAACCATCTTAGTTCCCGTGTCAGCTTGCTGCATATTATTAGTCAGCGCCACCGAGTAAAACTCACCCACGGAATTATCCCCTACCAATACACAACTGGGATACTTCCAAGTGATTGCCGAGCCAGTTTCTACCTGCGTCCAAGAAATTTTAGAATTAACTCCCTGACACAATCCCCGCTTGGTAACGAAGTTGTAAATTCCCCCCTTACCATTCTCATCGCCAGCGTACCAATTCTGGACAGTAGAATACTTAATTTCCGCATTATCTAAAGTAACCAGCTCTACCACCGCTGCGTGGAGCTGATTGCTATCGTACATGGGCGCAGTACAGCCTTCCAGGTACGATACATAACTACCTTCTTCAGCAATAATTAGGGTACGCTCAAACTGTCCCGTATCCCCAGAATTAATCCGGAAGTAAGTAGACAGTTCCATTGGGCACTTCACACCCTTGGGAATATACACAAAAGAGCCATCACTAAATACAGCACTATTGAGAGCAGAAAAATAGTTATCTGCCACCGGCACCACACTTCCCAAATACTGCTTAACTAGCTCTGGGTGTTCCTGAACAGCTTCCGAAATGGAACAAAATATTACCCCATCTTCCGCCAACTTTTCCTTAAAGGTGGTAGCAACGGAAACACTATCAAAAATGGCATCCACCGCCACATTAGATAACCGCTTCTGTTCCGATAGGGGAATACCCAACTTCTCAAAAGTTTCCAGCAAAGTAGGATCTACCTCATCCAAGCTTTTTTTCTTCTCAGTTTGCTTGGGTGCAGAGTAATAAATGATATCCTGATAATCAATGGGGGGATAGTTGACATCTGCCCAATTCGGCTCCGTCATTTTTTGCCACCTGCGGTAAGCCTTGAGGCGAAACTCCAACATGAACTCTGGCTCATTCTTCTTGGCAGAAATGAGTCTGATGATGTCCTCATTAAGTCCACGGGGTATGGTATCGGCTTCTATATCGGTGACAAAGCCGTACTTGTAGGGCTGGTTGACTAAGGTTTTAACACTAGCACTCATCGGCGTTTCTGGTTGTGTTCTCTGGGAGGAAATTTCTCTTTAAGGATGGGAGACAGGCTTGATATATAAAAGCCTTTCCCAAGTGGGATGACCGAGCTGCTGCACGGCTGTTACTATAGATATAAGACTAAAACAACTTAGTTGTTGTTTAATCTGTTTTCATTGTACGCTAGATTAACAACAATATTGTTGTTAAAGTGAAATTTTCAAATAATTTTTTTTGGGACGATGATGGCGACTATCCAGCAGTCCTCCACCAAGCACGATATATTAGAATATCTCCTAAAACATTCACAGGGTAAGGCTTCAGAACTTGCCACAGCTTTAGATGTCAGTCCCCAAGCAATTCGTCGCCATTTAAAGGATTTGGAGGCGGAAGGGCTTGTGGTGTACTCTTCTGGGGTACAGGGGGGAATGGGACGACCCCAACATATTTATGAGTTAAGTAATAAAGGTAAGGAACAACTGCGTCGAGAAGTAGCAGACGGTTACGGTGATTTTGCCGTTTCCCTGTTGGATACCATAGCAGAAACCGTGGGGCGCGACCAAGTTAGTTCTATTCTCAAAAAACAGTGGGAACGTAAAGCTGAAGAATATCGAGAACGTTTGGGTAATGCTTCTCTGCGGGAGAGGATAGCTACCTTAGTCAATTTGAGAAGGGCTGAGGGCTACATGGCAGAGTTTCACCCCGTAGATTCTAGTGAAGCACAAATGAGCGAAGGGAGCGATCGCGCAGTGGCTCCTAGGGAGCATCGCTTTTTATTAATCGAACACAATTGTGCCATTTCCAATGTGGCTGAATCTTTCCCCAGTGTGTGCGGACATGAATTAGAAATGTTTGCGGCGGTGTTACCAGATTGTACAGTAGAACGTACTCAATGGATTATTAATGGCGAACATCGTTGTGGCTATTTAATCCAAGCCAGGGAAGGAGGGGAGGAGTGAAGGAGTGAGGGAGTGATGGAATAGGGGCGCAAGCCTTGCGCCCTGGAGTGTAGACGCGGTAGCGGCTACTTAACAGAAGCCACTTCGTGTCTACGGTGCAGGGTAGGAGTGATGAGAGTGACTTCTAAAAAGTACTCTGTCTCTACCCATAGGTAAGGAAATATTAATTAGATTCTTTACTTTTGACTTTTGACTTTTGACTTTTGACTTTATGAACGTACCGTCTCAATCACCATCAGAACAGTTTTTAACCCTAGAAGAATCAGGTAAGGTTGACGCAGCCTTGCTGACTTCTCCAGAAAAATTTTTAACTCGGTTGACAATTTCATCACTGAAATTGTTAAAGCACATCGCCCAAGAGTATGGTGTGGCTGTAGAAGATTTAACCTCCGAGCAAGTGATTAGTTGGTTTGAGAAAGATAGCAAAATCAGATTTGAGCAGGGAATTGAGGCTGCATATCTTAAGTGGTGATGCAACGCTTACAGTCTCATTCATACTCAATTCAATCCCAAATGTAATTTCAAGGCAGCATCAATTAGTATCATTACATCTTCGTCTAAACTACCTACTACTTCACCAATAATGCGCTGCTTGGCAATTGTTCTTATTTGCTGTGCTTGTACTTTAGAAGACTTGGTTAAGCCACTCACCTCTGGATTAAGCAAAACTTCAAAGGGATAAACGCGAGGCGTTACTATTAAATAATTTTCTTACCAAACCTTTTCAAATATCTCCAAATATCCACAAGAGAAATGTTAAGGTTTGAAGAGGTTATTGACTAAAGCGTATGTCTCCCCAAAAGAAGCAGCAGAACATTATGGAGTCAGTATTACCACCCTTAGAAGATGGGATAAAGAAGCTAAATTGTGCTAATATAGCCAGAGTTAGTAACTTGTTTCACAAGGGAACCCTACCGCCCAACGAAGAACTA